>NZ_KE150491.1:286307-369263 GCF_000411575.1 Capnocytophaga sp. oral taxon 336 str. F0502 | reverse complement strand
TCTACAACGAACAAAAGACGAACGATGAACGAAGGAACAACGAACCTAAGTAGAAGGAAAGTTGAAGCTAAGGCAGAGATAAAAAGAAGGTTATGGGTAGACTTCAACTTAAAAAGTACGTTGCAATTTGGAATATACAAAAAAACATTGTTACTTTGCGCTTTTAAAAAAAGAACTCGTAAACTTAATGTAGATGGCAAAATATAGATTAGATGAAATGGATCTTAAGATATTGGATATTCTTATAGAAGATGCACGAAAACCCTATATAGATGTTGCTAAGGCACTTGATATATCGTCGGGGACAGTGAATGTACGGATAAGAAAAATGGAAGAATTGGGAATTATAAAAAGTTCTGCCATTTCAGTAGATTACGAGAGAATGGGGTATACTTTTATTGCTTATGTGGGTATCTTTTTGGAGCGCAATCATCAAGCTGAGTATGTTTTGGAACAATTAGAGGCTATTCCGTTTGTAACAGAGGCACACATTACTTCGGGGAAATACAATCTGTTTTGTAAAATTAGGACAAAGGGGGTGAAACACGCTAAGGAAGTTATTTATATGATAGACGACATTCAAGGTGTGTCGCGCTCAGAGACAATGATATCGATGGAAGAGGCTTTTAACGATAAGAGTCGTTTGCTTCATAAGGCTTTCCGAGAATTAGATTTATATGATTTTTTAACTACTAAATAAGAACTTCTTAAAAGGGCTATCTGAATGAAAAATCGGGTAGCTCTTTTTGTTTATACAGAAAATTGAGTAATTTTGTTGCGCAAAAACTGAAATACTATGAATGAGAAAATACAAGCACTTATAAGCAATTACATTCGTTTCTTACAAGAAAAGCCTTCTAATCCTGATGAAGTGTACAAATGGCAGGCAATAGAACATTTTGAGCAGCATTGGGATATTAATGCTCCTGATTTTTACGAAATGTTTAAAGAGGCTTTTCGGAAAAAGGATAATTTAGTAGATTACCGTCCTTTTGGTATATTGGAAGCGTTAGGAGAAAACTATCCAACGAAATTAAAGGAATTGTTGGGTATTGTTTATGGGGCTGATGATTTCTATACCAAATTGGGAAAATGCAGGACTTTCACTGAAAATGTTATTGATGACTTAAAAGAGAAAAGTAATATAAATTTTAGTACAAAAATTGATGAGCGTACTCTTTCTTTTTTACTGACGCTGAAATTCCCTAATGAGTATACTTTTTATAAAAGGGATATTTATACTAAGTTATGTGAGTATTTAGGAGAAGTTTCCCGAAAAGAGCGCAAATACGAGCATTTTATTGAGTTGCTTACCGAAATTACGACTTATTTTAACAATCCTGAGTTAAGACAACTCACGAGCAACTTTATTCCACAAGGTTTTGATGAACCTTTGCTATTGGCTCAGGATATTGTGTACCAGAATATGACAATTTCTTCAGAAAAAGCATTTAGAAACGTATTGGATAAGATTCCTAAGCATTGGGCTTCTGTTTTCTTTTACAAATTAGGAAATATTATAGAGGATTTAGCATTAGAAGATACCGAAAATCAAGTATTCAGTGTTAGATTAGATGAAAAATCACTTCGTTATCACATAGGGAAGAGGATTTGTTTAAGTGTAAGTCCCAAAGAATTTCTTTTTATTACAGGAAGGGAAGTAGATATTCCAAAGTTGAGAAGGGAAGAGTTTGAAAGACCTAACAATGCTTTTCTTTATTATCAGGGAACCCCACAACATATTGAAACATATTACCCTGATATCAAAAATGCTGTCAAAGAAGAGATAGCACTTGATAAGGAGACCTATCCTAAAAGTTATGACAATAGTTATTTCAGAGAATATGTTTTTGAAAAGAAATACAAAGTAGAATTTGAAACAATAGAAAGTAATATGACAAATCAAGCGATTAAGCCTACGATTATCGACCTACTACATTACAAACACCAAATCATTTTACAAGGTCCTCCAGGTACAGGTAAAACCCGTGAAGCCAAGCGTATTGCCAAACAGCTATTAGGTTTGAATGACAATGATAGTTTAGAGGGTAATGAGCAGTTTAAACTCATTCAGTTTCACCCCAGTTACTCTTATGAAGATTTTGTAAGGGGCATTGTCGCCAAGCCTAATGAAGAGGGAGACGGGATTGTCTATACAGCTGAAAATAAAGTGTTAGCTGAGTTTGCAGAGAAAGCATTGGAAGTTTACAATACAGAAAGTATTGAAGAGGAGGAAGAAATAGTAGTAAACGAGGTCTATGATATTACAGAAGAATTTAAAAAATTTCTAAATAAAAAAAGAGAGAATAAAGAAGAGTTCTTTTTTGATCCTATAGAAAGAACAGTTGTGTTTGATAAAATAGAAAATGGTAGATTATTTTATAAAGCAAAGGGAAAAATAAGTAGTATATCAATTTTTGATTTTTCTCAAGAAAATCTAAATGATAATTTTAAAAGTTTTTATGAGAATATAAAACGTAACAAAGGTGGATATTGGGAAATAATGACTGATTATTTTATACAATGGGCTGATATTGTAAAAACTTATACATCTTGTAAGAGCATTGTAAAGAAAAAGAAAGGTACTAAACCCTTCGTCCTCATAATCGACGAAATCAACCGTGCGAACCTTTCAACAGTATTGGGGGAACTCATCTATGCCTTGGAATATCGCGGGGAATCCGTGGAGAGTATGTATGCCATCGATGATGACAATAGTTTCACACTACCGCCTAATCTCTACATCATCGGTACAATGAATACGGCTGACCGCTCGGTAGGGCATATAGATTATGCCATTCGTCGGCGCTTTGCCTTTGTGAATGTGTTGCCTAAGGAGTTAGAAGGTAATTTTGATAAAAACTTGTTTAAAGCAGTAAGTAAGCTCTTTATTGAGAACTATGATGAATATATTAACAATACAGATACTGAATTAAAACGTGCCAAAACCTTATCACCTGAATTTAAACCAGAAGATGTGTGGCTTGGACAGTCGTATTTTATTCAGAAAAAATATAGCGATGGAAAAGATGTGCCTATGTCTATTCGTTGGGAATACGAAATCAAGCCCATTCTATTGGAATACATAAAAGATGGGATACTCATAGATAATATAAAGATTGAAGAACAAATGCAAGAAATTAAAACATTAGTCTATGAAAATAACCCTTCTTGAACATCAACCCTATAGCATCAAAAAAGAGGAGGGAAGTATTTACTTTGAAGCAATACCTAAGATTTGTCCGTATGTATTGAAGAAAGATAAATGGGGAAATCCTATATATCCTTTTGAAATCAGTCGTACAAATGAGGAAGAAGTGTGTTTGCAGGCAGGCTATTACGTGGGAGCTTTGTGGTTGGTAAAACATCACAAATTCGTATATATAGAGCCTAAAATGAATAAAAAACAGATTGTTGAAGGCTTACCTACCCAAGAGGAAGAATGGGCAGAAATCGACTACTTAAAAATGCTTCTCAGCATTACGGCGCTCGACCCCAAACATACACAAAATCTTATCAAAATCTATTGGGACGAACCGCTAATTGCCATCGAACAGCAAAAAGACACGCTCACGCCTTTCCTAATGGTACAATTCCTATTGCTACTGAAGCGTATTGTGCGCAAAGGACTTAAAAAATCGTACTACACGGTGGAGGAGAATCTTAATAACCGCATCAAAGGCAAGATACAGTTAGGTAAACACCTCAAACAAAATGTTTTTAAGAACAAACTCACAGCCCACGTATGTAGGTATCAAGAGTTTGGAATGGATAGTCTAGAAAATCGCTTTTTGAAGAAAGTTTTGCAGTTTATCATCAGCTTTAAGAATACACACTCTAATTACTTTGCAGGCAATGACGAATCTATTCGAGAACTGATTACGTATTGTAGTCCGCATTTTGAGTTGATTTCAGAAGAACTTGACGTAGAAAACCTCAAAAAACTCACTACCAATCCTTTTTTTAAAGAATATGAGGAAGCTATTCGCATCGGGAAGCAGATTTTGAAGCGTTTTTCGTATAATATCACCGAAACAACCCAACAAAAAGTAGCTATTCCGCCTTTTTGGATAGATATGCCCAAACTTTTTGAGTTATATGTATACAAAAAACTACAAGAACAGTTCGGCAGTAGGGGAGAGGTACACTATCATTTTACGGGTGATTACACTGAGTTAGATTTCTTGCTCAACACTCCAGAATACAAAATGGTGATTGATGCCAAATACAAAACTGTTTATGAAGATAGTAGAGTGATAGACGACATTCGTCAGGTGAGTGCTTATGCGCGTTTGGAAAGGGTTTATAAAGCTCTAAAAATAGATGATGATAGGTTGATAGATTGCCTTATCGTCTACCCCTCATTCGAACAAAATACCGATTTAAACATCGCAAATAAAAAGGAGATACATCAGTACAGAAATATTTACAAATTAAGTGTTTCTGTTCCATTAATCATTAACAATTAATCATTTATCATTAAAAAATATGTCACAATTCTACAATAGTATCGCTGAGAAATACGATGCTATCTTTCCGCTATCGCCTGCACATAAAGTCTTTTTCGATGCCGAAGTGTACGGCAAGACAGTTCTTGATGTAGGGGCAGGTACGGGCAACCTTACCGCCTATCTGCGCGCACAGGGCTATGATGTTACGGCTATCGACCTCAGTAAAGCACTTATTGCTCAGGCTACTGCCAAGGATATTGAAGTGCAAGAGCTCAATATGCTTGCTATCGATACTTTACTTATGTTCGATACCATTATCAACATTGGGAACACGCTTCCACATTTGGATAATAAAGACGAAGTGCAAACTTTTCTTAAAAAGGCTTATAACCAACTCACGCAAGGAGGCAAGCTTATCTTGCAAATGGTAAACTTTGAAAAGTATTTTGCCCAGAAAGAAGGTAATTTTCTCGGTAACCTGCCTCTAATAGAGAACGAAAAAGTAAAGTTTGAGCGTTCTTATCACTTAAATAGCGATAACAAGGTAATATTTAGGACAGTTTTGGACGAAACTATCGCTAATGAAGAGCTTTTACAGCCTATTTTTTCCGAAGAACTCACCCAATGGCTCTCTCAAATAGGTTTTAAAGACCTTAAACTATACGGCAACTTCAAAAAAGAGTCTTTTAATTCTGAAACTTCAATGGCGCTTATTGTAATAGCTCAGAAATAACTTCTCTATACAATTGCTATTATTTTCATATCTCACAAATATTCCGTACTTTTGCACTTTAAAACAATACATTATGGCACGATTAGGAATGCTTTACGCTATTACTGATGAAGCGTTAGAACAATTAAAAGCGCAAGATATAGACGAGATGTACGACTATATGCTTGAAGAAATAGAAGAAGAACTATTTAATACTTCTGAAGGCTTTGAGATTAACAAAGCGTGGGAAGGAGTCCAGTTTTGTCTTGGGAAAGGCACGTGGAATGAAGAAAACAAAGTACCTTACAATGTTGTTTTCGGTGGGGAACTGATTTTAGACCACAATGACTATGTTATTTCGCTCAAAAAGCCCGAAGTTATCAAAGATATTGTGGCTTATCTGGAAACCAATAACCTACAAGAAACTATTAAAAACAATTTTGATAAAATCCCCGAAGAGGAATATACTCTCCCAAAAGATGAGGATAATCTTACATTTCTTTTAGACTGGAGCGAAGGACTTTTAGAGTTTTATAAAAACGCTTTAGACAAAGAGCTCAATGTTATCTTTACCGTAGATATTTAATAAATCGTTAAAACATTATTTTATGGAAACAATAACTTTTCAAACAAATGTAAAAGCAATAGATTTTCCTATTATAGAGGAAATATTGAAAAAGTTCAAAGCCAAGGATATCAAAATTATCAAAGAGAAGAAAGATGAAACAGAAATGACAGAGGAAGAGTTCCTTGCAAAAATAGACCGCTCTATGAAAAGCAAAAGAACGAAAGTTACCATAGAAGAACTTAGAGCTAAATATTTGAAATAATGGAAGAATTAGAAACGTATTCTTTGGAAGAAACAGAGATTTTTTCTGAAGATATGGCAAAGCATATAAGTTCAGGACAGAAAAAAATTGTTGAGAGAATACTTAACCTTATCGAAGAAATAAAGCAACACCCGACAACAGGAACAGGCAAGGTAGAGCGTCTTAAAGGTAAGGGAGAACGCCTTGTATATTCTCGGCGTATCAATGACAAGCATAGGCTTGTTTATGAAATCTTTGAAGAAAAAAAGTTAGTGGTCTTAGCGACTGCTTATGGTCATTACAAAAATAAATAGTCATTTATCATTAAACATTAATCATTAACAATGTTATCAGTATCCAATTTATCCGTACAATTCGGCAAGCGCGTCCTCTTCGATGAGGTAAACGTAACTTTTACACAAGGCAACTGCTACGGCATTATCGGTGCCAATGGGGCAGGCAAATCTACCTTCCTAAAAATCCTTTCTGGCAAGCAAGAACCTACTTCGGGTCGTGTGATCCTCGAACCAGGCAAGCGTATGTCGGTGCTCGAACAAGACCACTACGCTTATGACGACTACACCGTGCTCGACACTGTGATTATGGGCAACAAAGTCCTCTCCAAAGTCAAAAAAGAGATGGACGACCTCTATGCCGACTATTCCGATGAACACGCCGAACGCATCGGTGAGCTACAAATACAGTTCGATGAGATGAACGGCTGGAATGCCGAGAGTGATGCGGCAGCCCTACTCTCCAATTTGGGCATTACCGAAGATATGCACTACACTATGATGTCCGAAATGGACGGCAAGCTCAAGGTGCGAGTACTTCTCGCGCAAGCACTCTTTGGTAACCCCGATGTACTCATAATGGACGAGCCTACGAACGACCTCGACTTCGAGACTATCAGCTGGCTGGAGAACTTTTTAGCAAACTATGACAATACGGTGATTGTAGTTTCCCACGACCGCCACTTCCTCGATGCTGTTTGTACCCATATCTCCGATATTGACTTCGGGAAAATCAATCATTATTCGGGTAACTATACTTTCTGGTACGAAAGTAGCCAGTTAGCAGCTCGTCAGCGTGCGCAACAGAACAAAAAAGCGGAAGAGAAAGCCAAAGAGTTGCAGGAATTTATCGCGCGCTTTAGTGCCAACGTGGCAAAATCAAAGCAGGCGACCTCTCGTAAGAAGATGTTGGAGAAACTCAATATCGAGGAAATCAAACCGTCCTCTCGTCGTTACCCTGCCATCATTTTCGAGCGTGACCGCGAGGCTGGAGACCAAATCCTACACGTGGAAAACCTCGCTGCATCTATCGACGGACAGGTATTGTTCCAAAATGTAGACATCAACCTTGCTAAAGACGACAAAGTAGCCGTGATTTCTAAGGATTCACGCGCCACCACTGCCTTTTATGAGATTCTCAACGGCAACCTCAAGCCCGATGCGGGCACTTTTGCGTGGGGGATTACCACCTCGCAGTCTTACCTGCCGGTGGATAACTCCGATTTCTTCACTCAAGACCTTTCTTTGGTGGATTGGTTGCGCCAATGGGCGAAAACAGAGGAGGAGCGCGAGGAAGTATATGTGCGCGGGTTCTTGGGCAAGATGCTTTTCAGTGGCGAGGAAGCCCTCAAAAACTGCAAAGTGCTCTCAGGAGGCGAGAAAGTGCGCTGTATGCTCAGCCGTATGATGATGTTGCGCGCCAATGTGCTAATGCTTAACGAACCTACCAACCATTTGGATTTGGAGAGCATCACCGCCTTCAACAACTCGCTGAAAAACTTCAAAGGTACCGTGCTTTTCACCACCCACGACCACGAATTTTCGCAAACCGTCGCCAATCGTATCATTGAGCTTACCCCTAATGGCATTATCGACCGCTATATGACCTTTGATGAATATATGGACGACAAGAATATTCAGGAATTGAGGGAAAAAATGTATAAACAATGATTAACGGTTAATGATTAATGGTTAATCACAACACTTTGGCAAAGGTATTTGCATAAAAAGTGATAAAAATGAGCTTTGCCAGAGCGTTTTATATCATAGAAAAAGTTATAGTATCAATTAAAAATATAAGAATGGGAGTAACGATTAGAATAAAAGGGAAACAGGACTCTAATGAATATAAAGATGCTATTGTTTTGAAAGAAATATTTGAAGAAGAACTTAGAAAATCTCCAAGCACAAATGGAGAGATTTTAATATTAAGTAATGTAACACTTTTCGGTCAAGAAACAAAGGATGTTGATATTATTGTAATAGGAAAGTTTGATAGTTTTTCAATGAATATTAAAACAAAATCAAAAACTTTCCAAAATAGGAAAGAAATATTTTATCCTCAAGAAAATAGGAATCTCTTTATAAATGATTTTTGTTTTGTAATTGAAACAAAACTTCATTCTGCTGATAAAATTAAATTAGAAGGTACAACTTTATTAGTCCGTTATAACGATAAACTTCACGATGTTACAACCCAAAGTGAAAATCAGAAATATTCACTAAAAAATTATTTTGAAGATAGACTTAACTTTTCTCCATATATATGTAATTTCATCTGGCTTCGTAATGTAAGTGCTGATACAATTAAAAAAGATTTTTTAAATAGTAATCCTAACCTTTATGATAAGCATAATTATCTACCTAATAAATTTACTTTAAGATGGTTATTCCAATTAGCCTGCGTTCAGTCAATACCTTATAATCCTATAAATAAAGATACTAATCAACCCAAAGGGTATTGTACTTTTAAAAGTTTAAAGTACAATCAAAGTTATGATTTTAATGAAATGGATAGGATTTTTGATTTGTTTTCAAAAGTCAAAGAATCTATGGGAGACTTAAATAGAAGAAAATTAGAACAAATCACAAAAAAAATACTTAAAGAACAAATTTATGCACAAGCCATAGGAGAAAAACTTGTTGTTATTTCTGGAAGAGCTGGAACAGGAAAGACTATAAAACTAATTAATATTGCTTGTGATTTAGCTGAAAATGAAGGAGCAAGGTGTTTGATACTTACTTATAATCATGCTTTAGTTAGTGATATAAAAAGAATGCTAGCTTTGGGTGAAATACCTGATGATATAGATAGTCGTTCCGTCAATATATCAACTCTTCATAAATTTTTTTATGAAATACTATTAGGTTTTGAAATACAAACTGAAAAAAGTAATAAAGGAAATGTTTATATACCTAATTACTTAAATCGCTATTATGATTTGTTAAATGAGTTTTATGAGTACGTAGAAAATAAAGTAATAGAACATTCTGACTTAGAAAAATTAATGAAAACAAGACATCAGCAAATAGCATGGGATTATGTGTTAATTGATGAAGGTCAAGATTGGAATGAAATAGAAAAGAAAATCATTTTTTTTATTTTTGGAAGACAAAAATCTATTGTAGCAGATGGAGTAGATCAATTAATTCGTTCTCAAAAAAAATGTAATTGGATAGAAGGATTGAGGAAAGATATTGATTTTAGAAAAACCAATGAAAAAATAAGTTTGCGACAAAAAGTAGTACTTGTAAATTTTGTAAATGATATAGCTACTAAATTAAATACAAATTGGAATTTGAAAGCAAAGGAAGACTATTATGGAGGAAAAATAATTGTCAAAATAGGAGATTATACAGAAGAACTCCATAAAAGAGAGTTTGAAGCATGTAAAGCTAACCTGAATAGTGCCTATGACATGATGTTCCTATGCCCACCTAATTTAGTTTATAAGAGAAATCAAGAAGGAAAAGAAGAAAGATATTTTATTAAAACAGAGGAATTTTTCAAAAAAGAGATTTCTATATGGGATGGCACAAAACAAGATTTAAGGACAAATTATCCTGTAGATATTAATCAACATAGACTTTTACAATATGAATCATGTAGAGGTTTAGAAGGGTGGACTGTCGTTTGTTTGGAGTTAGATGAATTTATGAAGTATAAATTCAATACATATAAAGAAGAAATTAATCAAGAAGAGTTAGCTTTAGAATCCTTTGATGAAAAGAGGGAAAGATTTGTAAATTTATGGACATTAATTCCTCTTACAAGAGCAATAGATACTTTAATTATTACTATTAAAGACAAAAATACTCAAATAACTAAAATTTTGAGAGAGATTTATTTAAAAAATCCAGACAATATAGAGTGGATAGAATAATATAATATAGATATTCTAAAAAAATATGTATTTTTGCTTTTGAAAAATAATATTTGGTAAATTTAAATCTTAATAGATTATAAAAGTTCCAATATTAACTCACGGGAACACAATATTAAGTCGTGGGAATACGAAATCAACTCACGGGAATACAATATTAATTCGCGGGAACGCAAAATCAAGTAAAAAATAGTAAAAATAATTTAATAATCATTTAAAAATTGAATTAATATGGCAATTATCCACATTTCAACCGAAAAATTCAAGAATTATTCCTTCATTTTTGAGAATATTTCCAAAAATGATGTCCTGAAAAAGGAATTAGCTGAGTACGGCTATGGCGATAAGGAAATCGCACAAGGCAAAGCCCTATACGATACCGCCGCCCAGATGTACGAAACCAACAAGCGCGAGACCTCTGAGGAAGCTCTCGCCTATAACGAGTTCTCCAAAAAGCTCGAAGCCTTCAAAAACGTTTACGCTACCGACCGCAAAAAGGCTAAAATCATCTACAAAGAGGAGCCTAAAATCCTTATTGCCCTTCATATCAAGGGAGTGGCGCCTTTGCGTACCAATAAGCTTCTTGAAGACATCGAGGCGTTCTACAAAGAGCTCAAAGCCAAACCCGATTTGCTCACTCCGCTCAATAAACTTAAAATCACTGCTGAGCATATCGAAACCCAGCTCACCGCCCTCGCCGATGTAAAGCAAGCCGAAGCCACTTACGTCCTCGAAAGAGGTGAAAGTCAGCAGGCTACTAAGGATAAAGACACCGCTTTTGCCGCCTTCGAGAAGTGGGTACGCGAGTTTTACGCCATCGCTAAAATCGCTTTGGAAGACAAACCCCAACTTTTAGAGAGTATCGGGAAGTTTGTAAGAAGTTAAAGAAAATTTATTAAAAACTATTTAAATACAAAAAAAATGAAAATAATAGGAATTAGTGTACGCACTACCAATCAGAACGGACAGGCGATGCAGGACATCGGAAACCTTTGGCAACGCTTTTTTAGCGAGCAACTTTTGGCAAAAATACCCAATAAGGTAAGCGACGCCATTTACAGCATCTACACCGATTACCAAAAGGACTATACCGAGCCTTACACTTGTATGATAGGGGTGGAAGTTACCACGCTCAGCACAATTCCCGACGGCTTAGAAGGCAGGGAATTCCCTGAGCAAACCTTTCAAAAGTTTGTAGCCAAGGGCGCAATGCCTCAAGCAGTAGGGGCAATGTGGCAACATATCTGGGACAACGACGCCACGCTCAATCGCACTTATATATACGACTATGAGCGCTACACCGAGAAGTCTCAGCAAGGTGAAGCCTCCGAAGTAGACATTTTTATAGGCGTAAAAGAGAACAAATAACCCTAACAAACAAATGAAAAATTTATATAACGAAGCAGATAAGAACGAAATACTCAATCGGTTAGAAAATCTGAAAGTAGATGCGGTACGTCAGTGGGGAAAGATGAACATTGTACAGATGTTAGCCCACTTGAATGTTTCTTTAGAAACTCCCTTAGGGAAAAACTTCCCCAAGCGGGCATTTATCGGTAGGCTTATAGGAAAATTGGTAAAGAAAAAGTTTATCAACGACCAGCCTATGCCTAAAAATTCCCCTACTGATAAGATGTATGTCATCACCGACATCTCTATGGAGGATTTTGAGAAAGAAAAGCAACGAGCTAAAGAGCTTATCACCCTTTTTTATAACAATGGAAGGGAAAAATGTAGTCAGCACCCACATTCTTTCTTTGGCAAACTCACTCCTGACGAGTGGGGAATCCTGCAATGGAAGCATTTTGACCATCATCTGCGACAATTTGGAGCGTAATGAGTGCAATGCTACTCAATTAGAAATAATTTGTAAAAAATTAGTGTTAGACAAGTAAGAGTTAATTACCTTTAGCTCTTAAAAAAGTAGTACAATGAATGACTTTGAGCAATATATAAGGGAAACTGAACCCCATCGTCGTGAAAAAGGTGAGGCGTGGCAGACGGCTATTGGCTTGCAGGCGGTAGATGGATTGAAACCTTCGGATTACCTCGTGCAAACGGCTAAGCAACACATCGAGGGGGATATTACTATGGAGGAGGCTAAGCACCTCATTGATAGTTATTATCACTCCAAGACAGTACGCCACGAGCAGGGGAAAGAACGGACTGAGGAAGCCGACAAAGTTTCGGCACGCATCACCGAATTGCTTACCGAGTCAGCTTTTAGCTTTTCCCCAGTGGCATATATAGGCATTCATCGCAAGTTGTTCACTGGTATTTACAAGTTTGCAGGCAAATTGCGCGACTACAATATTACTAAAAAGGAGTGGGTACTCGGTGGAGATACGGTTCTCTACGCCAGTGCACACAATTTGCGCGAGACTTTGGACTATGATTTCGAGCAAGAAAAGCGTTTTTCTTATCAAGGCTTGCCTGTGGAGGAAGCTATCAAGCACATAGCCAAATTTATTTCAGGACTCTGGCAAATACACCCTTTTGGTGAGGGAAATACGCGTACAACGGCGGTTTTCACGATTCAATATTTGCGTACCTTTGGCTTTGCGATGAGCAATGAAGCCTTTGCTTATCATTCTTGGTATTTTCGTAACGCCTTAGTCCGTGCCAATTACAACAACCTTGCTAAAGGGATAACTGCAAGTACTGAATACATAGAACGTTTCTTTAGAAACCTAATTTTAGGCGAGGAAAACGAGCTTAAAAATAGGTATTTATTAGTAGAGGATGAACTTCAAAGTGCAAAAGAGCAAATTCCAAAGGGCAAAATTTGCACTTTGAATTGCACTTTGGAGGAAATGGCAGTATTACAATACTTACAACAAAATCCTACCGCTACTCAAAAGATTATTGCTGAGCATATAGGAAAATCGGAACGTACTGTAAAGACTATTACAGCAAATCTGGTAGAAAAAGGACTTATCGAACGCAAAAATGGTAAGCGAAATGGCTTTTGGGAAGTAAAAACAAACAATTAATCTTAAAATAAGTATCATTATGAAAATAACTTTCAATTTTGAGCTTTTTAAAAAGCGCTTAAACCTATTTTTAGAAAAGATAGAAGACCTTGGTGGCGAGATAGAACCTCTTACGATAGAAAAGCCTGCTACAGAGGATGAAATCAAAGCTATAGAGGCACAATTGGGCTATACACTGCCTCCGCATTTTCGCGAAGTACTTTTGGAAAACACCGCTCATTTGGATTTTTATTGGGATATTAATGATATTACGGATGAGGGAGACATTTCTCTACCTGATAAATTAGTTGAAATCTTTCGCGGACAGTTGCTTTTTGGATTGGATTTGCTTTTGGACTATGAGGACGATCGCAAAGGTTGGGTAAAAGAGGTATATCCCGATTACAATAATGAATATGATCGTGTTTGGCATAATAAAATGTCCTTTCACCAAGTAGGCAACGGCGATTATATCGCTATTGAGTTAGAGCCAGAGAACTATGGTAAGGTTGTGTATCTCAGTCACGATGGTAGTGAGAACCACGGGCTTTATATAGCCGATAACTTTAAGGAATTCCTGATGAACTACGCTGCTATCGGTTGTACAGGGGGTGAGGATTGGCAATGGGATCCTTTTTATACCAAAGGCAAAGGCTTAGACCCCACTTGTGAGAACGCCCAAGCGTGGTATAAGGTATTGGGGATAATACCTGAGGAATTAAGAAACAACAACAACTCGTAACTCTTAACTCATAACTCATAGATCTTAACTAAAATAAATGTTACCAGAAGAAGAAAACTACGCCGTTAGCAAATTTGAATCAATGCTCAAAGAGAATAATATCCTCTTTTTTGATGTGGATGAATTTGAGGAGATTGTAGAATATTACGTAGAATATGGGCGTATTAGTAAAGCCAAACGTGCCTTAGAGATTGGATTATCGCAACACCCCGATGCGTCTTCACTGAAATTGCTAAACGCTGAGCAATTGGTGTTTGAAGACCGCTTAGAAGAGGCTTCGGAACTCCTCAATGAACTGTTGCTCATAGAACCTATGAATGCTGAAGTACACGTGCAACAGGCTAATCTGTACTCTAAAATGAACAAACATCATCGCGCTATTGAGTTGCTACAATATGCCATCACTCTTACCGATGACGTTTCGAATATCTATGCCCTAATGGCAATGGAATACCTCTATACGGAGGATTATACCAATGCCAAAAAATATTTTACCAAATGTTTGAAAGAAGACCCTCAGGATTATACTGCGCTCCAACAGTTAGTGTTCTGCTATGAGGTGTTGGGAGAAGTGCAAGAGGCAACCGATTTTCTAAACACTTACTTAGACCAAAATCCTTATTGTGAAGTTGCTTGGTATTACCTCGGTAAGCTGTATTTATCCATTACCGACCATAAAAATGCCTTGCGTTGTTTTGATTTTGCTATCATCAGCGACGATACTTTCACGGGGGCTTATTTCGAGAAAGCTCGTGTGCTCGAAATGATGGAAGATTACGAAAAAGCTATCGAAAACTATAAGATTACTCTTACGTTAGACGACCCTTCGGCTTTGGCTTATCTGCACATTGGGCGTTGTTATGAGAAAATGCGTAACGATGCCAAGGCAGAAGAGTATTATTTCAGGGCTACTCACGAAGATCCTCAGCTCGACAAGGCTTGGATTACCTTAGCCGACTTCCATTACTTGCGTCATAATCACGCTAAGGCTCTAAAATACATTAAAAAGGTACTTACTTTTGAATCTAATGAGCCTTATTATTGGCGCCGTTATGCCGAGCTGAATTATTATCATTTTCAGAACCTAAAAGAAGCAGAATACGGCTATCGGAAAGCGGTGCAAAACGGCGATTATTCCTATACTACCCTCATCGAATGGATTGACCTACTATTGCTCTCTCAAAAATACCGAGAAGCCTTATCTATCATTGCCGATATAGTGCAAATCTACCCGCACGAGCTGGAGAATTACTATCGTATTGCTTTGGCTTATTACGGATTAG
The DNA here is from genome assembly GCF_000411575.1 of Capnocytophaga sp. oral taxon 336 str. F0502. Classification (NCBI taxonomy): domain Bacteria; kingdom Pseudomonadati; phylum Bacteroidota; class Flavobacteriia; order Flavobacteriales; family Flavobacteriaceae; genus Capnocytophaga; species Capnocytophaga sp. oral taxon 336. The sequence continues at coordinate 354,117 of NZ_KE150491.1, read as the reverse complement.
ACGATTTAGAGGAGGCTACTCATTATTACCACTTAGGCTTACAACACGCACCCGAGTGGCAGTCGTTTTTTGAACACAAATTCAACTTTAAAATATAATAGTTTATGGGGATAGTGCTCCGTCAATCGTTTAAGAATTTGGTGGCTACCTATTTAGGGTTTGCTATAGGGGCACTGAACACCCTTTTCTTGTTTACTTACTTCCTCTCCAAAGCTCAGTACGGATTAGTAAGTTATGTTACTTCTACTGCCACCATTCTGTCCCCTCTTATCGCTTTTGGGGTGAACAATACCTTGGTGCGTTACTATACCGCTTATCGAGATAAGAAAGAGCAAGCGCAATTCAACCTGATGCTTTGCTTTTTGCCTTTGCTCATCATTGTGCCTGCCACCTTTGTCGGGGTAATTGGGTACGAACAGATTGCACAATGGCTTTCGGCTAAAAACGAAGAAGTGCACAATTACGTTTTTCTCATCTTCCTCACTTCCATAGCGATGGCTTACTTTGAAATTGCTTATGCGTGGACGCGTGTACAGCTAAAAACCGTTTTTGGCAATTTCCTTAAAGAGGTATTCCATAGGGTAGGGGTGATGCTCCTGCTATTAGCCATTTATTTCCAGCTCATCGACTTTCACCAATTGATATGGGGCGTATTTTGGGTATATGCCTTGCGTATGCTCTTGATGTTCGTTTTCGCTTTCTATGTCCGCCGACCGCAATTTGCTTGGGGGTTGCCTAAGAACAAGAAAGAAGTCTTTTTGTACAGCCTTTTTGTGATTTTATCGGGGTCGGTAGCTTCCGTATTGATGGATATTGATAAGTTTATGCTTAACCAATACTTGCCCATTGGCGAAATAGCGGTGTACAATGTAGCCATTTTTACAGCTACGGTGATTGCCATTCCGTATAGGAGTATGTACCAGATTGTGAGTCCGCTGACGGCACAATTTATGAATCAAAGCAAGCCAAAAGAGCTATCCGACCTGTATAAGCGCAGCACTGTGAACACTTATTTTGTGAGTATGGTGATTTGTGTGCTTATCATCGTGAACGCCCAGCAGTGTTATGCCCTCTTGCCCGATAAGGATTACAGCACAGGACTCACGGTGCTTGTCATAATATCGGTAGTAAAGCTATCGGACGCCTTAGTAGGCTTCAATAATGCGGTATTGCTCAATTCACCTTACTATCGTACCGTACTGTTTTTGGGTGTTTTTTTGGTCATAGGCACCGTTTTAATGAATATGTGGCTCATACCGCTTTACGGCATCAATGGTGCGGGATTAGCAACCCTAATCGCTTTTAGTTCGTATAACCTACTCAAGTCGGTTTTTGTGTATCGCAAATACAACTTACAGCCTTTTTATAAAGAAACGTTACAGACCACCCTCTTTGGTATTATAGTCATAGGAGGTTTCTTCTTTTGGGATTTTCCGTTTCACCCTCTTGTAAATATCAGCTTAAAATCATTACTCGTAGGGGGAGTCAGTGTATTTTTTCTTCTTAAATTGGGAATTTCGGACGAGTTAATAAGGCTTATTCGCCGATTTAGTAATTAGTAAATTAGTCCTTGTATTCGCTTTTCGTATAGAGTAGACCCACTGTAGACCCACTGTAGACCCACTGTAGGTTCGTTCTTCTTTCATTTATTGTTCGGTGAAACTTTATACTAAGTATGTTTGTATGATTGTTATGAATTTGTTCATCATAAAAGATAACCTAAAATATCTTTGTATATGATACTTTTTTTCTGTATCTTTGTCGTTGGATTTTAGTAACCATAAAATGTACTAAAAAAATTAATGTAATATGCATCCACGTATCAAAAACATTCTTGAAAATTACACTTATCCTATTATCAAATCTATTACTTACCCTAATGGTGATATGCTTGTTTTGGGGGGACAATGGATTAAAGAGAAGTATCACCTAAGAATTTTGTGTAAATCGTCCTTAGATAGTTATTTTTCTTATAACGAAGAGGATTATGTCTCTAATCTCTATCCGAAAATTATGGTAGAGAATGCCCAATATAAAATTTATGGAGGTGAATGTAGTTGGGAAGGAGATGGTTTTATTTACATTATCAATAAAGAAAAAGGGAAACTTTTATGGTTTTTGTTTTTGGATAATAGCGAGTATTTTAAGGAAGCCTATTTTGAGGATACAAACCATATAATCGCTCGTTCTGAACTTGGCTTACGACTAAGAATTCCTATTAATAAACCTGAAAAACTAAGTGTAATAAAATGACTTTAGAAGAGATAAAAGCAATTGTCTATTACATTCAAGGCTTACAAGCCCTTTGGAAAGAAGGCTATAATGCTAAAAAAGTAGGAGATTATACTTCCAATTTTATATGCAAAGACTTCAGAGACTATAATACCACAAATGAGCTGTGGGAGGTTATCAATGAGTTACGGCTTATGGGAGAAGGAGAAGAATGGGAAAAAACCAAAGAAGAAGTAGAAGCTCTCATTCAAGAGAAATTAGGAATTAGTATTTGCGAACCTATCAGTATACTTTCTTACACAACTAACTTGTTTATAAAGCAACTTACCAATGATTTCTTAACCGATTCACTAGTTTTATCATTTATTGAACAGATAAAAGAGCTTATTACTTATCAAGAATATACTTTGGCATTGGAAAACTTACTGAAAAGCCTTTTGGAAAAATGTATTTTTATTCCAAGAGATACTTTAGCTATTTTGGATAACATAGAAGATACTCAAATTCAGCGATTACAACAAGCATTATGGGGAGTGTAAAACGAAAATTTTTCTAATTATTTTTGATGTTTTTTGTAAAATGCATAAATTATCTATATCTTTGCAGAAAACCATATTATTATGAACAAAAAAAGAAATATTAAGCAAAAAATTAACTTATTCATAGGTTCTATTGGAGCCTTTATAGGAGTAATGGTATTTATAGCCTATATTCCTCAAATTATAGCAAACTTAGAGGGGCATAAAGCGCAACCTTGGCAACCATTGTTTGCAGCAGGGTCTTGTCTTATCTGGGTGGTGTATGGCTGGACAAAAGAACCTAAGCCAGATTATATTCTCATTATTCCCAATTTTGTAGGAGTGGTTTTAGGATTTTTAACTTTTATTACTTCTCTTTAAATACATTGAGTTATAGGATATATTTCAATTAAAACAAAGAAAGTAAAATATAAATAAATCCATCAATAAAAAACTATCGTTTTTCTTTGGTGGATTATTCTTTTTTTATACCTTTGTCATTCGTTTGTTAAATAGCAAATAACTTTTTAAACTTACCAAAATATTATGTCTAAAGAATTAGAAAATGTAATGACCAATCACTTTGAAAAAAAACACCTTATCGCTTTGATATGTATAGTGATTGTAACCGCTGTAGTGTGGAATTTACCTACTGAGGTGTTTCATATTAGCGGACTAACGGTGGTACATCAGCGAATTATCGCTATTTTTGTGTTTGCCACTCTTATGTGGATTAGTGAGGCTATCCCTTCGTGGGCTACTTCGCTGGGTATCATCACCCTAATGTGTTTAACGGTTTCTAACCACAGTCTGTTCTTCTTTAAAGGAGAAGAGAACGAGATTTTCGGAAAACTACTCAGCAGTAAAGAGATTATGGCTACCTTTGCCAACCCTGTAATTATACTCTTTTTAGGTGGTTTTTTCTTGGCTATTGCCGCCACCAAATCGGGGTTAGACGTCTTGCTTGCCAAGAATTTGATACGTCCGTTTGGGAATAGAAGCGAGAATGTGTTATTGGGTTTCCTGCTCATTACGGGTATTTTCTCAATGTTTGTGAGCAATACTGCTACGGCAGCTATGATGCTCACTTTCCTTACACCTGTTTTTGCAGCATTGCCTGCAAGTGGCAAAGGACGTACCGCACTCACGATGAGTATCCCGATTGCTGCTAACTTGGGCGGTATGGCTACCCCTATTGGTACACCCCCTAACGCTATTGCTCTACAAGCTCTTAATGACCCAAAAGGACTGAATATGGGCGTTGATTTTGGCGAATGGATGTCGTTTATGTTCCCATTGGTACTTTTGTTACTCTTCATCTCGTGGCGACTTATATTAAAATTCTTCCCTTTTACTCAAAAAACAATTAACTTACATATTCTAGGAAAAGTACACCAAGGTTGGCGTATGTGGGTAGTTAGTGGCACTTTTATCATTACCATTCTTTTATGGCTACTCCCCAGTGAATTAACGGGTATTGATGCCAATACCGTTGCCTTAGTACCAATGGGTATTTTTGCAGCAACAGGTGTGATTACTGCCAAAGACCTACAGTCCATCAATTGGAGCGTTATCTGGATGGTAGCGGGAGGATTTGCTTTAGGTTTAGGTATCAATGAATCGGGCTTAGCCGAACTTGCTATTGATACCATACCCTTTGGGTCGTGGTCGCCTATAATAGTATTGATTGCCTCAGGACTTATTTGTTATATTCTCAGTAACTTTATTTCCAATACCGCTGCGGCAGCCTTGTTAATTCCTATTTTGGTAACTATTTGTCAAGGAATGGGAGAAAACCTAAGCGCGATAGGCGGTACTTCTACGGTGATTATTGGGATAGCTTTGGCAGCATCATCAGCGATGTGCTTGCCTATTTCTACCCCTCCAAATGCCATTGCGTACTCTACAGGCTTAGTTAAACAAAACGATATGCTGAAAATGGGGCTTATCGTAGGGCTTATCAGTATGGTGATAGGATACCTTGTTTTATTTATTGTAGGAGAAACACATCTCTTAGGGTAATATGAAGAACATTATCATAACAGGTACCAGCAGAGGTATAGGCTTTGCGCTAGTACAACAGTTGGCTGCGGAAGGGCATAATATTTTAGCCCTTTCGCGGCATACTGCTACTATAGAGGCACTCAATTTGCCTAATGTACATTGTTTCTCTTTTGATATTACAAAAACAGAAGACATACAAACGGTAGTCACTTATTTGCAACAATGGCAGTGCGTGGATATACTCATTCATAACGCAGGAAAACTCATCAATAAACCCTTTGAACAACTTACTGAAACTGACTTTTTAGAAGTGTACAAGGTAAATGTATTCGGAGTGGCGCAACTCACCCGAAAAGTATTGCCTTTTATGAGGAATGGCTCGCACGTGGTAAGTATCAGCAGTATAGGAGGCATACAAGGAAGTTTGAAGTTTAGCGGTTTGGCAGCGTATAGTTCCTCTAAAGGTGCTCTTATTACCCTATCGGAGCTCTTAGCCGAAGAATACAAAGAGCGCGGTATCATCTTCAACACTTTAGCTTTAGGTGCGGTACAGACCGAGATGCTCGCCGAAGCCTTCCCTGATTATAAAGCTAATATCACCCCACAGCAAATGGCGCGCTACATCGCCGATTTTGCTTTGAATGGGGGAGAGGTATTTAATGGAAAGGTATTACAAGTAGCCAATACAACACCTTAAAACACTAACGAGTAAAGAATAAAAACTAATATTTAATAATATGTATATCATTATTTTAACGTATCAAAAAGACCTTTCAGAGGTTGAAAAACATTTAGAAGCACATCGCGCTTATTTAGATAAGCATTATGCTTCAGGACATTTTGTCGCTTCAGGAGCACAAGTGCCTCGTGTAGGTGGTATAATTTTGTGCAAGGCAAGTAGTAGGGGAGAGGTAGAAACTATCATTGCCCAAGACCCTTTTTATCAGCACCAAATAGCAACCTACCAGGTCATTGAGTTTACTCCTACCAAATTCTCTGAAGAGTTCGGTAAGGTACTCTCTTAAAACCACAATTAACAAGTGAAAATTATTTTTCTAACAGCCCTTACTTTCTCAATCTTAATACTCCTGCTTTATTACCTAATTCAGCAGTCTAAAAAGCCTTCGGGTTTTGTAGGTGTAATAATGATGAAACTTTTTAATCGTGTTTATATACCAATGGTACAATGGGCATTAGGATTTTATAAACCGTCAGAAGCTTCACGAAAAATATTAGATATAGGGGTAGGAAATGGCAAATCAACTGTCCTACTCACTGAATATTTTCCTCATAGTGAAGTTTGGGGAATTGAAATATCCGAAATCGCTATTAAGGAAGCAAAGAAGCTTCATACAAGGGCCATCTTTCAGTTAGAGAACATTCAGCATACCTCATTTGGTGATAAAACTTTTGATTTGATAACTGCTTTTCAAACACACTTCCATTGGCAAGACCTCAAAGAGGCTTTTTTGGAAGTCAAACGTATACTCTCAGATAAAGGTATTTTTCTCATTGCTTGTGAATATGCAAAGATTAGTTATTACCTTCCTAAGCTAAAAAGAACAGAAGATTTTAGTCAATTTTTAAACTCAGTAGGACTATCCTTAATACAAGAAGAAAGAATGCAAGGTTGGGTGTTTTACAAGTTAATAACTACTGAATATAAGTAACTTATAATAAAAATATAAACCTTTTATTTAATATATATTCTATAAAGTATCTATTTAATATGTATATAAATGTAAAAACAATCTAATAATCAGTATATTAAGCACCAATTTAAACAAAAGCAACAGGCATTTATTACACTTACTAACGCTTTCGTTTTTGTTATGATACTTATACTTTAGCTTTAAAATGTTTTAATAAAATATTAATAACCAATATTTTAATACAATAATTATATATGAGTAAAAATATAGTCTCTACTACCAGGAGGAAACGCAAGGCAAATCGCTCCAAAAAGGTAGGTTTGCCTGCCGGTAGTCTGGTGTATTTCGGTAATAAAGAGAAGCCTCTCAATATAGAAGTCTTTGCCTATAACGAGCATTCTTGTGAGGTAAAGAAAGTCTCTTCGGCTGAGGAAGCCCTTAAATTTATAATCGATAGCCGTATCACGTGGGTGAATGTAAACGGCTTAAACAATATTGAGGAAGTAAAAAAGTTAGGTGCTTATACTCATTTAGATAACCTATTTTTGGAAGACGTACTCGATACCGAACACCGACCTAAAGTAGAAATCCTCGACGACCATATTTTAGTGATAATCAAAATGCTGTACTACGGCAAAGATAAGCAACTCATTTCAGAGCACTTAGCATTATTATTAGGCAAAAATTACCTCATCACTTTTCAAGAAAGTGAAGACGAAGACGTGTTTGACCCCGTACGCAAACGTTTGCAAAACGCCGATAGCAGTCTACGCAAACGCCCCGCTGACTATTTGCTATTCGGACTCTTAGATGCTATTGTAGACAACTATTTTGTAATTTTGGATAAAGTAAGCGATAAGATTGAAACCATTGAAGATGATATTATTATTCATCCTCGTGAAGATATGATTTCCGAAATCCAGTTGCTGAGAAAGAGTGCTATCTTTTTGCAGAAATCAATTACGCCCTCGCGTGAGGTAGTAAACAAGATAGAGAAAACCCCTCATCATCTTATCGACATCGATACTAAGCATTATTTCCGTGACCTACACGACCACACGGTCCAAATTGTAGAGACTCTAAGCACCTACCGCGATATCCTTTGGGGACTTACGGATACCTATATGGGGGCAATGAGTAACAAAATGAACAACATTATGCGCTTGCTCACCCTTATTTCTACTATATTTATTCCGCTCACTTTTATTGTGGGGGTATACGGTATGAATTTCAAGTATATGCCTGAATTAGAAGTATGGTGGGCATATCCGTTAGTATGGTTGGTGATGATAGGTATTTCAGTAACAATGATTTTCTACTTCAAACGCAAAAAATGGCTTTGATTTTTGTAAAAATGCACTATCTTTGCGCGCTATGAATTTGTTAGACGAGAATGTACAACGCTTTATCAGGGAATACGAGGGGACAACTACAACATTGCTCCTCAAGAAACCTGTATTCAATGGCATTTCTAACAAAGAATTAGCACAACAGATTGAAGGCAGGCGTACAGCAGCTAAAAAACTTCCTTTTTTGCTTACTACGGAAGGTATATTGTTCCCTCCAACACTTAATTTAGAGCAAACCTCCTCAGAGGCAACCGCTCAGTACAAGGCACAAAGCTTGCACGGAGAACGTTTTTTAGATCTTACTTGTGGGTTCGGTATTGATGCTTTTTTTCTTTCAGAGAAGTTTAAAGAAGTTATGTTGATAGAACAAAATAAGGAACTTCTGAGCAAAGTAGAGCATAATTGGCAGGTTCTAGGACGCAAGGCCACATTTATAAATGGAAGCGCAGAAGCTTTTTTGAAAGCTACAACTACACATTACAACCTTATTTATCTCGATCCTGCTCGTAGAGACGCTCTCAAACAAAAGAAGTTTCTCTTAGAAGACCTCTCACCTAATATCTTAGAGTTACAGTCTGTACTATTGCAAAAAGCAGATAAAGTGCTTACCAAACTATCACCTATGATAGACATTAGTTATCTGTTGCATACGCTACCCAAGATAACACATATTCATTTGGTAGCTTTGCGCAATGAAGTAAAGGAGGTATTGGTAGTACAGTACAAGAACCTAAAAAAGAAACGCAAGTACAAATACATTGTGCGAATTTGGAGACTGAAGAGCCTATTTTGCAATTTGCAGAAGAAGTGTTGCATAGTTCTCAAGTGGTGTATAGTGCGCCTAAAAAGTACTTGTATATTCCTAATAATGCTTTGTTGAAATCAGGAGCTTTTAATTATATAACGCAGTATTTTGAGGTAGAGAAGTTGGACGTAAATACCCATCTATACACTTCCGAGCGGCTAAAAAAGCCCTTTGCCGGACGTGTTTTGCAGGTAACTCCTATCAATCCTAAAGAGTTAAAAAAAGGTAGTAAATATTGTATTCTCTCTAAAAACTATCCGTTATCGGTAGCAGAAATTAAAAAGAAATACCATATCGTGGAAGGTGGTAATGAATATCTTATCTTTACCCGTTCCGTTGAGGGGTTGGTCGTACTTTTAGGGAAGGTAATCGAGTGAGAAAGTTTTTCCTTTTGAGGTAAAAATGCTTAGTAAACGATAGTTGTACACTGGGAGTAATCAAGCGAATAGGTTTGCTATCTGTAGGATAAACTGACTTGTTATTAAAAATTCCCGATAAGGCTACAGTCCAATCATCTTTCAGATATACAAACGAAAAGCGCGTCACAGAAGTAGGATAAACCTTAATATTCAGCTGTTGCAGTATGTCCATTTGGTTACCAAAATTCAGTCCACCAATAAACGCCCCTGTAAGTAACCAGTGTTTGCCAGCTACCCACGAATAGCCATAGCCCACGTGAAAACCTATTTGGAAATTCTCAAAAGCCTCGCTACTCACATTCTCTGTGTTAGCATCAGGCTCTATGCGATGCCAATAGAAACCACTGCCAAAAAGCAAACTTCCTGCCGATTTCACTTGGAGTTCGCTTTGCTCAAAGGCAGCTCGTGCCGAGAACTTGTCTGCACGCCATACGTAAGTGCTTTCTACACCTATTTGCTGGGTAGAAAGGGTAGGGAAGAGGGTATAGTTCCCTTTACCTCTATCGATATAAAATCCTGTATAGTCTTGATAATAAGCATCTATAAGTATGCGTTTACCGTATTTATGTGCTTGTATATCAATACTGCGAGTTTTTAGATTTGTTTCATTTTTTAGTCGGAATAAGTTCTGTGCATAAAGTACGTTAAGCCCCAATATCTTTCGCAAACCTATTCCAACTCCTAAACTAAATGGATAGTTGGGTGAATAAGCCTCTTTCCCTTGCGTAAGTATGAGCATTTTGGTAGGAGTATATGCTCTGAGCCATATTTCTTGCGGATAAGGTTGAATGTAGGTAGTATCGCGCTCTTGTGCAAAGAACGAAAGGCAACCTCCCCACAAAAAAATCAATAATAAGGCTCGTAAATTCATTATAATATATAAAGACGGGTGCAAAAGTAATACATTTTTAGCAACTATGAAAATCATACTCAAATACTTTCCCTCACTTAGTGAGTTGCAACAACAACAATTTGCAGAGCTCAAACCGCTGTACGAAAAGTGGAATGCTCAAATAAACGTCATCTCTCGCAAAGATATAGACGATTTCTACGAGCGACACGCGTTGCATAGTTTGGCTATTGCTAAGCGCATTCAGTTCGTTGATGGCACAGTACTATTAGATGTCGGTACTGGTGGAGGCTTTCCTGGCATACCTTTGGCTATAATGTTTCCTAACTGTCAGTTTACATTGGTCGATTCTATCGGAAAGAAAATAAAAGTAGTACAAGAAGTAGTAAAAGCTTTAAGACTAACCAATGTAACGGCTATGCAGATAAGAGCCGAAGAACTAAAAGATACTTACGACTTTGTGGTAAGTCGTGCTGTTACTCAAATGAAGGACTTTGTGCCTTGGGTAAAAGGAAAGTTCAAGAAGACTTCTAAAAACGACCTCCCTAATGGTATTCTTTACTTAAAAGGCGGTGACCTTACTGAGGAGTTAGCACCTTTCCCTAAGGCAGAACTGACTGATATCAGTAGTTATTACGATGAACCTTTCTTCGAGACTAAGAAAATAGTGTATTTAAAGGGGTAAAATATTAGAACCAAATCATAAAAAAGGCTGTCTAAAACGACAGCCTTTTTTATGATTTAAATTTTCTTGAGTTGTTGTTGCATCATCTTTATTTGGTCGCTCATCAAGTTTTGCTTATCTAGCTTTTTAGCCTCAGTAAGGAGCTCCTGTGCTTCGCGTTTTTTCCGCTTTTGCATCATAATACCTGCCAAACTCAATTTTGCCATCGCTACGTCATAACTCATCGTAAGTCCCAATTGTAGGGCTTTACGAAAGTATTTTTCTGCTTGAGTAAGGTTCTTTTGCGAGTAGATAATACCGTACATATAGTTGTAATAGCCTTGTTGTTTGCGGAGTAAAGCTGTCTGAGGGTCTGCTATTTTGCCGAGCCATTTTTCCATTCCTGCAAAGTCTTGCTTGCGCAAACGTAAGAATGTGAGAAGTATAAATTCGTTCCGAAAATAGAGTAAAATAGGAATAAGAGAAAGCAAAATAAGCGCTATACCATTTCCTATATTCCCTTGTGTGAACTGATATACCGCCCACGCTATGATAAGCACGGCTATAACTATCTTTAAATATTTGTTCTGTAAATATTTCATTTCTGTTTTTGTTTTAAAAGTTTGCAAAGGTAGTAATTCTTCTTGAATAATGCTAATATTTAATCCTTTTTTTCAACAAAGAGACTTTCGGGGTATTCTATATGAGTGAGATATAACCCACAAGCGGGAACCGATGCTCCTGCTTTACTGCGTTTCTTACTGAGGATAATATTTTCAAAATCTGTAAGCGAAAGTTTCTGTAAGCCTACATCTATAAGTGTTCCTACAATCGCCCGTACCATATTGCGCAAGAAACGGTCGGCAGTAATAGTAAAAATGAGTTGGTTCTCCACCTTATCCCAATGCGCTTCGTATATTTTGCAATTATATGTCTTTACATCGGTATGTGTTTTAGAGAAGCACTGAAAATCAGTATAATCAAAAAGTATTTGAGCCGCTTCATTCATAAGCGCTACATTTAACGGAAGAGTAAATGCCATCGCATAATCGTAAGCAAAAGCATCTTTCTGAGTGCTAATATGGTACTGATAAGTGCGTTTCAAAGCGTCAAAACGGGCGTGGGCATTAGGCTGTACTTCATATATATGATGAACAGCTATATCTTTTGGAAGAAAAGCATTTAACTTGTGAACCAGATTAGCGGGCAACGCTTCTGTCACATCAAAGTGAGCATACATCTGCGAAGCGTGCACACCACTATCAGTACGACCTGCTCCCACAACTTCTATAGGCGTTCGCAAAAGAGTAGAAAGAGCCTTCTGTAAAACTTCTTGCACTGAAATAGCTTTGGGCTGGAATTGCCAACCGTAATAGTTTTTACCAAAGAAAGAAAGTTCTATAAAATAACGCATTTTTATCTTTATAAAAAGTAAAAGGTAACAGAGCATAACTCTGTTACCTTTTAACGAACATCTTATACTAAATTATTATTCACCCAATAGTTTTTTAACACGTTGGAAGTTAGCACTGTCGCTCAAAGCTCCATAAATGCTCTTTAGTTGTTCCAAGATATTTTTATCGTTGCCATTAGCTTTCACGTAGCTTTCTAATACTTCAGCAGCTTTTTTAAACAAAGCTTCTTTTTGGTCTCTAAGTTCATTGAATTTCTTAGTATCAGCAGCCGAATTGCCTAATGAATTCATTTGCTCAACCAAAGCATTACCTTCATTAATGTAAGTAGTCGAAAGGTTCAAAGTAGCATCAGCATATTTAGGCTTAATTTTAAGGGCTTGTTCAAAAGCTTTACGAGCCTCTATATTGTTACCTTGTTGCATATTGATAACCCCAATATTGTAGTGAAGGTCAGCATTATTAGGGTCAAGCTGTGCAGCTTCTTGCATTAGTTGTTTAAATTTTTCTTTATTGTCTAATTGCAAGTAAACATTCGCTTCTGCAAGAATGATGTTAGCATCTTTAGGATAAGCTTTTCTTGCTTCAGCAAAAGCTTTTAGCGCCTCATCAGTCTTGTTTTGCTCTACGTAAATAAAGGCAATATTTTTCACGATATCAGCACGTTTTGAAGGCGTTTTTTCATTTCTAGCTTTTTCGTGAGTACCTGCTTTTACCATCAAATCACGCTGGTTTTTATCAGGGAAAGTTTCCTCTTTTTTAGTTTGCTTATTAGTAGCCAAATAAAGTGTTTCAGCACCGTCATAACCTAAGTCTTTCAACTCTTTATAAAGTTTCACAGCGTTGTCATAATCTTTATTTTCAACCGATACTACTGCCGCATTGTACAAAAATACAGTATCACGCGGACTGAGACGGTATACTTGTTCAAAAGCAACCGAAGCATTCTTGTAGTTTTTACGCTCGTAATTGTCTTGTGCTTGCTTAGCTGCAATATTAATAGCCTCATCAGCCAAAGTTTGCAACTGGTTTGTGTATTTGCCTTTACCTCCTTCTAATTGTCTTACTTTGGCAAAAGCTGAAGAAGCCGCTTGCAACGAAGGCAATACATTTTCATTTTTCTTAGCAGCCTCCACATTCACTTGTGCTTCCAAGAAATAGAACTGAGGTGCAAATTCAGTACCCTCAATAGAACCTTTAATGGAACTTAATCCGCTTTTGGCAGTTGTTAAATCTCCTTTACGGATTTGTTTTTCAATCTCTTTGAGTTCTTTTTTTTGTCCGAACGCCACTGCCGAAATCAGTAAGGCAGCAGCCATTAATAATGGTTTTCTCATATTGTTTTGCAATTTTAACGCAGTTTTTTGTTTTATATACTAATTTGAAGTCGCAAATGTAGCACTTTATTTTTAAAGCACCAAATATTATCAACTTTTTATTTAGCAACAAAACTTGTGCCAACCGCATACTTCTGACAATTAGTCCGTTGAAGTTCCTCGAAAGTTATATCTCTCTATTTTCAATTCTCATAAACGTTCCTCAAAAGTTACTCACACTAAAAATTGCATTTTTTTCGCCAAAATCACGTTTTTATGATTTTTTTCTCAATAACGTAAATACCTCTTTCTACTAATTGAGATTCAACTTAGTAACCTCCTTCCTTCGTCTTTCCTTCGTCTTAGGTTCGTCTTACCTTCGCTCTTCCTTCGGTTAAGATACATCTAAAAGGTAAGATAGGTATATTTTATATCTAACTGATATACAAACAATTATTATTTTTAATTCGCTAAAAGATGAAAAAGAATTTTGTTGTCTTATTTTAAAAAAATATGCTCTATTTTAGAAATTTTAGCATTTTTTTCTCAGCTTCTCCAAAGTCATATAGTGCTTACATTAATCAACCTTCATTCTCTTTTGATTTTAAAATCAATTTTGTTTAATTTCTGGCACGTAGTCTCACTGTAAAAAGAATACTTTTCACCTATAATATTAATGTGAGTCCTATATATTTACAATACTAATTACTAGTCTCCTTTGCGGTATACACTTTGCTAAAGTTTAAACTTTGGCAAAGTTGAAGTCTTAAAATAATCATTTCACAAGGCATATCCTTAATTCTCTTTTAATTTTGAAACCAATTTGTTCAATTTCTGGCACGTAGTCTCACTGTAAAAAGAATACTTTTCACCTATTATATTATTGTTTTTCATTAACAATAAAATTTATAAAGTATTACTATTGTATTTCCGATTATTATTCGTATCTTTGCCCTCAAATAAAATCTTATGAAGAAATTAACTTTAATCGCATTCCTTTTAATTGTCTTTTCTTGTAAGACAAACCCTTTTACAGGAAAGAGTACCCTTAACTTTATGCCTAATAGTCAGGTATTTCCGATGGCTTTTAGTGAGTATTCCACCTTTTTAAAATCTAATAAGGTAGTGAAAAATACAAACGATGCCGCTATGGTGAAACGCGTAGGCGAACGCATAGCTAAAGCTGCCAAACTATGGCTCGATACCAATGGTTATAAAGGCTATTTAGATGATTATCGTTGGGAATATAACTTGGTAGATAGTCCCGAGGTGAACGCTTGGTGTATGCCAGGGGGGAAGATTGTGGTTTATACGGGAATTTTACCTATTACACAATCCGAAACAGGTTTGGCAGTGGTAATGGGGCACGAGGTGGCTCACGCTTTAGCCGACCACGGAGCACAACGTATGAGTGCTGCTACCTTACAACAAATAGGTGCTATTGCAGGTTCAGTAGCCTTGCAAACTAGCAAATACGCTGCTTATACCGACCAGTTTATGCTCGCTTACGGCTTAGGGTCTAATTTAGGAGTAATGTTACCCTTTAGTCGTTCCAACGAAACAGAAGCCGATGCCATAGGTATCCAGATTATGGCAATTGCTGGTTATGACCCCGCTGAAGCTCCTGAATTGTGGAAACGTATGAGTGCCAAGAATAATGGTAAATCTACACCTACTATTTTAAGCACCCACCCTTCTGATGCCTCTCGTATCAAAAACCTCACTGCCTTAGTACCCAAAGCACGTGCTGAAGCTGCTAAGTTTGGAGTCACCCATTTTCAATAACTAAAAGATATGATAAGCATCGCTACGATTCCCCCTTATTTTAGTATTATTCACACCAATATAGGTAACAAATAAAACATTATAAAGATATGCAACAAGTTTACGATAAAATTAATGAAACGGCTCGCATCATACAGTCGTACATCACAGAGCACACTCCTGAATTTGCTATTATTTTAGGTTCTGGACTCAATAAGTTAGAAGATGAAGTAGAAGTAATTTCTGAGATTAAATACAACAATATCCCTAACTTCCCTAAATCTACTGTAGAAGGGCACAAAGGTAAACTGATTTACGGTAAAATAGAAAACCGCTATGTGCTAATGATGGCAGGGCGTGTGCATTATTACGAAGGATATACAATGCAAGAAGTAACCTTCCCAATACGCGTTTTTGCGCAATTAGGTATTAAACGTCTGATTGTTTCTAACGCTTCAGGAGGAGTGAACCCTAACTTTTCAATAGGTGATGTAATGGTTATTCGCGACCATATCAATTTATTTCCTGAGCACCCTCTACGCGGTAAGAACTTAGACCTATTTGGTGCGCGCTTCCCTGATATGAGCAAGCCTTATAGCCAAGCGATGATAACCGAGCTCGAAAAGATAGCTAAGAAATATAAAATCAAGCTGCAAAAAGGAGTATATGTAGGTTTGCAAGGTCCTTCTTTTGAAACCCCAGCCGAATATGGTATGGTGCGTATTTTAGGAGGTGATGCAGTAGGTATGAGTACCGTGCCCGAAGTAATTGTAGCACGTCATCAGAATATGGAAGTGTGTGCTCTTTCAGTCATCACCGACTTAGGTGGTCCTGACATCTCCCCCGACGTATCACACGAAGAAGTACTCAACGCCGCTAATATCGCAATGCCAAACGTGATATTATTGGTGAAGAATTTGATTAAAAGCTATCAATAGTTTTTAGTTGTGGTATAAACTTTGCCAAAGTTTCAATAGCTTGTTGCGCTACAACCTTTGGCAAAGTTAAATTACCAAATTATTCACTTTTCACTCCTTACTCTTCACTTTTTGCTTTTATAAGCTTTAGCACCTTCTCAGGACAACGCACCGGTCTGAAAGTCCTCGCATCTACAAACACCAATACCGTATTAGCCGTAGAGAGTAATTCTCCTTTTTCATTGAGAATTTCATAGTCAAACTCTATTTTTGTAGAGGGTAATTCTTTTAACTTGGTACGAATGGTGATGAGCTCGTCATACAAAGCAGGCTTTTTATACTGAATTTGTAGAGATACCACAGGCATCATTATTCCTTCTTCTTCCATCGCCTTATAGGTAAAGCCAATAGACCTTAGCCACTCCACTCTTCCCAGTTCAAGATACTGAGGATAATTTCCGTAGTACACTACCCCCATTTGGTCAGTTTCTGCATAGCGCGTACGCAGTACATAATCAAAATATAATTCTTTCATATTTAGATAGATATAAATATTAACAAAACATTAACAGTGCTCCCATATAAAATAAAAGTACAAAAACAAATGTTAAATATTTTTTTTATTCAAAAATTATTCACAACTTTGCTCACTGAAAAAACAACAGTTTTATCACCGGCAAAATTAGTAAAAAAATCTAATAATCAAATTTTTAGCTAAAAAGTAGCACTAAAAAAGATGAAAGAAGCAGCTGAAAAAGTCTGGAGTAGGTGTCTTGAATTCATAAAAGACAATATCACTGAGCAACCATTTAACACTTGGTTCGCTCCTATCGTACCTGTAGAATTAGAGGGCAACACCCTAAAAATCAAAGTGCCCAGTAAATTCTTTTGCGAGTGGTTAGAAGAAAATTATATTTCTCTTCTCAAATCAGCTATGACTTTTACCTTAGGTGTAAACTCTCGCCTCGTATATATTGTCGATACTCCTCTTACTAAAGAACAACTTCCTAGTACTAATCGGCCGGAATTAGCAAAACAGACTTTGACTTTAGCTACTGAAACCAAAGACCCTGGACTTAAAAATCCTTTCGTAATACCAGGTATTCGCGAAATAACTGTTGATCCTCAGCTGAACTTACATCAGAACTTCGACAACTTTGTGGAGGGGGCTTCCAATCGTTTAGCGCGCTCTGCAGGTATGGCAGTTGCCAACAAACCTGGGGGTACGGCTTTCAATCCGCTGTTTATCTTCGGAGGAGTAGGCTTAGGTAAGACCCACTTGGCACACGCAATAGGGGTAGATATCAAAGAAAAATACCCTAAAAAGAAAGTGCTATACGTCTCTGCCGAAAAGTTCACTCAACAGTTTATCAGTGCTTCCACAGCCAAAGATAAAGATAAGAATACACTTAACGACTTTATACACTTCTATCAGCTCATCGATGTGCTGATAGTCGATGATATTCAGTTCTTATCAGGGAAGGTAAAAACCCAAGATGCTTTCTTTCACATCTTCAATCACCTGCACCAAAATGGAAAACAGGTAATCCTCACTTCCGATAAAGCACCAGTCGATTTGTTCGATATCGAACAGCGCTTGCTCTCTCGCTTTAAATGGGGGCTTTCAGCCGAACTCCAAACGCCCGATTATGAAACGCGCTATAAGATATTAGAAAATAAATTCTATAATGATGGTGCTGAAATAGGCGACGATATCATCGCTTATTTAGCTGAAAATATTCGTACCAATGTACGCGAACTCGAAGGAGTGAGTAATTCGCTGATTGCACAAGCAGCTTTCAACCGCAAAGAGTACTCTATAGAACTCGCACAAAGCATCATTGATAAATCGGTGAAAAATAATCGAAACGATTTGACGATTGACCATATTCAGCAAATCATCGCCGATTACTTTGGCTTAGATATAGAATCCTTGCATTCAAAAACTAGAAAGCGTAATGTGGTTCAAGCACGACAGTTGGCGATGTTTTTCTCGAAGAAATACACCAAAAATTCGCTTTCTACTATTGGAAGCCAAATAGGACAACGCGACCACGCTACGGTGCTACACGCTTGTAAAACGGTGGAAAATCTAATAGAAACCGACCGTGCATTCAAGAAATATGTAAGTGATTTGGAAACTAAATTCTCTGACTGATGGAATCCTTATCTCAACTATTACCACAAGAAGAACGATTAGCGGTAAGCAATGAACAAAAATCTTTGAAAATAGGGCTTCCCAAAGAGCACACCTTTCAGGAGCATCGCATTTGCTTAACTCCCGATGAAGTAGCGGTATTAGTAGCTAACGGACATCAAATACTAATAGAGGCTGGGGCAGGGGAGGAGGCTCATTTTTCCGATACTGACTATAGTGAGGCAGGTGCCGAAATAGTATACGATACCCAAGAAATATTCGCGTGTCCTATTGTGTTAAAAGTTCAACCTCCCACTACTGATGAACTCGCTTACTTTAATGCTCAATCTGTATTGTTGTCGGCTTTACAACTTAACACACAAGATAAAACTTACTTCGAGACGCTTGCACAAAAGCAAATCACTGCCTTAGCTTTTGAATATATAAAGGACGAAGCAGAAAATCACCCTATACAGCAGTCGGTTGATGAGCTCACAGGTATCGCAGCTGTACTCACCGCCTCTGAACTGCTTGCAGAAGAAAACCGACTCTTGCTCGGCAATATTACCGGAATACCGCCTACTGAGGTAGTACTTTTGGGTACAAATGAACTCACCAAAGCCGCTGCCAAAACTGCCTTAGGATTGGGCGCTAATGTAAAGATATTTGCTCCTTCTCTCACCGATTTGAGAAAACTGCGTACACATTTGCCCTCCTCAGTATATACCGCTACTTTGCAACCTCAGTTGCTCGGAGAAGCCTTAACACATTGCCACGTGCTTATAGGAGCTATGAGTGGAGAATGTCGCTCGCCCATAGTAGTGACCGAAGAGATGGTACAACAGATGAAGCGTGGTGCTGTGATAGTAGATGCTAGTATTGGGATAGGAGGCTGTGTAGAAACCAGTCAGCTTACCACTTTAGAACAACTTACCTTTACAAAATACGAAGTAGTACATTGTGGAGTGCCTAATTTACCTTCCCGTTATGCTCATACAGCTTCAACTTTGCTCAGCAATATCCTATTACCTTACTTACTAAAAATAGGAGAGGAGGGAGGTGTAGAAAACCTTTTACAAATAGACAAAGGTTTTAGAAACGGACTCTATTCTTATCACGGAATCATTACTCATCACAACATCTCCGAGTGGTTCGGATTTTCTTACAAACCTTTACATTTATTGTTTTTATAGACACAGAATAAGTTTTCTTAATACTTTGATAATAAAATGTCCGAGAAGTTATAGAGTTAACTTCTCGGACATTTTGCTATTATTTCTAATTTCCTTTTTCTATTTTCTAATTTGTATTTTCTGTTTTGTCAAGACCTTCTAACACTGAATCAAAGAACAACAACATTTCGTGAGCGTGGTATTTGCCGTATTTGTTGAAAGTTGCTTGTGTTTTAGTATCGGGTTTCCAATCGAAGAAAGCGTGATTGGCACCTCCTACTTGTATATACTCCACCCTCTGACCGGCTTTGGAAAGGGCATGTTCGTAAGCTTTAACCTCTTCATCTTTTATAAGTTCATCTTCTGAACCTCTAAACAACAATTGGGGTACTGCTCTTTTAGAAGCCTCTGGAATACTGTTGATAGGTGCAATTTCGTTTAAATAAGGATAGTCTTTAAAGCGATGGGTAAGCATTTCAGGACGAAATACTCCATAGCTGGGTGCAGCAGCTTTGATAGCTTTAGCCAACTCATTACGCACTTGTGCCACAGTTTTCCCTTTAGGCATATAGGTAGGCATAAATTCGTAAACACCTTGCGTTTTACCAAAACCTCTATCGCCTATGCGTTCTACAAAATTTGCTGCTGAAGCCGATAAATGTCCTCCCGCACTATCGCCCGTAAGAAGTAATTTACTGCTATCGCCTCCGTATTTAGCAGCGTTTTCAGCAATGTGTAACAAAGCCCCATACACATCTTCTATAATTTGATGCAATTGAGTAGGAGTACTATCTCCGTCAAGTTTGTCTATCCAGCGATAATCAATGTTGAAAACCACATATCTGCCACTGTTTGCTAGTTCGCGTGCCAAACCTCTCATCACCGATTCAGTATTGGAGCTCCAGCCTCCTCCGTGAATAATTACGATACAAGGTAGGTTTTGCTTACCTTTAGGACTATATACATCGTATTTCAGCGGTTTTACTCCCGGTTTAGCATAAACAATATCTTGCACTACTTTCAGATTAGCTTCCGCTTTTTTAGGTATAAAACAAGCTCCTACATTCATATCTTTGTTTACTTTCACTTTGAACTCAGGTGTAGATTGTTCATAAAACATAGCTCCCCACTGTTCTGGTAAAGAGTAATAGCCACTATCAAAAATATAGCCAGTGGCAGGAGTTGCTTTGAGTGTAAGAACCGTGCCTGCTTTTACCATTCCGTCCTTAGGTAAAGTAGGACTAATAGTATACGAACCATTACGTGCCTCATCAGGCGTTACTTTGAATTTGTTTTGTGCTTGTAGCCCTACAACAAATAAGGTTATAGCACTGAATAGTATGCATTTTTTCATATATAGATAAATTAGTAATTTTACTTTTTATGACTTTTGTACTTAGCGTTGCGAGCATCTTTGATTACACCTTTCCAATTGTCAGATATTTAGGTAAACAACAAAGTTAAAGCTTGTACTTTATCTGAGATAATCTTTAATAAGGCTTGTTCGAAAGTACCAAAGTTGTACAAAAAACCATCGACCTTGTATTAATGACTAAAATAATATTCTAATACTTTTAACTTAAAAATATATTGATATTTAGCTTTAACAAAATCGTTTTGAGCATTCTCATACTGATACTTAGCTTGACTAAAATCAAAAGTATTCATTAAACCTACATTATGACGCTCTTGCGCATAACTAAACGCCTGTTGTTTTGCTTGTACCGTCTTTTCACTCGCTTCATATAGCTTTTTAGCATTCGAAGCATCATTATAGGCTTGATAAATGTTCTTCTCAGAAGTAAGTTCTGCTTGTTCTTTAGCAAATTGACTTTTTAGAAAATTTAATCGCTGACGTTTTACAGTTCCTAAAGTTGAAAATCCGTTAAAAATAGGAATATTAAGCGATAACCCTGCATACATACCTTTATTCGCATCAAGCTGTTGCCAAAAATCTTGCGCTTGCTTCTTACTCCATTGTGAACTATAACCCCATTGAGCAGAAAGACGTGGTGAATAAGCCGATTGTGATAAACGCAAATTATTTTGAGCTACTTGCATATTTGCTTCGGCTAATTTTACATCGCTCATTACCTCTTTGGCACGCTCATAAATCTCTTCAGGAGTTTTATTGAGAATATCAGCAGAAGGTTGCTCAAAAGCACTATCTGCAATATCAAAATCTCGATAGTTTTTTAACAAAAGTAATTGTGCCAAACCCATTTTGGCAATAAAGAGAGCGTTTTCGGTAGCTATTATTTGCTGTTCTTGTGTGAGCAGTTGTGCTTCGGCTTCATAAATATCTCCTTTGGGTAAAGAACCTGTACCAATAAGTTCACGGGTACGCGTTAAACTTTCCTTTGAAATTTCTAACTGTGCTTTCAAATTCTTGATTTGTTCTTTATTGCTCAACACTTCAGCATAGGCATTGATAATCATCAGTACTATATCGTCTTTCATTTTATCTAACTGATATTGAGAAGCTATACGATTAAGTTCCGCCTGATGTAACTTGCGCCAATTTTGTAGTCCTGCAAAAAGAGTAAGGTCTACGCTTACTTTTCCTGATGCCGATTGAAAGAAAGCATTTTCAAACTGATTGGTTACAGGATTGATATTTTTTCCCTCATTTAAGTTATAAGATGCATTGCCATTCACCG
This sequence comes from Capnocytophaga sp. oral taxon 336 str. F0502, assembly GCF_000411575.1. Lineage (NCBI taxonomy): Bacteria > Pseudomonadati > Bacteroidota > Flavobacteriia > Flavobacteriales > Flavobacteriaceae > Capnocytophaga > Capnocytophaga sp. oral taxon 336. The sequence continues at coordinate 332,246 of NZ_KE150491.1, read as the reverse complement.
AGGGCAAGAAACCTGCTTTGGCTTGCATTTTATCAATATCTGTGGCTTTTAAATCTATTTCCGATTGTTTAATAGATAGGTTATTTTCTTTGGCATACTGAATACAGTCGCTTAATGTCCACAGTTTTTGTGCTACTACTGAAAAAGGCAGTAAACAAAGTAAAAAAAATAACTTTTTCATCATTTTGTTCTATTCAATAAGTTGATTTTATGTATAGTTTCCGAATTATTATATATACAAAGTAATTCGTTCTTAACTATTTATCATTAACAAAAAATACCTTGTTGGGACACACTGCCTAACAAGGTATTTCTTTTTACCGTTTGTCCTCAATTCCAAATTCTTTCCATTGTGTTTGGGGAATATCAATTTTTATGAGTTTTTTAATGAAAGATACTTTACTTTCTATTTCGGTAATAGTTTTACTAAGCTCTTGAGTCTTAGTTTTGAGATCGGCTTTGAGCTTTTCTTGTTCGCTGTTGAGCGTTTCCATCTTCTTGCGGAGTTCTTCAAGCTTGGTAATGTCTTCGGCTTTCACGCCCAAAGGCAACTTGTCATTACGACCTTTTAATCCGTCAATCATCACTTGTGATTCGACTAAATTGGTTGAATAAGTTTTCTTTGCCATAAGATTGTCAATTAAATTTTATGAAATAATTACTTGTTTTATTTGTTTCCTAGATAGAAAATCGTTTTACTAAGATAGTTTTTTCAGTTCCCAACATAGTAAATCATTTTCCCGAGATAGTTTTTTTGGTTTTCTATATGAAAAATCGTTTTATTGAGATATATTTTTTAATTCTCTATATAGAAAATTGTTTTCCCCAGATAGTTTTCTCTTCTTTTATAAAAGAAGCAGAAAAAGTACCTTTTGAGATTTCTCTGCAAAGGTATGTATTATTTTTTAATAAACAAAAGAAAAAGATTATTTATCGTAGAAAATCTTTCATTAATAGAAAAAAAATGTGATAAATAAGAAAACTTTTCATATCAGTTGAGCTAACCGCTGAGTAAGGGCTTTACGGCTGTATTGTTCTACTTCTTTGGGGTTAGTTTTAAGTGCTTTATGTTGGAATTGATGATAGAACTCTACTATTTTGGCTTTCATTTGAGAGGCATCGGTATATCTCACAAAAGTACCTGTTTGTGTTTCAGTGAGAATAGGTGTAACATCCCAGTTATGAGGTCCTATGGCGAGAATAGGTCGCCCCGAAATCATATATTCAAACAGTTTACCCGGAATAATACCTTGTGTTTCTTCGGAATCTATTTCGATGAGCAATAATACTTGCGATTGCTTTTGCAAACCAATAGCTTCTTGATGGCTAATATAACCTTTATTAATATAATAAGGTGTAAGTCCGTTATGACGAATATCTTCTTCGATTTCTTCACTTACTTTGCCTGCAAAACAAAGTGTGAAATCTTCGGCAAAATGAGGTTCCTCACGTACTAATTCGGCTAATATTTTCCACAGCATTTTGGGGTTTCTATCTGATAATAAAGAACCTATGTGCGAAATAAGGAATTTATTGGATAGGGGAGGGGTGATTGTTTTTTCCTCATCGTAACCATTGGTAATCACCTCAATAGGAGTATTGGTAAGCTGCTGAAAGTCTTTTTGCGTCTTGAAACTGGTTGTAATCACCAAGTCTGATTGTTGTAACACTTCTTTTTCCCAATAATGCTGACGTTTATCTGCCCATTTGGTAAGACGTAAATCTTTGTAATAACCAATAGTTGTCCACGGGTCGCGGAAATCGCTAATCCATTTGAGGTGAGGAATTTGTTTCTTTAATTCATAACCTATAAGGTGTACGCTGTGAGGAGGCGAAGTGGTGATAATAGTTTCTATCTGGTTTTCTTTCATAAACTTATTCAGATACTTTACAGAAGGTTTTACCCAGAATTTGCGAGCATCGGGAATGAAGAAATTACCACGTATCCAAAGTAATACTTTATCTAAAATAGAAACTTTTTTACGCGGAATGATACCCGAACTAATTTTTTGGGTTTTCTTTTTAGAGAATAACGAAGCCCAAGCATAAGGTTCCCATATAGGATGTTTGATAATTTGTATATCAGTAGGCAAATCGTTTCCTATTTCATTGTCAGTGATAGGATAAGTTGGGTTTTCAGGAATATATACAATAGGTTCTATATTAAAATCTCGTAAATATTTTACGAATTTTAACCAACGTTGTACACCAGGTCCGCCAGCAGGCGCCCAATAATAGGTGATGATAAGTACCTTTCTCATATCTTTTTCCCTATCTGTTATTTGACATAATATACATTATAACCATTTTACAATAGGTGTCTTTTTCTATGAAATAACACCACTACCCACTAATTCATCTCCGTTGTACCAGGCAGCAAATTGTCCCTCAGTAACAGCACTTTGAGGTTCTGAAAAATGAATATATAAACCATTTTTCACTTTGTATAAAACTGCTTTCTGTAATGGCTGACGATAGCGTATACGTACCATAAACTCTTTCAATTCATATACTTTTAATGCCAAATCTTCACGAATCCAATGTTCATCAGGGGTTGCGATAAACAAAGCACTGCGGAACAATCCGCGATGAGTGTGTCCTTGTCCTGTATAGATGATATTCTTCTCGATATCAGTTTCTATGATGAACAAAGGTTCTTTGGTTCCTCCCACATTTAAGCCCTTGCGTTGCCCTTTAGTAAAATAATGAGCCCCTTGATGGATACCTACTTTTTTACCGTCTTCGGGGCGATAAACGAAACGTTGTGATAAATACTCCAATTCGCTTTGATAAGTTTCAAAAGTGCGTGGCATATCAAAGTCAGTATATCCTTTCCAATCATTGGAGATTTCAATAATATCGCCTTGTTTGGGTTGTAGTTTTTGTTGTAGGAACTCGGGTAAACGCACTTTTCCTACAAAGCAAAGTCCCTGAGAATCTTTTTTATCAGCGGTTATCAAATCTTGGGCTTTGGCAATGGATCTCACTTCCGATTTCTGCAATTCTCCAATAGGGAAAAGTACTTTACTAAGTTGGTCTTGTGAAAGCTGACATAGGAAATACGATTGGTCTTTATTTTCATCTTTCCCCGATAGTAACCGGTAGATTTTTTCACCGTTTATCTCTATTTCTTCTTTGCGACAATAGTGTCCCGTTGCTACGTAATCGGCACCTAAACTAAGGGCGAGCTTCATAAAGACATCAAACTTGATTTCTCGATTACACAACACATCGGGATTGGGCGTTCTGCCGTGTTCGTATTCATTGAACATATAATCGACAATACGGGCTTTGTAGGGTTCACTCATATCCACTGTTTGGAATGGAATACCGAGCTTTTCCGCTACTAAAAGCGCATCGTTACTATCTTCTAACCAAGGACATTCATCTGAAATAGTAACCGAATCATCGTGCCAATTCTTCATAAAAATGCCTATCACTTCATAGCCTTGTTCTTTTAACAAATAGGCTGCTACACTACTGTCTACCCCTCCGCTAAGTCCTACTACTACTCTTTTCATTTTATCCTTTCTTTAGGTTCTTCTTTTTGTAAAAATATAATACCAAAAGCATTACCAATATCAAAAGCAATAATGGATACACAAATACTTTTACTTGCCAACTGCTGGCACTTTCGGCTACTTTTTCCTTATCTAAGAAAGCCAATTGTACTTTCTTATTACGCAAACTCAAAAACTCAGTATCGTCTAAAAGATAATTTAAAGCGTTCTGCAAAAAGGCTTTATTATCATAATATTTGTTTGTCCATTTATCAAATCCGAGTTCTAAGGGAATATTATTTTTGCTTTCTATATCGTTTTTGATAATATCGCCATCGGCTACTACAAGCATTTTAGTAGGTTTGCTTCTTTCGGCTTTTTCTTTGAGGTTTATGGGACGAATACGGTCTTTATAAACTGAGTTAAACTCACCTTCCAAAAGCACTGCTAATGGAATATTTCCGTGTTTGTAGGCTTCTTTATTCTGGTTATTGGGGTCAATACGCAAGTTAATTTCACGTGGAGTGCCATCAGCTTTTGAGAAAGGCGAACTAGCGAGAAGAACTGTTTTCTTCACACCGTTTTTCAGTGTATCGATGCTATTGGCAAACTGAAACCTCACTGCATCTAAATGATTGTTGATAAGGTGATTATTACCTGAAAGCACCAGCGGATTATACACCCAAGGAATAGGCATATAACGTGTTTGAGAGCCATCGCCTGTGGCTACAATGATTTCAGAAAAGTACAAATCGTTTACCAAAGTGTAATTGATACGGAAACCATATTGGAAAAACATATCAGTAAGGTTTAGATTGACGGGCATTGCCATTGTCATTCCACCTGTTTTGTACATATCTTCTAAGGAAACCGCTACATTGTCAATCAGCCATAGAGCACGACCGCCATTCATTATATACTGGTCTACGACCTGCTTTTGGGCATCGGTGAAAGGCTCAGTAGGCTTAGGCACGAGTAGTAAATCGAATTTTTCGAGGTCGTGTAGAGTCTTCTCGGGGTTGGTAGCCACTGAATCGAGGGTGAAAGGTGCTATAAAGTAGTATTCGCGCGCTGTTTTGAGGAAGTCGGCCATATAGATATCTTCCAGCGCACCGTTACTTCTGAGTACTGCGATTTTCTTCTTTTTATCTAAGGCAAACTTATAGAGCGCATCGGTAAAATTGTATTCCAATTTCTGTACTGAGTTCTGTACCTGCTCTTGGTCGGTAGAGCCGAGTTTGTTCATAAAGAGACGAACGCGCTCACTCTTCTTGCCATCGCTAATGACTGCCCAAGGGAAAATATACTCAATAGAAGATTTTCCTGCTTCATTTTGAGTGATTTGCAAGGGCTGATAGCCATTATTTATCAGTTCCTGAATCACACTTTCGGGGTGCTCCTCTCCTTCTAATGGGTTTACAAAATTGACGATAATGTTGTTATTTGCAGCAGCATACTCGTCTAATAACTGAATTGTTTCAGTCTGTAATTTCTTAAATTCGGTAGGTATATTGCCTTTGAGCAACACATCAATCACGATAGGATTCTGTATTTTAGCAAGCGTTTTCTTGCTCACCTCTGAAAGCGTATAACGTTTGTCTTGGGTGAGGTCTATCCGCGTGTGCCATTGTTTGGCGATATAATTGACTGCAAGGAGACATACTAAGGCTATAACTACCTTGCTAATAGAGTTTTGAAAGAGTTTTTTCATCGTTTATAGGCTTTGAGTGATAAGGTAGTGAGATATATGAAAAATGAGATGATAGAGAGGAAATACACGATATTTCGGGTGTCGAGCACTCCCCTACTGATAGCATCGAAATGCGTTTGGAAGCCTACCCCACCAAAATCTTCGGAGGTTACAAAGGCAATAAGCTGGTCGATACCAAAGAAGAAAAAGAAGCACAGAAAGGCAGCTAACACAAAGGAAATGATTTGGTTACTACTTATAGACGACGCCCATAAGCCCACTGCTGCAAAAGTGGCTACCAGCAAAAACAAGGCAATGTAAGAACCCACGGTACCTGCTATATCTAAGTTGCCTATGGGGTTGCCCAATACCCATACCATATAGACGTACAGGGCTGACGGTAAAAGGATTACAAAAAGTAAGAAGAGAATACCCAAGTACTTGCCGAGCACCATTTGCAGGGTGCTGACTGGTTTGGTGAACAAAAGAACTAACATACCGCTTTTTTTCTCTTCTGAGATGCTTCTCATCGTAAGAGCGGGTACTAAAAAGACGAAAACCCAAGACGAAAGCCTAAAAAAAGGCAACATATCGGCGAAACCAGCATTGAAAATGTTGTAATCTGTTTTAAAGACCCATAGGAACAAGCCGTTAAGCACGATAAAGAGCCCAATGATAGTAAAACCAATGAGCGAAGTGAAGAAATAACGGATTTCTTTTTTGAATAGTGCGTACATTTTTATAGTTAAGAGGTAAGAGTTTGAGATTTAAAAAGTCTTTAACAATAATCTTTATTCTTAGTGATTTTTCAGCGTGCAAAAATACAAAAATAATATGATACTACCACTATAGGGGGCAATAAAAGTTAGTAACAATTATCATATTTTCAAGAGTATTGGTTTCTTATTGTGAAAAATGTAATGCTTATTTTGTTTTCTTTTACCTTACTTTCTTTCTTTTTCCACTTAATAAAATAATAAAAGTGAAAAGTTAAAAAACATTGAAAAAAATACATTATAGCAGTTATCTTTTTCTACAAAACTATTATTTTATAGTTTTCTCAGTAACAGATATAGGTCATTGTCACGTTCTAAAAAAGGTTGTTATAATTAATTATTGTTTTATTAGTAATATTTTTTATTTTTGGAATCCCTCTCCCCTACCCTTTTTGGATATTGCATTATTTTCAATAAAAAAAACGATTTATTGCATATCTTTCAAAGAAGTCAAAAACCAGTCTTAGAGTGCTGGCAAAAAAAGCGGTATTTTATTAGGCTGTTTGGGGTTTTTGTGGTATATTTGCGCCTGATTTCAGAAAATGTAATAAATTGATGTAAAAATCATATTATATGAGTTCAAAGTTTTTTACTAATACAGGAGGAAATACCTTATTTAAGAAGTTTGAAGGGATTATTAAAGCAATGAAACCAGCAGCTTTTAAAGCTGTTTCAGCTTATTTTCGTTCTTCAGGCTACTTCAAAATGCGCGAAATGCTAAAAGAAGTAGAAGAAGTTAAGATATTAGTTGGTATCAATGTAGATACTCTTATAGCTGATGCTCAAAAAAGAGGAATTCTCTACTTTAAAAATTCGGACAAAACTAAACAAGAGTTTGAAAAGTGGTTTATTGAGGATGTAAAAGAAGCTCAATACTCTAAAGAAGTAGAAGAAAGTATCTTGCAGTTTATTCAAGATATTGTAGATAAGCGCATTGAAGTAAGGGTACACAATAGTCAATCTATTCACGCTAAATTCTATATTATTTTACCAAAAGAACATAGTGAATATACTGATGGTTGGGTAGTAATGGGCTCTTCTAACCTTACTGATGCAGGTATTGGTAGTAAAAAAGCTCCTAACTATGAATTGAATATAGCTTTAAAGGATTTTGATGATGTAGAATTTGCAAAAAAAGAGTTTGATAAACTATGGGAAGACTCTGATGTATTACTTCCTGCTGATGTAGACGGACTAATTAAGAAAACTTATATTGGACAAGCGTTTACTCCTTTTGAAATATTTATAAAACTACTTATAGAGTATTTTGGAAAAAATATAGATTACGACCCTAATACAGTGGGCGACTTACCTTCAACCTACAAAAAGTTAAGTTATCAAATAGATGCTGTAAACCAAGGATTTGACATGCTACAAAAACATAATGGTTTTTTCTTAGCTGATGTAGTTGGATTAGGAAAAACAGTTATAGCCTCGATGATAGCTAATCGTTTTTGTATAGCTAATGGTTTTGCACAAACTAAAATATTAGTAGTTACTCCTCCAGCAGTAGAAAAGAACTGGAAGCAAACTTTTAAACTTTTTAAGTTAGATAAGAATACTAAGTTTATTACCAATGGTAGTCTTAATAAAATAGTAGATCAAAAGGATTTGGATAACTATTGGGAAATAGATGAATATGATTTAATTTTAGTAGATGAAGCGCATAAATATCGCAATCATAGATCGCAAGGCTTTGATTACTTACAACGAATTTGTAAAACCCCACGAAAAGCTGAAGGACTTATAGAGGGAAATAAGAAAAAAGTAATACTTATTTCAGCAACCCCTCTTAATAATCGTCCGGAAGATCTTTATTATCAAGTACAACTATTCCAAGATATTCGTACAAGTACTTTGGAAAAAGTAAATAATTTGCAAAACTTCTTTGCTCCATTGATTCGTGAATACAAAGATATTATGAATACTACCACTCCTGATATGGGAAAAGTAAGGAATATCTATAAGCAAATTCGTGAAAAAGTAATTGCTGAAATTACAGTGCGCAGAACACGGAAAGACCTTAAGAAATATCCTAAATATTTAGATGATTTAAAAGAACAGGGTATTATTTTCCCTGAAATAGCACCTTTACAAACCATAGAATATCAGTTAGACACCTCTCTTGGTAAGCTGTTTTATGAAACAATATTTAACTTAACAGATGATGATAAAATAGGTTATTATCGTTATCAGGCTATTCGCTTTTTGAACAAAGAGATACAAGAAGAATACTATGAAAAAGCTGAATTAGTATCTCAATCGTTAGCGGGTATTATGAAAACTTTAATGGTGAAGCGTTTGGAAAGTAGTTTTGTAGCGTTTAAGAAAACATTAGAGAACTTATTAAAATCAACCCAACGGATGATTGAAATGTTTGAAAATGATAGAGTTTATATTGCGCCTGACTTGAATATCAACACTTTATATGAAAAAGGTTTTTCAGAAGAGGAAATAGAAGAAATAATCCTTCAGAAAAATGCAAAAAACGCAAGAAATAATATCTTTTCGGCTGATGATTTTGATCCTGTACTCTTAGAAGGTTTAAAAAAAGATGCAAATTCACTGAAAACGCTTTTTGAAAAATGGCAAAAGATAAAGAATGACCCTAAAATAGATAAGTTATTTAGCATTTTAAATAGTACTTTACTTGATAAAGAAAAGAATCCTTCACAACAGTTAATTATTTTTACTGAAAGTAATGATACAGCTGATTATTTAACAGAAAAACTTTCAACTAAAATAGCTCCTAACAAAATATTGAAAGTTTCTTCAGAAAATAGAAGTAAAATATTTGATGATATTCAAGCTAACTTTGATGCTAACTATACAAAAGAGCGAAGAAATGATTTGCAAATACTCATTACTACCGATGTGCTTGCAGAGGGTATTAACTTGCATCGTGCTAATGTATTGTTAAATTATGATACTCCTTGGAATGCTACTAAGTTAATGCAACGACTTGGACGTATCAACCGAATAGGAAGTGAAGCAGGGATTGTGTATAACTTTATTTTCTACCCTTCAGCACAAGGTGATGAAGAAATAAAATTATACAAAAAAGCCTATATCAAACTGCAAGGTTTCCATTCTGCTTTTGGAGAAGATGCACAAGTATTCTCTAAAGAAGAATTAGTAGAACAATTTGAACTTTTCAAAGAAGGAGGTGAAGGAGAAGAAGACAAACGTTTGCACTATCTACGCTTTATCCGTGAATTTAAGGATAATAACCCTAAGGAATTTAAACGTATTTCTAACATTCCTTTCAAAGCTCGTACAGCTCGTGAAAACGAAAAAACTCCATTTGATGATGTAAAAAATGGTTCTATCATTTTTATGAAATCACCTTATAAAAGTGAATTTTATAGAGTGAATGGAAAAGAAGAAATAGAAAGTATTGACTTTTTAGAAGCAGCCGAACGCTTTGAAGCCACTGTTTCGGAGAAAGGTTTTGAGGTGCCAGCATCTCATTATAAAGATGTAAATTTGGCACAAAGTAAGTTTGAAAATGATACTATACAAGCTAATATTGAAACTGTAACTCCGACTGATAAAGCAGATGGAAATACAATGCAAGCTAAAAAGTTCTTACGTGATATAAAAGGAACTTTAAATAACGAAGAACTAAAAATAGCTTGCGATCAGCTTATCAAACTTATTGACAAAGGTACTTTTACAAATATACCTACTGATATAAAGAAGATACGACAGCAGTTAGATAAACAAAAAATAACATTTGGAAATGTACAACAACTTATTCTGAATTTAGCTAATAAATACGCAGTATCATCTTTTGATAGTATAAAAAATAATAAGGAAAAAGCATTGGATATATTACCCGAAATAGTAATCACTGAAACATTTATTAAATAGTATGAAAGATTTAAGACAAATACTCTCATCTCCTTATCGTCAGGAAGATTGGATTAGCTTCTTGAAAGAGCTTTTTGCTCATAATTCAGGTACAGGAGTTATATTGCAAAAACCTCAAAGAATAGAGCTTCCTAAAAGTGAAAAAGTGAGAGAAGCTTATGAATTAGGTAATTATGAAACTACTGAAGGGAGGCTTATTGGTATTTACCAAGTAAATATTAGTGAAGATATGTTGCTATATCGCAACAAAGTAGGTCTTCGCCAATTGATGAAGAATATCTACAAATATAATGTAGATGGTGTGTTGGTAGTTTTTGTACAAGAAAAGAAATGGCGATTGTCATATATTTCTGAAATCATAAAAGAAGTAGATGAGAAAGGTAAGATTATTAAGGAAATTACTAATGAAAAACGTTTCACCTACTTGTTAGGAGAAGGAGAAAAGACAAAAACAGCCACAGATAGACTTCAACTTTTAGTAGGAAAAGAACTTTCGTTAGAAGATTTTAAAAATGTCTTCGCAATAGAGGCTCTTAATAATGATTTCTTTGATAGATATAAGGATATCTATGAAGATTTTGTACAACATATTATAGGAGTTCGCTACGAGAAAAAGGGAAATAAGTATATCGAAAATAAAAAACATCAACCACACCCTAATTTTGATGGTTATAAGGACTATAAAGATTATCCTATACCACATCCTGATAGTGAAACCAAGCTATTTAAAAATAGAGAGTTTCAAAATCTTTTTAGAGGAAATGAAAAAGCAGTCCGTGATTTTGTAAAACGGATGATGGGGCGTATTGTCTTTTTGTACTTTATACAGAAGAAAGGCTGGTTAGCAGTATCTAAGGGTAAAAATTGGGGAGAAGGTAATTATGATTATTTATACCAATTGTATAAAGAAACACCTAGAGAAGACCAACCCTATTTTTATGAAAAACGTTTAGCTCCATTATTTTTTGAATGTTTTACAGATAAAAAGTCAGAGAGTGAAACAAATGACTTGCGTTTTCCTTATCTTAATGGTGGGTTATTTGATAAAACACAAGATCAACACTTTGATAAGGTAAATTTGCCTTACTCTATTTTTACTGAACTTTTTGATACCTTTAACTCATATAACTTCACCGTCTATGAAGATGCTCCTAATGAGCATACCGTAGCGGTAGACCCTGAAATGCTGGGACATATCTTTGAAAACCTTTTGGAAGACAATAAGGATAAAGGAGCTTTCTACACCCCTAAAGAAATTGTACATTATATGTGCAAAGAAAGCCTAAAAACCTTTTTACTTTCAAAAATAACCTCTAATGGTCAATCAGAAGAAGCAAAAGATGTTATTACAAAAATAATAGAGCATCAACCTCTTAACGAAGAGGAAAAAAACTATGTGAAAGAAAAAGGGGATGTTATTACTACCTCTTTAGAAAACGTAAAAATATGCGATCCTGCTATTGGGTCTGGGGCCTTCCCTATGGGACTTTTGCAAGAAATATACTATATCAAAATCACTTTGCAACAATTAGGAATAACTCCAGAACAGACCGATGCTCAGATTAAAAAGTATATTATTGAGAAAAATATCTATGGAGTAGATATTGATGCAGGTGCAGTAGACATAGCTCGTTTGCGCTTTTGGTTAAGTTTAGTAGTAGATGAACAACTTCCACAGCCACTACCAAACTTAGACTTTAAGATTATGCAAGGGAATAGCTTATTAGAAAGCTATCAGGGAGTAGATTTGAGTGAACTAACAAAAGTTAAATCTGAAAAAGAAGCAGGAGCACAAATTACAATTTTTGATGAAATGCTTGATGTTCATCGAAATGATTTATCAAATTATATCAAAAGATACTTTAGCTGTACTAATTCCAAAGAAAAAATAACTATTCGTAAAGAAATAGATAAAAATATCAGACAACAAATAAACCAATCATATCCTAAAATAGATATGACAAATATAGATATTTGTGCTAATCCTTATTTTTTTCTTTGGCATACTTATTTTGCTGATGTATTTAAAGGGGCAAATAATTTAGACAACCCTGGATTTGATATTGTTATTGGGAATCCTCCGTATGGAGCTAAACTTTCACAAGAAGATAAAGAGGTTTTAAAGAAGAAGTATATATCAGCTCAAACTATTAAAGGAGCACAAAAAGGTTCACTAAATACATATACTCTTTTTATAGAATTAGGATACAATATATTAAGAAAAGATGGATGTTTATCTTTTATAGTGCCTATTTCAATCACATCAAGTGATTCTGTTTCTGGAATTCATAAGTTATTGGAGAATAATTGTCAAGAAATTAAGTTTTCTTCTTATGCTGTACGTCCTAAACCTGTCTTTAAAAATGCAGTAGTAAATACTTCTATTCTCCAATTTATAAAAACAAAAACTTCTTGTAAAAGAATCTATGCTACAAAAATGTATAGAAGAGGAAAGAAATTTAGCCTTGAAAATCTAATCAATAACTTAGAATTTACAGAAGTCAAGGATTTTAAACTAATAGGTCGTATTCCAAAAATCAGTTATGAGATAGAAAAAAATATTCTACAGAAAATATTTTCTAAACAGAAGGTTAGTGCTTTTATGAGAAAAAAAGGTACTCCTATTTATTATAGAAGTGCTGGAGGTAGATATTTCAAAGTTGTAACTAATTATTCTACAAAATCATCTTCAGAAACAAAAATACTTTTAGAATCTAAAATTGCTGATTCGATAGGATGTATTTTAAGTAGTAGTTTGTCATTTTGGTTCTATCAGATTTACTCTGATAATTTGAGTTGGAAAAGTTATGAAATAGAGAATTTTACAATACCCTATCTTAGCGATAAAGATATTGTAGCATTAGAAAAACTTTATCAAAAATACTTAGCTGATATAGAAAATAATGCTAAGAATAGGACTGTAACAGAAGATTCAAGCTATCATATCAGTGAATTTAAGGAATATAAAATTCAGAAATCAAAACACATCATAGACCAAATAGACGATCTTATTTGTCCTTTGTATGGTCTTACACAAGAGGAAATAGATTTTATAAAAAACTATGAAATTGAATTTAGACTATCTGATAATGATTAACAAAAAAGTGAGTTTTTTAACTCACTTTTTTTGTTTCATATTCTTCTTTTGATATAATACTTTCAATATTAGGATCTATTACTTTTACCTCTTCATACGTTAGGTTATAAAGTTTATAGACTAAAATATCTATTTGTTTTTCTATATTTGCAATATCAGCTTTAGGATTATCTCTTTTTGTTTTAACAGCTTCATTTACAAGATCAACAATAAATGATTGATTTTCAGATATAATAATAGGTAATGGTCTTAATTTTTCTAATTTTACTTGAGGAAAGGTCTTTCCTATTTCTCTTACATTATTTTCATATAGATATCTTAAGTATTTAGAATTTAATAAACCACAAAGATATTCATATGATATTTTATTAACAAAAGAATTTTTTATAATTCCTGCTTGTATTGTATTTCCAAAATAATTTTTGTCTCTTAAGATAGTCCCTATAAAATAAGGAGCTGTTTGTCTCCATATTAATTTTTCTCTACTATCCATAATTTCTTTGTTATAATAGGTACTTTCATTATCTTTTAAAAGATTTTTATATTCTTTCCTTAGCTTTTTATTAGGGGCATCTGAATGATAATAAGCATTAATATCTTTACCTATTAAAATAGGAATATCCTCTTTATTTTCAATGCTACCTTCATAAAATATTCGTTCAGCTAAATTATTATTACCTTTTTTAGACAAACCTACATTTTTCCGTTGATACTTAAATCCTGCATCTTTTAGCTCCATTATCTCACCTAAAGAATATTCATTTTCTGCTTTTTTTCTAATATTCGTAACAAATACATTGCTCTCTGTATCATAAAAAGTTACTTGTACTATCTCTGAGAAAACTACTTTATCAAGTGAACCTAAAAATCTTGAGTTTGCAGAAAGATCTGCCATTTTTATTTTACTACTTTCTTGTTTCTTTTCAAGAATTATAATAGCAGTAGAAACTACTGCATTATCAAACACATTTTCACCTAAATTAATGATTATATTCAGTTTATATTGTAATAAAAATTTGCGTAAATCTTTATATCTTGGTTGTAATAAATATGTATTAGGAGTGATATAAGCTAATATACCTTTTTTATTTAAAAGCTCTATTCCTTTATCGAAAAATATTTTATATATTTCAGTAAAACTCTTAGTAGTTTCAGGATATATTTTTTTTAATATAGGAATCAATTTATCAATGTCAGCTCCATACGGAGGATTCCCAATAACAATATCAAATCCAGGGTTGTCTAAATTATTTGCCCTAAATACCTAACTCTTTTTTATCTATAGAAATTGATAATATTATTTAAGTTATACAATTATTTCTAACAAAATTTGTATATTTAAAATTAATACCAAATTTATTTATACAATGATTTATGGATATATTCGGGTAAGCTCCGATAAACAAACCGTAGAAAACCAGCGTTTTGAAATTAGTAATTTCTGTGAGAAAAACAGCCTAACTATTGATGTTTGGGTAGAAGAAACTATTTCAGGTATGACAAGAGTGGAGAATAGAAAACTCGGCAAACTTCTCAAAAAAATGAAAAAAGGCGATGTTCTTATTTGTTCGGAGCTCTCGCGGTTGGGGCGTAACCTCTTGATGATTATGGGGGTGCTCAATGAGTGTATGAACCGCGATATTCAGGTGTGGACTATCAAAGATAATTATCGCTTGGGGAGCGATATCAATAGCAAAGTGTTGGCGTTTGCCTTTGGGCTTTCTGCTGAGATTGAACGCAATCTTATCAGTCAGCGTACCAAAGAGGCGTTAGCACGCAAGAAAGCAGAAGGAGTCGTATTGGGGCGCCCTAAAGGTAGTAAGTCAGCTAAAACCAAACTCACCGGACAGGAAAAAAAGATTAAAGAGTTGCTAGATAAGCGAGTATCATATTCAGCTATTGGCCGCATTTTGGGGGTACATAGACTAACAGTGAGTAGTTTTGTGAAAGAACGTTTACCCTTAATTTCGCATTAGAATAATCTACCTCATAAACACTCACTTTTGCAGATCCTACATTCTCATCTCTTGCTGGTGCTTTCCCCCTTGCTATTGTCAGCAATTGTCGAGTAAGTGAGTCGGCGGGAAACACTTTTTTTATCAAAAATTTTTGTGGTTTATAAAAATGTCGTATATTTGTAAACTGAATGTAATAACAGAAAAACTCAACACTAAAACAGAAGAATTTTTAATATGGAAATGACAAAAGATGATTTACACAATGCCCTGAAACACTACTTTGGGTTTGAAGCGTTTAAAGGGCATCAAGAAGAAATTATTACCAGCGTAATTAATAAAGAAAACACCTTTGTTATTATGCCTACAGGTGGTGGTAAATCATTGTGTTACCAATTACCTGCCTTAGTCTTGGAGGGAACTGCTATTGTTATCTCTCCGCTTATCGCTTTGATGAAAAACCAAGTAGATGCTATGCGTGGTATTTCGTCAACCGATAGTATTGCCCACGTGCTGAACTCTTCGCTTACTAAAAATGAAATTCGCGAGGTAATGGAAGACATCAGTGCAGGCAAGACTAAATTGCTATACGTTGCTCCCGAGTCGCTTATCAAAGAGGAATATGCTAACTTTCTCAAAACAGTACCTATTTCCTTTGTAGCGGTAGACGAGGCGCACTGTATCTCGGAATGGGGACACGATTTCCGTCCTGAGTACCGCAATATTAGAACCATTATCGAGCGTTTGGGCAGTAATATACCTATTGTAGCACTTACTGCTACGGCTACTCCTAAGGTACAAGAAGACATTTTGAAGAACTTAGGAATGCAGGAGGCTAACGTGTTTAAGTCGTCGTTCAACCGTCCAAACTTGTATTACGAGGTACGCCCTAAAACTAAAAATGTAGATGCCGATATCATTCGTTTTGTGAAACAGAACAGTAAAAAATCAGGGATTATATACTGTCTCAGTCGTAAAAAGGTGGAAGACCTTGCACAAACCTTGCAAGTAAACGGCATTTCGGCAGTGCCTTATCACGCAGGATTAGATGCTAAAACACGCGCCAAACACCAAGATATGTTCTTGATGGAAGAAGTAGATGTGGTAGTTGCAACTATTGCTTTTGGTATGGGTATTGACAAACCCGATGTGCGCTTTGTAATTCACCACGATATTCCTAAAAGTATAGAAAGTTACTATCAAGAAACCGGACGTGCCGGTCGCGATGGTGGTGAAGGGCATTGCTTGGCTTTCTATTCCTATAAAGATGTAGAGAAGCTGGAAAAATTTATGATAGGCAAACCTATAGCTGAGCAAGAAATAGGACAAGCGCTCTTGCAAGATATTGTAGCCTATGCCGAAACGTCTAGTTCGCGCCGTAAATTTATCTTACATTACTTTGGTGAAGAGTTTGACGAGGTGAATGGCGAAGGTGCTAATATGGACGATAATGTGCGTTTTCCTAAAGAAAAGAAAGAAGCTAAAGACGATGTGGTGAAATTACTAAACGTAATTATTGCTACCAAACAGAAATTTAAAGCTAAAGAGATTGTAAATACGCTTATTGGAAAAGTGAGTGCTATTATCAAAGCACACCGTATTGACGAACAAGAGTTCTTTGGTATTGGGAAGGAAAAAGACGATGCTTACTGGATGGCACTCCTCCGTCAGGTAATGGTAAACGGACTCATACGTAAAGATATAGAAACTTATGGGGTGATGTTTATCACCGATAAAGGAAAAGAGTTTTTAAAAGATGTACCTTCATTTATGATGACTGAAGATCATAGTTATGAAGAAGAACCCGAAGATATTAACAGTGCTAATGCCGTAGCGGCCGACCCTGTACTTCTTGAAATGCTCAAAGATTTGCGTAAGAAAGTAGCCAAACAAAAAGGGGTACCTCCATTTGTGGTATTCCAAGACCCTTCGCTCGAAGATATGGCTCTCAAATATCCTATTACTATTCAAGAGCTTACTAATGTACACGGTATAGGGGAAGGCAAGGCTAAGAAATATGGTAGTGAGTTTGTAAAGCTCATTGAGCGTTACGTAGAAGAGAATGATATTGTACGCGCTGAGGATTTAATAGTAAAAACTACTGGGTCTAACTCAGCTTTGAAATTGTTTATCATTCAAAATATAGACCGCAAATTGCCTTTGCCTGACATCGCACAAGCTAAAGGATTGGAAATGGATGAGTTCCTCAAAGAAATGGAACAAATAGTATACAGTGGTACCAAGCTGAATATCGATTATTGGGTGAATGAAATCTTTGATGAAGAGCAACAAGAAGAGCTTCACGAATACTTTATGGAAGCTGAAAGTGATAAAATATCGTTAGCTTCTAAAGAGTTTGCCGGTGATTACGAAGATGATGAACTAAGAATCTACCGATTGAAATTCATTAGTGAGGTAGCGAATTAATACAAGAGGTCTTATATTTAACCAATGTTAAAATAAGTAAGTTAGATTAAAAAAGTGTCTGAGAGTTAGCTATAATTTCTCAGACACTTTTTTTAGTGAAAATGGTGTGAGCCACACAGGCAGGTGTGAGCACACGAGCAATCGTAGCACGACAGGCAGATAATGAAAAGACGAACAAAAGACGAACAAAAGACGAACAAAAGACGAACAAAAGACGAATAAATGACGAATAAAGAACGAATAAATGACGAATAAAGAACGAATAAAGAACGAATAAAGAACGAATAAATGACGGTGCGAGCAGCAGGGGCAAATAAAGAATGAACGAAGGATAAATGGAAATAAAGTAAAGATAAGATGATTTAGAGCATTATTATAAAACCTAAAAATCTTTTATTAGAGCTTGAAAATACAGGTAAATAAGGAGTATATAGAGTGTTATAAATACTCGTAAAAATAACTTCAAAAAAACATTAAAAAATATTTTTCAGTATCAAAATTAATTTGTACATTTGCACCGGTTTTTGAGAGACCTCTCAAAAATTGAGGCAATTTTATATTGCTATTAGATAAAAAAGAATTGTTAAATTAATATCAAATTTAAGACATTATGAGTAAACCAAAAACACTTTCCGTTGATAAATACGGAATTAAGAACGCTAATGTTCGTTATCAGTTAACTGCTGACGAATTACACCAAGAAACTTTGGATAAAAAATTAGGCGTTGAAGCTTCTTCAGGAGCTATTGCTATCAACACAGGTAAATTTACAGGGCGTTCTCCTAAAGACCGTTTCATCGTAAAAGATGATATCACCAAAGATCGCGTATGGTGGGGAAGTATTAACATTCCTTTTGAACCTGCAAAATTTGACAAACTATATGAAAAAGTAGTAGCTTACTTATCTAACAAAGAAATCTACGTTCACGATGGTTATGTTTGTGCAGATCCTAAATACCGTACTAACATTCGTACCATTACTGAGCTTCCTTGGAGCAACCTTTTCGCTTATAATATGTTCTTGCGTATAGATGATAGCGAACTTCCTTCTTTCAAAGAAGATTGGTTGGTAGTAAATGCACCTGGTTTTGAAGCTGACCCTGCTGTAGATGGTACTCGTCAGGCTAACTTCGCTATCTTGAACTTCACCAAAAAAATTGCTTTGATTGGTGGTACAGGTTATACCGGAGAAATTAAAAAAGGTATCTTCTCAGCTATGAACTTTGAATTGCCTGTGTTCCGCAACACTATGCCAATGCACTGTTCAGCCAACGTAGGTAAAGGTGGTGATACTGCTATCTTCTTCGGCTTATCAGGTACTGGTAAAACTACTCTTTCAGCTGACCCTAACCGTCATTTAATTGGTGATGACGAACACGGCTGGACTCCTGAAAATACAGTATTTAACTTTGAAGGTGGTTGCTATGCTAAAGTAGTAGACCTTACTGCTGAAAAAGAACCTGAAATCTTTGGAGCTATTAAGAAAGGTGCTATCCTTGAAAACGTAATTATGGACGATAAAGGTGTAGTTGATTTCTCTCGCACTGATATCACTGAAAACACTCGTGTTTCTTATCCTATTTACCACATCGCAAATATCCAGCCAGGTTCTATAGGACACAATCCTAAGAACATCTTCTTCCTTACTTTCGATGCTTATGGTGTATTGCCTCCAATCTCTAAATTGACTCCTGAACAAGCTGCTTATCAATTTGTATCTGGTTATACTTCAAAAGTAGCCGGTACTGAGGTAGGTATCACTACCCCTCAAAAAACTTTCTCTGCTTGTTTTGGTGCTGCCTTTATGCCACTTCACCCAGCTGAATACGGAAAACGTTTGGCTGAGAAAATCAAAGAAACTGGCGTAAACGTATGGTTGGTAAACACTGGTTACAACGGAAAAATGAAAAGATGTAGCTTAAAAGATACTCGTGCTCTTATCACTGCTGCCCTTAATGGCAAACTTAACAACGTTGAGTACAAAGAATTGCCTATCTTTGGCTTCAAAGTACCTCAATCTTGTGAAGGTGTATCAGACCAAAGCATCTTGAACCCAGAAAATACTTGGAGTGACAAAGCACAATTCAGTGCTAAACTCAAAGAATTGGCTGAATCATTTGTACAAAACTTCAAAGACAAAAAATTTGCTGAAGGTGCAAGTGCTGACGTCCTTGCTGGAGCTCCTAAATTGTAATTATTTAGATAACCATATTCAAAAGGCTGTTCATTTAAGAACAGCCTTTTATTTTTGTTTTTTACTAATATTATTACTATTTTTGCACCCCAAATAGAATTTAAAGATAAAAAATGCTCGACAAATTAAATATCGTAAAACAACGTTTCGACGAAGTTTCGGACTTAATCATTCAACCTGATATTATTGCAGACCAAAAGCGCTATATCCAGCTCAACAAGGAATATAAAGACCTTAAAGAACTGATGGATAAGCGCGATGAGTATATAAATGTAACTGGAAACTTGCAAGAAGCTGAGGAAATTATTGCTGATGGCAGTGATGCCGAAATGGTGGAAATGGCAAAGTTACAATTAGAGGAAAGCAAAGAGCGTTTGCCTCAGTTAGAAGAAGAAATCAAGTATATGCTTATCCCCAAAGACCCTGAAGATGCTAAGAATGCCGTAATGGAAATTCGTGCAGGAACAGGTGGTGACGAGGCTTCAATCTTTGCAGGCGACCTATACCGTATGTACACCAAATACTGCCAAAGTAAAGGCTGGAGTACCTCAGTAATGGACTTTAATGAAGGAACTGCTGGCGGGTATAAAGAAATTATCTTTGAAGTAACGGGAGACAATGTATATGGTACCTTAAAATTTGAAGCAGGAGTACATCGTGTACAACGAGTGCCTCAAACAGAGACACAAGGGCGTGTACATACTTCGGCAGCAACTGTAATTGTATTGCCAGAAGCAGAAGAATTTGATGTGGAACTTGATATGGCTGATGTGAAAATCATTCGTACTACTTCTACGGGACCAGGAGGGCAGTCGGTGAATACAACCTATTCGGCTATTCAGTTGCAACATATTCCTACAGGCATTGAGGTACGTTGCCAAGATGAGAAATCGCAACACAAGAATCTTGAAAAGGCACTTAAAGTATTGCGTTCACGTTTGTATGAAATGGAGCTGGCAAAGAAGATGGAAGCTGATTCTGCTCGTAGGAAATCAATGGTTTCCAGCGGTGACCGTTCAGCTAAAATACGCACTTATAACTATCCGCAAGGGCGTGTAACCGACCACCGTATAGGTCTTACCCTTTATGATTTGCAAAATGTTATCAATGGTGATGTACAACGTCTTATTGATGAACTTCAATTGGCTGAAAATGCTGAGAAGCTAAAAGAAGGAGATGTTTTTTAAACTATTATTAAAAAAGAAAATAGCAATATTGTTATTGTAGCGATAGTAGGTGTTATATTCTTTTTGGCAATCCTATTTATTTTGTGAGATGGCAAAGAAGTATTATGTAGTATGGGAGGGACACCAAACGGGGGTCTTTACCTCGTGGACTGAATGTAAGAAGGCTGTTAATAATTTTCCAAACGCTAAATACAAAAGTTTTCCTACGGAAGAAATGGCACAAAAAGCCTATGCAGGGAATTATGAAACGTGCAAAGGTAAAAAGATAGAAGAGCCTGCACTTTCATCAGATGCATTAAAACTTATCGGGAAGCCTATTTTACCTTCTATTGCGGTAGATGCTGCTTGTAGCGGTAACCCTGGTATAATGGAATATCGGGGGATAGATACTGAAACACAAGCCGAGATTTTTAGGCTTTCACCTATGAAAGATGGCACCAATAACATAGGGGAGTTTTTGGCTATAGTACACGCTTTGGCTTTCTTAAAACAACGCAACCTTACAATGCCTATCTATTCGGATAGTGAAATAGCAATGCGCTGGGTACAACAAAAAGTATGTAAAACTAAGCTTGGAAAGACAGCTGATAATGCAAAAATATTTGAACTAATAACTCGTGCTGAAAAATGGCTACAAGAAAACACTTATCCTAATCGTATTCTCAAATGGGAAACCAAAGCGTGGGGCGAAAATCCTGCGGACTTTGGTAGAAAAGACTCTTAACTTTTCTTCTTAAATCTAAAAAATAAATGACTGATATTACTCTATCTGTACAGCCTACTTCGAGTCCTGATATTATTAAATTGGAGGCGAATAAAGCCTTAGTAAAAGGTAGTTACGAGTATAAAAATATTGATGAAGCTAGAAACTCACCCTTAGCAAAAGAGCTGTTTTACCTTCCTTTTGTAAAGACAGTATATATCTCGAGTAATTTTATTGCGTTGAAACGATTTCCAATTATAGAATGGAAAGACGTACAAGAAGAAGTAGCACAGCAAGTATTGCTTTATTTACAGTCAGGGAGAGAAATTGTAAGCACTGAGGGTGAACAAAAGAAGGTTATTTCCGTATATACTGAAACAACACCTAATCCTTCGGTAATGAAGTTTGTAGCCAATAAACGTCTTGTTCCTACTATTATAGAATATAAGCATATAAAAGAGACTGATGAGGCTCCTATGGCTAAAGCTCTTTTCACTCAGTTTCCTTTTATTGAGGAGGTATTTTTTGATGATAACTATATTTCAGTTACTAAAAAAGATAACAAAGAATGGGCAATGGTTACTCCTAATATACGAGAATTCATTAAGAATTATCTTTCAGAAGGGCATACGCTTATTTCTTCTTCTGAAATTAAACGACATCAGCAAGCAACACAAGAACGACTACTCTCTATGGTTACTACTGATGAGGTATCAAAACAAATTGTAGCTATTATAGATGAGTTTGTAAAGCCTGCTGTAGCCTCTGACGGAGGAAATATTCAGTTTATTTCGTACAATCCAGAAACGCATTACGTAGAGGTAATACTGCAAGGAGCTTGTAGTGGTTGCCCCTCCTCTACCCTAACCTTAAAAAAGGGAATTGAAGTCATCTTAAAAGATAAGCTACAAAACCCTTATATTAGTGTAAACGCTCTTAACGGATAAGAACATTTTCTGAAATAAAATAACCACGCCTTATGGAGCGTGGTTTAGTTAAACAATTCTTGAAATGTGTAGTGTTGCGGTTACACGAAATTCTTCTTATTTATTTTTCAATAAATCTCTAATCTCAGTAAGTAACTCTTCTTGAGTAGGACCAGCTGGTGCAGCGGGAGCCTCTTCTTCTTTTTTCTGTTTGTTTAGCTTGTTGATACCTTTTAGAAGTATAAACAATACAAGTGCAATACAGAAAAAGTTAATTACAGCAGCAAGAAACTTACCATAAGCTACTCCATTCCATACCAAACCTTCTAAGTGTTCAGCACCCGTAGCTTTCAAAGCAGGTGTTAATAACAAAGGAGTAATAACATCAGACACTAATGATGATACGATAGCACCAAAAGCTGCCCCGATGATAACCCCGATGGCTAAATCGACTACGTTACCTTTTACGGCAAATTCTTTAAATTCTTTTAAAAATCCCATAATGATTCATTTTAAGTTTATAAAAATAATTTGTTACTTAATTCGGGGCAAAAATAATACTTTTTTCGGAAATACAAAAAGAAAAGGGACGAATTTCACAACTGTCCCTTTTCATCACTAACTAAAAAACTCAATCACTATGATGGTTAAGTATAACTTTACACAGTCATACTAAATATTTTGGTATTAGGCATTTTGCGTTGTAAGTGCAAATCGAAAGCCATACAGATATTTCTAATAAAAGGTTTTCCCTCATCGGGGACTTCTATATGATTACCTGCTATATGCAGTAAACCATCGTTTTGCATCTCTTGTAGATGTGCTATTACTTCTGTTATTTCAGGAAACTGAAGAGATTCGTCGTTCCAAGAAGTAGTAAACTGACACATCAAGTTGAGGATATGACGCCTAATAATTAAATCTTCTTTATTGAGAATATGCCCTTTACACACGGGTATTTCATTCTTCTCAAGACGTGCATAATAAGCATCTAAATCTTTCTCGTTTTGGGCAAAACCGTACCAACTGTCGCTGATAGAAGACATTCCTAAGCCTATCATCACTTGCGTTTTGGAGGCTGTATAACCCATAAAGTTGCGATGCAATTGATGATTTTTGAAAGCCTTATACATATTATCAGTAGGTAAAGCAAAGTGATCCATTCCTATTTCGGCATATCCTGCTTTCAATAAGTATTGTTTTCCTACTTCATACAACTCTCGCTTTACTTCGCCTGTGGGCACATCTTCATCTTTAAAACCACGTTGCCCACTGCCTTTTATCCAAGGTACGTGCGCATAGCTATAAAAAGCAATACGGTCGGGACGAAGAGTGTTACTCCTATCAATGGTGAAGAGTACATCGTCTAAAGTTTGAAACGGCAAACCAAAGACCAAATCGTGGCTTACAGAGGTATAGCCGATAGCTCTGGCTTGCTGGGTAACACGCTGTACATTCTCAAAAGGTTGAATGCGGTGAATGGCTTTTTGTACCTTAGGCGAATAATCTTGTACACCATAACTCACGCGCCTAAAACCTAAGTCGTAAAGCGTTTGTAGGTGAGTTTCAGTGGTATTATTAGGATGACCTTCAAAACTAAATTCGTGAGCATCAGCTTTATCAGCACGTTCAAAAATACCTTCTATCAAACGACGCAACTGCAAAGGTTCAAAAAAGGTAGGCGTACCTCCCCCCAAGTGTATTTCCTTAATACGAGGGCGTTCTTTCAAAAAATCAGTGTATAACTGCCATTCTTTAAGTATTGCCTCTATATAAGGGGCTTCCATTTCGTGACGCTTAGTAATACGTTTATGACAACCACAGAAAGTACAAAGACTCTCACAGAAAGGCAAATGAATGTATAGGCTAATCCCTTCGGTACTATTGCTCTCAGCATAGGATTTTCGTAAGCTCTCTAACCATTTTTCAGTAGAAAAAGTACTACTATCCCAATAGGGAACAGTAGGATAGCTAGTATAGCGAGGTCCAGCTACATTGTATTTTTGAATGAGAGATATTGCCATTTTCTGTAAAAACGGGGCAAAGGTATAAAAAAAAGTGGAAAGTGAAAAGAGAAAAGAAAAAAATATAGATTCACTAATACCGTAATGCCAATAATATCAAACTAATGACGAGGGACGAATGACGGGACAAGCTATACAGATAAATAATTATAAGACAAACAACAAGAGGTTCTACAGTGGCTCTACAGTGGCTCTACAACGAACAAAAGACGAACGATGAACGAAGGAATAACGAACCTAAGGCAAAGAAAAGTTATTTGAATATTGAATATTAGACATCTATGTTTAGATTCGTTTGCAGAAAAAATAGCAAGACTCTTTTAATCTTGTACTTTTCTAATTTGACTGCAATATATTTAAAAGGTTTTCATTAAACCATTTATACCGATTGATAATCATAATATGAGTACCATTTTTTACTACAATAGCATTTTTTATGTACTGAATAGGAAAAACAGGATCTTTATCTCCGTGAATGTGAACTGTGTGGGGTAAAGGTTCTTTTTGTTGCCAATTCACTATGCGGTCTATTGACCAATCGAGATAGGCAGGGGAGCGCATTCCTATATATTTCTCGTATAGAGCTATTCGTTTGGTCATCAGTTCAGAAAAAGAAAATCTTTTCCAAAACTCCAAATCGCTGATAGTACGAGTGGGCAATAACTTATGCAGGTTTGTATAGCGTGCCAAGAGCATTTTTTTAGGCAGTTCGTACTGCGTTTTTACGCTGGAAATGAGGACTATTTTTCGATAATCGTTCAGTTGTTTGGCTATCTCTTGTACAATAATTCCTCCAAATGACACCCCTAAGAGCACAGGAGAAGGCTCGGTAATTGCTACTGCAATACGTCCTGCATAGTGTGCTAAACTTTCTTCTTTTTCGGGAGTAATCCAGTCGAGTAAGTGCACACGGAAATTGTTGGGGAATTGCAAACGCTCGAAAATCTTAGGGCTGGCAGCCATTCCAGGCATTAAATAAATAGAAAGATTATCTTTTATATTCATTTGATATTGCTTTTTTACGAAAAATAAGTAACTTTGCACCAAATTTTAAATGAGTAACAGGTTATAGGTAAAAAGTAAAAAACTAACGATAGTTAGGTATGTGAATGAGGTATAATGCTCATTTCTTACTTCTTATCTCTTATCTAGACAGAAGCAAAAGTACAACATTTTTGTCAAATAACGAATATTACTAATTAAAAACATAGTACAATGGAAGTAATAGACAGCGAATTTTCACGTCAATACCAAGCCAAAATCAACGGTGAACTTGCCTTTGTAGAATACGCTATTCAGGAGCGTAAGATATTCTTTACCAAAACATTGCTACCTGAAACGACGGACGAAGCGCTCATTGATGAATTCTTTAAAGGGGTAATAGCCTTAGTAGCTGAGAAAAAATATAGAGTGGTGCCCGTTTGCCCTGTGGCTATTGCTTTTTTTAAGCGTAATAAGGAGTGTAAAGACATACTTCCTGCTGGTATCAGGATTTAATAGTTAATGATTAACGGTTAATTAAAAACTTAGTTTTACATTGATTATATACAGATGAAGTATGCGAGGGCAGAGTATGTAAGGTATACGCTCTAACAAAAAGAGCAGGGCTCTCCCCTACTCTCTTAACTATGTAGATAAAAAAGAATTAATAATATATTATATGAAAGCCGTATTTTTAGACCGCAACACGCTCTCTGAGCGCATAGATGTAGATATCCCAAAAGGGATAGCCCAATGGGTAGCCTTCCAAAAAACAGCTCCCGATGAAATTGTTCAACGTCTCAAACCTGCTGATATAGCTATTGTGAACAAGGTGAAACTCGATGAGAGTATCCTTAGGCAATTGCCTAACCTCAAGCTCATTCACCTCACCGCTACTGGTATGGATAATATCGATAAAGAGGCTGCGAAAGCCTTGGGTATAGAAGTGAAAAACGTAGCGGGTTACTCTACTGAAAGTGTTACAGAACACTTCTTCTTGTTGTTACTATCGGCTATGCGTGCCCTAAAAACCTATCACACAAGTGTAGAAGATGGTACTTGGGAAAAAGATGGTCGTTTTTGCCTTACTGAGCCACCGGTGTTTGAATTGCATACCAAAACCTTAGGGATTATAGGAGTAGGCAACATAGGGAAAGCTATTAGTAAAGTAGCTGAAGCCTTTGGTATGAAAGTGCTATGGGCTGAACGCCAAGGTAAAGCGCCACGTAGTAAAGAATATACTGAATTCGACAAGGTATTGGCACAGAGTGATATCATCTCGCTTAACTGTCCGCTTACTCCTGAGACTAAGCATTTAGTAGATGAAGATTTCATCTCTAAATTGCGTAAAAAACCATTAATTATCAATATGGCTCGTGGAGCTATAGTAGACCCTCAGGCGGTATATGAAGCTATAGAAAGCAATCGTATAATGGGCTTTGCTACCGATGTGTTTGAAGAAGAACCTCCAATGGCTAACGACCCTCTACTAAAAATAGCCAACCACCCTCGTGTGATTTACACTCCTCACGTAGCTTGGGCAAGCGAATACGCACAAGATAAGTTATGGCGTATCTTGAAACGCCAAGTAGAAGATTTTATCGTAAAATATAAAACAGAACATAAGGAAAATGAAAAAGCATAATTTTAGCGCAGGTCCCTCTATCTTAGCACCTGAGGTATTCCAAAAAGCCTCTGAAGCCTTATTAGATTTTGAGGGGACTGGCTTATCGGTAATAGAAATATCACACCGCAGTCCAGAGTTTGTACGCGTGATAGAACGCGCTCGTGTATTGGCTTTGGAAATCGCCGGATTGGACGATTCGTACACTACACTCTTCTTGCAAGGAGGAGCTAGTATGCAATTCCTGATGGTGCCTTACAACCTCCTCGAGACCAAAGCTGCTTATATAGATACAGGTACTTGGGCTAACAAAGCACAAAAGGAAGCTTCTCTCTTTGGAAATGCCGAAGTGATAGCCTCTTCTAAAGCCGATGGGTATAAGTATATTCCAAAAAATGTGACTGTTCCTACTGATATCGATTATCTGCACATCACTACCAATAATACGATTTACGGTACCGAGTACCACAGTTTACCTCAAACGAGCGTCCCTTTGGTAGCCGATATGAGTTCTGATATTTTCTCACGTCCGTTAGACTACAAGCAGTTTAGTTTGATTTATGCGGGTTCACAGAAGAATTTAGGAGCTTCAGGGTCTACCTTAGTGATTGTGAAGAAGGATTTATTGGGCAAGGTAAGTCGGAAACTGCCTTCGATGATGGACTACCAGTTGCATATTAAAAACGATAGTATGTTCAATACACCTTCTACTTTTGCAGTATATGTGAACCTATTGGTACTCGAATGGATACAAGCACAAGGTGGATTACAAGCCTTAGGCAAACGCAACCGAGCTAAAGCCGATTTGCTTTACGGAGAAATCGACCGCAATCCGTTAGTAGTAGGATATGCCAACAAAGAAGACCGCTCCCTAATGAACGTAGTGTTCAACCTCACCAATGAAAGCACCAAAGAACGCTTTGACGCTTTGTGTAAAGAAGCCAATATCAGTGGAATAAAAGGACACCGCAGTGTGGGAGGTTATCGTGCTTCTATCTACAACGCTTTGCCTTTAGAAAGTGTACAAGTATTAGTAGATGTACTTAAAGAATTTGAACGCACCGCGTAAAGAAGAATAATATGGAAAACAAAATAAGTCCGATATTTGTATCGGACTTATTTTATATTATACAATATGTTATTTAATTTCTAAGGATTTATAATCAAATGTATTAAGCTTCACAACTACTACAGTTTACAAAATTCATCATCATTTCTTTTGCTACTGATTGACTGCGCTGATAGTACAAACTTTTAACTCCTAATTTCCAAGCCTCAATAAGCACTTTATTCACATCGCGAATAGGCATCGCTGAAGGAATATTTAAGTTCAAACTCTGCGTTTGATCAATGTATGCTTGACGCTGTGCCGCTTGTGATATAATTTCCATCGGTGAAATCTCTTTAAAAGTTTTAAACACATTCTTCTCTAATTGAGATAACTCTTGCAAGTGTTGTACAGAGCCATTATTCAAACGAATAGAACGCCATACCTCTTCATTATTAAGACCTTTTTCCTCCAAAAGTTGAGTGAGATACTTATTTTTGCGCATAAAGTTCCCTTTAGAAAGCCCTACTTTATAGTAATTGCTCGAATAAGGTTCGATACCTGGTGATACCTGTCCTAAAATAGCCGAGCTGGAAGTGGTAGGAGCGATTGCCATAGTGGTAGTATTTCGTCTGCCATATCCTTTTAAAATTTCTGGTTCTCCATAAATATGAGCTAATTCTTTAGTTGCCTTATCAGCTTCTTCACGAATGTATCTAAAAGCGCGGGCATTGAACTGAGTTGCCTCAAAGCTCTCAAAAGGTATCATATTACGTTGCAAGTAAGAATGATATCCCAATACACCCAAACCTAAAGCACGGTGACGAATAGCAAAATTGCGAGCTGCCTGTAAATAGTAATTACCCTTTGTTTTTTCTATAAACTCTGAAAGTACCGCATCTAAAAAGAATACCGCTAACTTTACTGCTTTTGTATCTTTCCACTCATCAAAGAGCTCTAAGTTCATAGAAGAAAGACAGCAAATAAACGATTCATCTTCACTAGAAGGTAACATAATCTCACTGCACAAGTTACTTGAACGAATGAGCATATCTTTATCTTTATACACTTGAGGGCGATTACGATTGGCATTATCCGTAAAGATAATGTAAGGTAACCCTTTTTGCTGGCGAGACTCCAAGACACGAGCCCATAGGCGACGTTTTTCTACATCACCATCTATCATCTCTTGCATCCAATAATCAGGTACACAAATACCAAAAAAAAGATTCTGAATAGGAAATTCTACATCTTTAATTTGTAGAAACTCTTCGGCATCGGGATGGTCTATATCTAAATAAGCAGCAAAAGCACCGCGTCTTACTCCTCCTTGTGATACAACGTCCATAGCTGAATCGAACAACTTCATAAAACTAACTGCCCCACTTGATTTACCATTATCGGTAACTGCAGAACCGCGACTGCGCAATTCACCAAAATAACCAGAAGTGCCTCCCCCTATTTTGGTTTGCATAATCACCTCTCCAAGTTTATGAGTAATCCCCTCGATGCTATCAGGTACGTGCACATTGAAACAAGAAATAGGCAAACCTCTTTCAGTACCCATATTTGCCCAAATAGGAGATGAGAAACTAATCCACCCTTTAGTAATCATTTCTTTGAAAGCAGGCTGTAATTCGGGTTTATAAAGCCTATGTGCAGCAGCACTTGTAATGCGGTCTATTGCACCTTCTACGCTTTCTCCTTTTAGTAAATAGCCTCTATTGAGGATTTGTTCAGACTCTTCATTGAGCCACCAAATGTCTTTTTCTTCGTTCATAACTTTTTATTTTCGGGGTGCAAAGTAACAGCTTTATATCCTAATTTCACTCTCTATCCAAAATAAGTTATTAACAAAGTTTTTAACAATATAATAAAATCAGCCTCTTAGGATAATTTTTTAACATACAGTTATACTTTTATATTACTTGAATGGCTAAAATAATTAAAATTAAATATATGGGAAAGCAAAAACTACTAAAAATAAGAAGATATAGAAGAGTAGAAATATAGCTGTTAATCACTACAAATCAACGTGTTAAAAAGAATTGTTATATTTAAAACAAAATAGTAATACGATTTTATCTAAAATATTTTGTTCTTTCAGATAACTTTTGTACTTTTGTAGCGTTAAGTATAAAAGGAAATCTTATGTCAGAACTAATTACTAGACCTATACCTATTGATGAAGAAGTAGTGTGGGATAAAACAAAAACTATTATCAGTACTACTGATAAGTTGGGTGCTATTACTGACGTAAATCAAACATTTATAGACGTTTGTGGTTATCCTGCGGTTGAATTATTAGGAAAACCACATAGCATCATTCGTCACCCCGATATGCCTAAAATCATATTTAAGATTACTTGGGATAATATTTTGGCGGGGAGGAACTTTCACGCTATTATTAAAAACTTAGCTAAATCGGGTAAGTATTATTGGGTAATTACCGATTTTGAAGTAGGCAGGAATATTATTGGGGATGTTGTTACTATTATGGCGCGTCAGCATTCAGTACCTAAGTATGTAATTACAGAGCATATTGAGCCTTTATATCAAACGCTCCTTAAACTTGAAAAAATAGGAGATATGGAGCTCAGTAATCGTTATTTTAAGGGCTTTTTAGAAAAACAAGGCAAATCATATATTGAATATATTATGGATATTATGGACGAAAGCAAGCGAGAAATTCACTTTGATCCTATCCCTAATATGCCTCACACCGATACTAACATTGGAGACTATGAAATTTCTGATGATATATTTAGTGAAGAACATCACGAAGAAGAAACTATGATGCAACGCAAGAGTTTCTTTGCAAAATTATTTTCTACGAATTAGAATTTTGCAAATATCACAATAAAAATGAGAGCGTATCTATTGTAATAGATACGCTCTCATTTTGGGTTCTTTCTATGACTACGATTCTTTCTTGTCTTGAATTTCTTTCTTGTCGTCTTTTAATTTAGCTGACAGTTCCATAGAAATAGCAGAACGTTCAAATTTGATTTTTCCTGAAAGTGTTTCTATGACACAAGTATCATCAGTAAGTTCTACAATGCGTCCGTGCATACCACTTTTAGTAATTACTTTATCGCCTCTTTTCATTCCTTCAATAAAGTTTTTTTCTTGTTTTTGTCGTCTTACTTGCGGACGAATCATAAAAAAGTAGAATACTAAGATTATCAATATAAGAGGTAGTAAACCACTGTTCATCAATTGTTGCATATTTATTAATTTAATTATTAGTTTTTAGTTATTTTAGAAAATTGTAATTAGGAACTTTTAGCTTTTGGTTTTCAATTATAAAAGTCCTCTTCCTATCTTTTTAATTTGTTGTCTTTCTTCGAGTTCTTTATGTACATTTTTCATTACACCATTAATAAACGCACTACTTTTAGTAGTAGAATATTCCTTGGCAAGTTCTAAATATTCATTAAGTGTTACTTTCACTGGAATACTAGGAAAACTAAGCATTTCACAAACAGCCATTTTTAACAATATACTATCTATTACAGCCACACGATCTTTCTCCCAACCCGTCATTCTACTAATAATTTCATTCTCCCACTTACTATCATTGAGCACTGCTTTTTTTAGTAAACCTGTAAGAAAATCTTTTTCTTCTTCATCTTTATAAAGTGAAGGAACAAAATATTTATCAGGTGAGGTAGGAAGCACTTCTCTAAATAACCTACTTATATAGGTATTTACAATGGGATAATCATCTACCCAAGTGAGATTATAATCTTCAATATATTCATACATTGTCTCATCGGGAGCTATAATTTCTTCAAAAATAGTCATTAAAAAAGATTTATCAGCTTCAAAACTGCTCTTCTGTTTGCTGTATTTCTTATAAAACTCACTTTCTACAATGTTTTTATATATAGTACGCACATACTCTTCGTGTATTTCCCAATGATTTATACGTGCATCAGCAATGGCTTCTTGTAATAATGTATTATGAACGATGGCTAAGAGCAAAAGGTTTTCAGAGAATTTTTGATGTACTGTTCTTTCTTCAGTAGTAGCCAAATATTTTTTCTGAGCTACTTTGTGTTGATGAGTTGCCAAAGAATGCAGTTCAATGAAAAGTGATAATATTAATAAATATAGGTGTCGCATTTCATCAGCACTGTTTTGCAAGAACTTCAATTCTTTGTCTAAATCCTGACTTTGGCTCTGACGCATTGCATAAATTGATTGCATTACTTTTGCCCTAATATGTCGTCTTGTAAGCATAATTTGTAAGAACTTTCTTAACTTTATTTTGAGAGTGCAAAAGTAGAAAAAAAGGTTTAACGAGCCAAAAAAAAGCGCTAAAAAAGCACCTAAAATGTTAATTTTTTACTAAAAATCGCATTTTTTCTTGTTTTATACTTGCTATGATGAAATATATTACTACCTTTGTCCTTATTAACTGTATTTATAAGTTATCATATGAACAAATCAGAATTAATTGATGCAATTGCAGCAGGGTCTGGACTTACAAAAACCGACTCTAAAAAAGCTGTTGAAGCGTTCTTTTCAAGTGTTGAAAAGGCTCTAAAAAAAGGTGACAAAGTAGCTGTCGTAGGATTCGGTTCTTGGTCAGTTGCTAAAAAAGAAGCCAGAGAGGCTCGCAACCCTCGTACTGGTGCAGTAATTAAAGTACCTGCTAAGAAAGTTGTAAAATTCAAAGCAGGGGCTGAATTATCTGAAGCAGTAAACAAAAAGTAATTGCAGTAAAAAAGTCCCTTTCAGTTGAAAGGGACTTTTTTTATTTATTAGTAGATGAGTTAATTAGCATAGAAGCCTTATTTAATGATTAATGGTTAACGATTAATGGTTAATTTGGGAGAAGCTTATAGAAAGCTTATAGGAAAGACGAACAAAGGACGAACAATGAACGAAGGAAAAGTGAAGTTAAGTTGATGCTAAAGTAGAGATAAAAAGAAGGGAATTGGTAGACTTCTACTTTGCTAAAAGTCGTAGCACAACAGGCAAATCGTAGCACGATAGGCAATTAAAAACTTTGGCAAGGTGCAAAGCGCACGAAAGCGCAAATTAATTCTCTGACAAGACCATAACTAACATTACCAATATGAAAAAGAAGAAAATAGTAGTCCTCACAGGGGCAGGGATTAGTGCTGAAAGTGGTGTAAAAACTTTCCGAGATGCCGATGGTTTGTGGGAAGGTCACGATATAGAACAAGTGGCAACACCTTATGGTTTTGAGAAAGACCCTGAACTTGTATTGAACTTCTACAACGGCTTACGCAAACAGGTGAAAAATGTGCAACCTAATCCCGCTCACTTATTATTAGCCGAGTTGGAAAAAGAGTACGACGTGGTGATCATCACTCAAAATGTAGATGACTTGCACGAACGTGCGGGTAGCCATCACATTATTCACTTACACGGCGAACTGCTAAAAATGAGGGGAGTAGATGACCCCTATACGCTCTACGACTGTACTGACGACATTAAAGTGGGCGACCTGAGCCCCAGTGGAGCACAATTACGACCTCACATCGTGTGGTTTGGCGAAGATGTACCAATGATTGTAAAGGCTGCCGAAGAGGTAGAAACTGCCGATATAGTGGTTATTGTAGGTACTTCATTACAAGTGTATCCCGCTGCTGGATTGATGAACTGTGCCAAGAAAGATACACCTATATATTATATAGACCCACGTCCAAGCATCAGTAGTAAAGATAAAATCACTGTAATTAAAGACGTTGCTTCAAGAGGGGTAGCTAAAGCTATTGAACTAATAAAAGAATTGAAATGAGTAACTTCCCAAAATTTATTTTAGGTGACAACACCGATATGCCCGACGCTATGTTCGTGGTGCATTTAGAGTATCCGCGCTTCGTGCTGAACTTAGACAACGATGAAGTAGAATGGCTTGAAGAGTTTGACGAAGAAGACACCAAAGAGTTAGAGGCTGAAAGCGAGAACCTTATAGAAGAAGCTATTGCTTTCTACGAACGAGAAATCGCCCGTATAGAAGAAAATGACTACTAAGCAACTCATACAGCAAATCGAAGCTAAACAATCGCTGTTATGTGTGGGCTTGGATACCGATATGACTAAAATTCCTCCTCACTTGCTTGAAGAGGAAGACCCGCTCTTTGCGTTCAACAAGGCGATTATAGAGGTTACCCACGCTTTTGCGGTAGCCTACAAACCCAATACAGCTTTCTACGAAGCCCACGGCGAAAAAGGTTGGCGCGCCTTAAAAAAGACGATTGACTACCTGAACCGTCACCACCCTGAGATTTTCACTATTGCCGATGCCAAACGCGGGGATATAGGCAACACTTCAAGTATGTATGCCAAAGCTTTTTTTGAAGATATGCAATTCGATAGCGTGACAGTAGCCCCCTATATGGGAAGGGATTCGGTAGAGCCTTTTTTAGCTTTTGAGAACAAACACACCATTCTCTTAGCACTAACTTCTAATGAAGGGGCTTTCGACTTCCAAACGCAAAAACTCAACGATGAAGAGCTGTACAAAAGGGTATTACGCACCTCACTCACTTGGCAAAACAGTCAAAACCTGATGTACGTAGTAGGTGCGACCAAGGCGGAATACCTAAAGGAAATACGCAAAATTATACCTAAACATTTCTTGTTAGTACCAGGAGTAGGTGCTCAGGGAGGTAGCTTGGAAGAGGTATGTAAGTATGGTTTGAACGACCACTACGGACTGCTTATCAACTCGTCAAGAGGCATTATCTACGCTTCTAAGGGCGAAGACTTTGCCAAAGTAGCAGGTGAAAAAGCTGAGGAACTACAACAGAAGATGAAATTAATGCTTAATTGCTTAATGGTAAATGATAAGTGGTAAATGAGTAGTAATGAAAAGGGGCAAGAGAAATGATAAGTGTGAGAAGTAATAGGTATATCAACTTTGTACAAGTTTAAAACTTTGTCAGAATATGGTGATTAAGAACTAGTAAACTAATGACTAACAACTAAATAATATGATTACATTTTTAAATAAAAGCAACATTACACCAACCATTGAAGATGACGCCCACAGACTTTTTTCACTGTTGAGCAGGCGCTACCAACAACGACTATCTGACCTTTTTCAAGACAAAACTAAAGCACCTTATGTAGTAGGTTATATAGAAGACGGTCGCCTACACGGAATGGCTTCTATGGCTATCTACAGAGTGATTTCGGGCTATAAAGGTTGGATAGAAGATGTGGTGGTAGACGAGATGGCACGTGGTAAAAAAATAGGGACTCAGCTCATACAACTTCTTATCGCCAAAGGCAAAGAATTGGGTTTGGGAGAAATATTGCTCTTTACCTCGCCTACTAACGAAGCAGCTATTAAGCTTTATGAAAATGAAGGCTTTAAACGTAAAGGTGCAGAGGTATATGTGAACGCTCTCAAACAAATGTACCCACCAGAATCTTGATATATTACTATTTCTTTGTATTTTTGCCCTCTGATAAGGAAACAATAAAAATACTATGGAATTAGTCCACAAGAATCTCATATTGCCCAATAATGGCAAAAAGCTCTTATTGCACACTTGTTGTGCGCCTTGCTCGGGCTCTATTATACTATCTATTCAAGCATCGGGGATAGACTTTACTATATTTTTTTACAACCCTAATATTCACCCTCAAAAAGAATACGAAATTCGCAAAGAGGAAAATATACGCTTTGCCAAAAAGTGTGGCGTACCTATTGTAGATGCCGAATACGACACTGATAATTGGTACGCACGTGCCAAAGGTATGGAATTTGAACCCGAACGCGGTAGCCGTTGCGCAATGTGCTTTGATATGCGTATGGAGCGTACGGCTTTATATGCTTACGAAAACGGTTTCGATACCATTGCAACCTCACTGGGCATCTCGCGTTGGAAAGACCTCAACCAAGTGAATGAAGCAGGTAAAAATGCTGCCAATAAGTACGAGGGACTTACCTATTGGGACTACAATTGGCGCAAAAACGGAGGTGCTGCCTGCAATATGGAAATCTGTAAAAACGAGAAGTTCTACCAACAAGAGTACTGCGGTTGTGCTTTCTCGTTGCGCGATGCTAACAAATGGCGAGTAGCCAACGGAAGAGAAAAAATACGAATAGGGGAAAAATACTACGGAAGTGAAAAGTGAATAGTATGATAACTCCAGAAGAACTTACAGAAGGGCGTATCTTGCTTATCGATAAGCCCCTGCAATGGTCGTCGTTTCAAGCGGTGAACAAAATCAAATGGGCAATACTCAAACACTATAAGCTCAAGAAGATAAAGATAGGGCACGCAGGAACATTAGACCCGCTTGCCTCTGGTTTATTGGTGATTTGTACGGGCAAATTTACTAAGAAGATTACTGAAATACAAGACGCTGTAAAAACTTATACGGGTACTATCACCGTAGGGGCTACGACTCCTTCCTACGATAAGGAAACCGAAATAGATGCCCACTACCCTACTGACCATATCACTCCTGAACTGATAGAAGAAGTACGAATGCAGTTTATAGGGGAGCTCACGCAAACGCCTCCCGTATTTTCGGCTATCAAGAAAGAAGGCAAACGGCTCTACGAATTTGCGCGCGACGGGAAAGAAATAGAAGTTCCTCAACGCACTATCTATATTTACAGTTTCGATATAGATGCAAGTCAGTTTCCTAAATTGCACTTTGAGGTGGTATGTAGCAAAGGCACCTACATACGCTCCTTGGCAAACGACTTTGGTAAAGCCTTAGGGTCTGGTGGCTATCTATCTGCATTGCGACGTACTAAGATAGGTGATTTCTCGGTAAATGATGCCTTAACGCCTGATGAATTTATAAACATACATATTCCAAAAATGCAAACAAAACCTATTATTCTCACTACTGTATTCGAGCGATTTATCGATAAGAATAAAACAACTCTTAATGACCATTTCGCTCGAAAAGAATCTACTTTGAACACACAAAACAATAGGAAAAAATCTATTAATGAAGTGTATGAAGAGCGAGAGCGAGAACGCCTTAATAAACAACAACACACTTCCGACCTTAATATAGAAGCCATTTTTCCTCGAAAAAAGAAAAAAAAGACCTCAGGAATCAAATATGAGTTTCGCTACTTTCTATCGATGTTTTCAAATACTGATAAGGCAATTATGCTTACTTTACTGATACTTTTCGGTACGATAGTAACCCTTATGGTGATACAACTTAGCAGTAGAGAGAAAGAAATAATGATTGAAATGGCACTCACTCCAGATGATTTACCTTATGAACCTCCAAAATTAGAGGAACAAACTGAAGCGCCTGATCTTTCTCAAACTATGAATGCGAAACTGACTACTAATGCTTATAATCAAGCCGATGCTGACTTACGTCATACTGAGAATTTTAAAACTTTAGACGAAATAATGGCAGAGCGTGCTTCTAAAGAGATGGAAAGTGCTAAAGAAGAATTGGTGAGTAATAATAAAATGTCGTCTAACTTAGTAATATCGGACGATAATACTCTTCAAAAAACAACTAAAATTTCATCTGATAATAAAGTAAATAAGAATACTTTAGTAAAATATGCCTTATCTGGCAGGACAGGAAATATACCTAACCCTGTATTTACTTGTGAAAAAGAAGGGCAAGTAGTGATTATTATTACAGTTGATGAAGCAGGAAGAGTTATTAGAACAGCTCTTGACAAAATGAATTCAACTACCAATGATGATTGCCTTATAGAAAACTCATTACTATATGCTAGCAGAGCCAGATTTAATGCTGTAACAGGCAAAAAAGAGCAAACAGGAACTATTACTTATATTTTTCAAAGTAAACGATAGAATGAAATTACAACAGTTAATTTGCATATTAAGTTTCTTATTAATAGGAGCTTGCAAAAATGCAAATCCACCTAAGCAAGACGCTTTCAATATAGAACTGTATCCTAAAAAGAAGGAATACCACATAGGAGAAACTTTACAGATAAAAGTTGTGAATCCTAAATTTGAAGGTAAAATAGTAAAGATTAGCTATCAGTTTCATCACCAAGAGCTTGTTGTTACTAATGAGAACATAGTACTTAAAAACCTAATGTTAGGTAAACAGCCTTTAGAAGTAACTGTATATACTGATAAAGGAGAAGTTTATAAAGTACGAAAAGAAATTTTACTTTTAGCAGGACAAGCTCCTAAATTGTATACTTATAAAATACTAAATGAATATCCCCACGACAAACAGGCTTATACTCAAGGTTTAGAATTTATAGGTGATACTTTAGTAGAAAGCACAGGGCAATACCGAGAATCTTCCATACGCAAATGGAATCCTTTTACGGGCGAAATGTACAAAAATGTACCTTTACAAGCAATGTATTTTGGTGAAGGAGCTACCGTTTTTAGAGATAAAATTATTCAACTCACTTGGAGAGAAAATATAGGATTCGTATATGATACTCAGCTAAAATTGTTAAAAATATTCTCTTACAATAAAAGTAAAGAAGGTTGGGGGCTCTGTCATAACGGTAGTGGTAAACTTTACAAAAGTGATGGTTCAGAAAAGATTTGGATACTCAATCCTAACACTTTTGAAGAAGTAGACAGTTTACAACTATGTACTAATAAATCTATTTTTACCAATGCTAACGAATTAGAATTTGTAGACGGGAAAATATATGCTAATACTTATCTAAAAGATGGTATTATGATTATCAACCCCAATAATGGTGCTATAGAAGGCGTTGTAGATGTACGAGGATTAAAAGAAAAAGTAGAACAAACTCCTGATTTAGATGTTCTTAATGGCATTGCTTATCACGCTAGGCGTAGTACGTTCTTCATCACGGGTAAAAATTGGAGTAAGATATTTGAGGTGGTTTTTATAGAAGCAAATAATAAGTAACATAAATTATTCATACATTCAACTATAAGGAGAGACCATTTTATGAGTAAGAAACCGAGAGAAATATTTTTAAAGGGATGCAACGAGATAGCAGAGGTATTAATCCTGCACGGATTTAAGGTAGCACAAAAAGGGCAAACCGTTTCAAAAAGACCAAATAAGGATATTACGTTGCAGGTTTATTTTCAGTCTTCACATTATAATGATGAAAATTCCGTTACGATTATTCCGCATATCACTGTGTATTCAAAAGCCGTAAAAACGTTTGATATTAAAGCCTATAAAAACGAATATTGCACCGGAATAGTTTGGGGGAAACAGCTTTGCTATATCCTTGGGGCTGAATATAAGGTATGGGATCTTGCAAAAACCAATTATGCACGGACAGTTTCTGAAATACAAAAAGCCCTTACCGATACGGTACTTCCGTTGTTCGATGTCTTTTGTAAATCGCCGGACGAAATTATCGAATACGGCATTACCCAGAAGCTAGACATTTCGTTATCATATTTTCTTGTATTCGGCGGAAAAGAAACGGCAGAGCAAGTATTTCAAACGAAGATAAACCAATGTCGGTACAAAGGACAATATATGAAACTATATAATACCTTATTAAATATGAAAGAAGATAACATAGATCCTAAATACAATGAGTTTGTGGGAGCGGGAGAAATGAAGATGGCATATTTGCAGGGACTGAGATTGAGGTAATACTGATAAAAAGCTCGAAACGGAGATTACTAAAAACAAATGCAAAAGAATAAAAAATAGCAACTATGGAGAAGAATGATTATCACGATAAGGAAATTACAGGAGTTTTTTATGATAAGGAAAAGAAAAAATTAACTTTTTACTTTGCTGATAAGGGAGATTTGAGTTTCAATAATATCATTCAATTTGAACTAAACTTCTTTTCTGACCAAAATGTATTATTCGATATAGAAATATACACGATGAATAATGTTCCAAAAATATTGCTTAAAGATTATCCCTTTTTATCAAACTATCATAATAATCGTAACAACCATCTGATTATTTATTATTTAAATCCTTCTATTGGTATATCGGGTATCATTATAACTGATGATAAAACATTATAAAAACAGAGAAAATGAAAGATATAATAACAATAAATACTTATACTTACAAAGATGTTTTAATCATATCCATAAATGAAGAAGATATAGAGGCTTTTTACAAATTATTTACATCAAAAAATAGTAGCTTTATCTCTCGTAATGGAATAAGTTTGCAAATTATACAGTCCGAAGAATCAAAAATAGTTATAAAAGATAGTAATATTATTGTTTTTATGTCTCTAACTCAATTTGATATTATAGTAAGTTTATTGCAGAATTATATTAAAAGCAATAGAAAATTTCCTTTAGATATTTCTTTAGAACAATTAGATTTTCTTATTGAATCAAATGAAATTAAAGATGTTGTTCTTGAATGTGGGCAGTTTAATGATGATTAATTTTAAACCTATAAATAAATGAAGAAGGTACTCCAACTTTAATTATAAACAATAGAACTAAGCGTTTAGAAATTGGTAAAGTAAGAAATCCCCCGAAATATTTAATATATGAATTTGGAAGAGATAGGTAAGTATATAGAATGGAAAAACAGATGGTCTCAGAAAGATAATATTGACATATATCAATATATAAGTTTTAATATTCATCCTGATGACATTTTGATTATAGGTAAATTGCTATTTCCTGAGATTATAGAAATTGAGAACTGTATTTTATTAAAGGATAATTATGATTATTTTCTCTATGAGAATCTCAAAAAGAAATATAACAATAGTAGTGAAATAGAATTTGAGATAAATAAATTATATTTATATGATTTATTTGCTCATTGTACTGATATTACAGATGATAAATTATTTAAAAACATAGGTGAGTTCTTACAATTTTCTTGGAGTATTTATTTTAAACATAAATTCCCTAATAAAAATATAGTTATAGAATGCATCAGTAACACACATAACTATGGTGATATATTATCCTTTTACACAAAAAGTTAGTAACAGCATAATATATCATATCTTTTGTTCCAACACAAATTATAAAATATGAAAGATACAGTATTATTAAATGTTAGCAGTATGATTAATGCTTATCCAATGAAAGACGATAAGATAGCAATGTTTACTATATGTTTTCATTTGCTCCGTTTTTCTTGTGAAAAAGAGCTCTTACAGAAAAATCCCTTCGATGAACAAGGTGATTTGAATATTGATACAATCATCAAGGAAAGCGATTTAACAGACTTAGGAAAACAACTATTTGATGATTTAGCAGAAAAATGGTTTGTTTATACGGATAAAACGGATGGTAAAATTGATAGAATAAACAATGTAAAAATGCTGGAAAAATATTTCAATAAATTAAAAAATAGTATATAATTAAAGTGAAATAACAACGTAGGTTTTCCAAAATTTGTTTCTGTCGCTAAAACACAAGGCAATAAACATTATTCGATAATCTCCGACCACTACCGCAGTTTTAGAAAGGCTAAACATAGGGGTTTACAATGCTAAGCTAATGCACAATAACGACAATTATCAGGCAACCCCACCGATTATTCGTACATAAAGTATGTATTTTCTTTCTTACTCTCCATCGGAACCGCTATAAAACAACTCCGATGGAGTTTTTTAGTAGTACGAACCTCTTTTTTAGTCCTCCGTAGGTGTTTTTTAGTCCTCCGGACTTCAATTTTACACCAAATTACCACTTCAGAAGCCCTCCGTTGCAGTCCTGTAATGCTCCGTTGCGGTCTTGTAATGCTCCGTTGCGGTGCATTTGAGGTCTGGAGGAGTAAAACTGAAATCCGGAGGGGTAGAATTGAAGTCCGGAGGAGTAAAATTGAGGTTCGGAGGAGTAAAACTGAAGTCCAGAGGAGTAAAATTGAGGTTTGGAGGGGTAGAATTGAAGTCCAGAGGGTATCAAGAAGAACTTATAATAGAAAAATTATATTATAACTAGGTACAGATGGTATAATTCAGAGACAGGCTGTTACATAAGCCAAGACCCGATAGGGTTGGCAGGGAATAATCCTACGTTGTACGCTTATGTTCACGATACAAATAGTTGGGTTGATGTATTTGGGCTAAATGAATTACAAGATTTAGCAAAAGAAGCTCACAGTAATTTGGATAAATTTGCTCAAAAAAGAAGAGTTACAGCTGTTGGTGTAAATGAATATGGTACATTATTTGTTTCTTCAAGCACCCCAAAAGTTGATAGTAAAATTGTGAAATGGGCTGAGGATAATAATATTACAGTTGTGCATAGTAGATTAGAAAATGTTCACGCAGAAGAAGCATTAGCGAGGTCTAACAATGGAATAATAGCAATTGAAGCCAGTTCCAAAATATGTATAGATTGCCAAACTTTAATGGAAGAAAAGAATATAAAATTTGAGACAGAAACAACAGGCAAAAAAAGTAAAAAAAGGAAAATAGATTGCAAAGATGGATAATGTAATAATATATCAAAGAATAGAATCTTTAAATGATAAAGAGAGAGAGCTTTTTGCTTTCTCAATGGCTGAACGAATGATGCCTTTATATTATGACTTATGTAATAATCATACAGACATATATGATTTTGGCCATTATAAAGAATTAGAAAATATTTTGTCCAGAGGATTTAATTATGTTAGTACTGGAGCAAAAATAGACCCTTTAATTATTCAACAAATAATAGATAATTGTGTTTTCAGACTAACTCCCGATATGGAAGAAATAGCTACTACTATATCTGACTTGGCTCAAAAGCCCTCTTTATGTGTCGCCTATGGTTTTGATTATATGATAAATAAAGATATTAATAGTATCAACTATTGTAGCGATATGCCTTTCCAATGTTTTTATATTTGCTATGAAGTGGAAGAAAATTATAATTCAATTATTGCTAAAGAAATTGAAATGCAAAAAACATTATTGGAAAAGATATGTTCAAGTGAAAGATTGGAAACTATAAGAGCTTTCAATAAAAATAATCAGATAGTTAATTTCACAAATAGGTAACGTACCTTTGCACGAAATAAAAAGGGAGGGAAAAAGAGAAGATGAATTAACGACGTGGATATTTGAAGGCTTTACCCCGACGGCGAAGCTTGCAAACGGTAAATCGTACAGCATAATAACCGACCATATAGGTAGACCTATACGTTCGATAGATGACAATGGCGAACTTGTATGGAGTGCCGACTTATGACATTTACGACAAAAGAAAAAAGAGTTTGTGGAGGATAATTATATGATTAACAATATAAAAGAATATATAAAATTAGCAGACAGTGATGATTTGGAAGATAATAATAGAACCAAAATAGAGCAATTATCTTCCGAAGTAATCTCTGAGATAATACATAACTATCCTGAAAGGAAAGCGTGGCTCGTTCATAATAAATATATACCCATTGATGTATTAAAATTGCTTTGTAAAGATAAAAATTCGGATGTTCGATTTACTGTTGCAATGAAAAATAAAAATGATAGATATATTTTTGAGATTTTGATGAATGACCCTGACTTTTCAATCCGAATGGCTGTTGTTAGAAATAAGAGAATCCCAATTGATTTATTAAAAAAAATGGTAAATGATAAGGATGATGAAATATCTAAAGAGGCGATGAGGATTTTAAAATTAAGAGATAGTGTATTATAGTATTATATAATGATGCTTTATCAAGGTCAATATACCGTCATTCGTATTTTTTTATTACTTTTGCTCTTATGATTCCAGAGAATATCTTACATACTCCCATCAACTACCTGCGTGGTGTAGGCAATCAGCGGGCTGAACTCCTGAAAACAGAGCTCAGTATCTATGAGTATCAAGATTTGCTGAACTTGTTCCCCAACAGGTATATCGACCGTACCAAGTTTTACAAAATCAACGAATTGCAGAACAATAATACCGAGGTGCAACTCGTAGGCAAGATAGTAAACTTACGCACAGTAGAGTCGGCTCACCAAAAAGGTACTCGTCTTGTTGCTACCTTTGTAGACGATACGGGCGCTATGGAGCTCGTGTGGTTCAAAGGACTCAAATGGTTGCGTGAATCCCTAAAAATCAACGAACCTTATGTGATTTTTGGCAAACTGAATTTCTTTGGAGGCACTTTCTCTATGCCTCACCCCGAAATGGACTTGCTCAGCGAATTCAAGAAGGCAGGACACAGCAGTATTCAGCCCGTATATCCTTCTACCGAAAAATTAGCTAAACGCAACATTACCAATAGAGTGATGCGCCAATTAGTACAAACAGTTTTTGAAGAAATAGGCAATAGCTTTGCCGAGAATTTACCGGATAACATACTCGTTTCTATGAACCTCATCTCCAAGCAGGAGGCAATGCGCAATATCCACTTCCCTACAAATCAAACTTTGCTTACTAAAGCCTCTTTACGACTCAAATTTGAAGAGCTTTTCTACATACAAGTGCAGTTGGTACGCAAGAATCTTCTGCACAAACAGAAGTTCCAAGGACAACCTTTCAAGAATGTAGGCGATGCTTTTATGAACTTCTATAATCATCATTTGCCTTTTCCGCTTACCGATGCCCAAAAACGAGTATTGAAAGAAATACGCGCCGATGTGGGCTCAAATGCCCAAATGAACCGCTTGTTGCAAGGCGATGTAGGCTCTGGTAAAACCATCGTAGCCCTAATGACGATGCTTTTAGCAGTAGATAATGGTTGTCAAGCCTGCTTGATGGCACCTACCGAAATTCTCGCCAATCAGCATTACCAAAACATTAGTGAACTACTAAAAGAAACAGGAGTAACTGT
The DNA here is from genome assembly GCF_000411575.1 of Capnocytophaga sp. oral taxon 336 str. F0502. Taxonomy (NCBI): domain Bacteria; kingdom Pseudomonadati; phylum Bacteroidota; class Flavobacteriia; order Flavobacteriales; family Flavobacteriaceae; genus Capnocytophaga; species Capnocytophaga sp. oral taxon 336. Next base: position 287,570 of record NZ_KE150491.1, on the reverse strand, counting down.
AGCACTGCTCACAGGTTCGTCTAAAACTAAAGAACGCAAAATGTTAGACGAACAATTACAGTCTGGAGAGCTTTCTATCCTTATAGGCACTCACGCTCTTTTGGAAAACAAAGTACAGTTCAGAAACTTAGGACTCGCCATTATCGATGAGCAACACCGATTTGGGGTAGAACAGCGCTCGAAGTTATGGCATAAAAACACTATTCCGCCTCATATTTTAGTAATGACCGCCACCCCTATCCCACGCACTTTAGCGATGAGTGTATATGGTGATTTAGATGTTTCGATAATAGATGAGCTCCCCCCCGGACGTAAGCCTATTAAAACTCTACATCAGTTTGAAAACCACCGTGCAGAGACTTATGAATTTATTAAAAAAGAGATAGATAAAGGACGACAAGCTTATGTAGTATATCCACTTATAGAAGAATCGGAAGCGTTAGATTTTAAGAACCTTACCGAAGGCTATGATTATATCACGGCAAGCTTCCCTTTGCCAAAATATAAGGTTTCTATGGTACACGGTAGACTCAAACCAGCTGAAAAAGATGCTGAAATGGAGCGCTTCCTACGTAATGAAACACAAATAATGGTGGCTACCACCGTGATAGAAGTGGGGGTAAATGTACCCAATGCCTCCGTAATGGTAATTGAGAGTGCCGAGCGTTTTGGACTCTCACAACTACACCAGTTGCGTGGACGTGTAGGGCGTGGCAGTGAACAGAGTTATTGTATATTACTCACTGGCAACAAAATGAGTAACGATACTCGTACGCGTATGGAAACGATGGTGCGTACTAACGACGGTTTTGAAATCGCTGAAGTAGACCTAAAATTGCGTGGACCTGGTGACCTAATGGGTACGCAACAAAGTGGAGTGCTCGCTCTAAAAATAGCCGACCTTGTAAAAGACCAAGATATACTAAAAGCAGCACGCTTTCAAGCTATCGATCTACTGAAAGCCGACCCTAATTTAGAGTTGCCCCAAAACCAACGTATAGCCCACACGCTCTATCAGTTACAACGCTATAAGAACCTCTGGACATACATTTCATAAAGGAGCTGAAGAGGTGATGCTTACTACATTGTAATCTTTTTCTACTTTTTTTCACCAAAAAATTTGGAGAGTAAAAAAAAAATAGTACCTTTGCACCCGAATTAAACGTAAGGGTTCTTAGCTCAGCTGGTTCAGAGCATCTGCCTTACAAGCAGAGGGTCACTGGTTCGAATCCAGTAGGACCCACTTAGGTTAAATTTTAAAAA
>NZ_KE150491.1:223622-286137 GCF_000411575.1 Capnocytophaga sp. oral taxon 336 str. F0502 | reverse complement strand
TTTATTGTTGTTTTCATAATTAAAAAGGATTCTTAGCTCAGCTGGTTCAGAGCATCTGCCTTACAAGCAGAGGGTCACTGGTTCGAATCCAGTAGAGTCCACAAAAGCTACTCAGTACTGAGTAGCTTTTTTTGTTAATTATTCATTTAAACAACAAATGATTATCAAGTATTTATAATTTTATAAATTGTTAATTATTAATTAATAATTGTCTATTGATAATTATTTCTTACTTTTGCAATATTTTTAAACAGAAAAACAAAAATAATATGTTAGGATTACAAACTTCTGTAGACGTTGCGACTACTGCAACCGACACTGCTCCCGTCGCAGTACAAGAGAAAACCCTTTCTATAATGGAACTGATTCTAGATGGTGGTATGGGGAGTATCATTATTATTAGTATTTTATTTGTGATGCTCGCTGTAGCTCTTTTTCTCTATTTTGAACGCCTTTTTGCTATTAAGGCAGCTTCTAAGATGGATAAAACTTTTATGTATAAAATACGTGATTGTATCTCAGCTGGGCGCTTAGATGCTGCTAAAATGCTTTGTGTACAATCCAATACTCCTGTAGCACGCCTTATTGAAAAAGGGGTCTCTCGTATAGGTAAACCCCTTGAAGATATTAATAAAGCTATTGAAAATGCAGGTACTTTAGAGGTCTACAATCTTGAAAAGAATACGGCTATTCTCGCCACTATTGCGGGAGCAGGACCTATGATTGGTTTCTTAGGCACAGTTGTTGGTATGATTATGTCATTCCACGAAATGGCTTCAGCAGGCGGTCAGGCAGAGATGGGGTCATTAGCAAGTGGTATCTACACTGCGATGGCAACTACCGTAGCAGGGCTTATAGTAGGAATTATTGCTTATGTAGGCTACAACCACTTAGTAGTAAAAACTGATAAGGTGGTACACCTAATGGAAGCCAATGCTGTTGAATTCTTAGACTTGTTAAACGAACCTCTATAGGTCTTAAAAACTACTCTCATCTAATAATTAATTATGAAATTAAAAGGTAGAAATAAGATAAGTCCTGAGTTCAGTATGTCGTCTATGACGGACATTGTGTTCCTGTTGTTAATATTCTTTATGATTACTGCCAACAGCCCCAATGCACTCGATTTGTTATTACCTAAAGCTAAAGGTAAAAGCACCAACACACAAAACGTTTCAGTAAGCATTGATAAAGATTTAAACTATTTTCTTGACAAGAAACCTATTTCAGTAGATAATCTCGATACAGAGCTCAAATCAGCACTCAATGGAGTAGAAAATCCTACTATCATTTTGCGTGTAGAGGAAAGTGTTCCTATTGAAAATGCGGTAACAGTGATGGATGTGGCAAACCAAAACCAATTTAAGGTGATTTTGGCTGTCCGTCCAAAATAGAAAGGTATATGAATTTATTCGATACAGAACATAAACGTAAATCATTAGCACTCACTACGGCTGTGATGTGTTTAGTAATCCTCATACTGTTTTTTGCAGGAATGAAGTACTTAGATCCACCGCCCGAAAAAGGTGTAGAGGTTATTTATGGAGTCGATTTGGTAGGAATGGGCGAGCGCACTCCTCCGCCAAGTGCTGCTAAACAGGAAGAAACTAAAACGCCTCCTCAAACACAACCAGAACAGAGTACTTCACAAGAAGTAAAGGAAAACCTTTTGGCTCAAGATAACAACGAAGAAGTTTCTGTATCCGAAGTACCTAAAAAGAAAGAAAAAAAGAAAGAAACACCTAAAAAAGACACTCCAAAAGAGAGTCCCAAACCCGCTCCTAAACCTTCACGGGAAACTTCGGATGCGTTATCAAATATATTGGGAGCTGCCAATGCAGGTGGTAGTGGTACCTCAGGACAAGGAGATGGCAACCAACCTGGTTATCAAGGACAGATAGATGGTAGCCAGTACGCTAATTCTTATTATGGCTCAGGAGGTGGTAATGGTACTGGCAAAGGTTGGGGACTGAAAGGTCGTACTATTGCTTCACAAGGTAAAGTACCTCAAAATTGCAATGAAGAAGGACGCGTGGTAGTGCAAATAGAAGTAGACCGTAGTGGTAAAGTAGTAAAAGCTACTGCTGGTGTGAAAGGAACTACTAACTCTGCTCAGTGTTTGCTGGAAGCTGCTCGAAAAACAGCTGCTATGCACCGCTGGAACGCCGATGATAATGCTCCTGCACGTCAAGTAGGTTTTATTGTTATCAACTTTAAACTCGGAGAATAAGAAATAAATTAATAATTGGTAATTAATAATTAACAAGGATGAGATAATGGTTATAGTATAACTGATTATCTCATTTTTGATTGTACAACAACTAAAATTATCTTTAACATTGAATTATCAAGAAACACTTTCGTGGATGTTCAACCGCTTACCAATGTTTCAAACACAAGGTAAAACCGCTTTGAACAACAAATTAGATAATATCCTCACCTTTACTTCGGTGTTAGGAAATCCTCAAACAAAATTCAAAAGTTTGCATATCGCAGGCACTAATGGAAAAGGTTCTTCCAGCAGTATGCTCGCTTCTATCCTACAAGAGGCAGGATATAAGGTAGGATTGTACACCTCTCCACACCTCAAAGACTTCCGCGAACGTATCAAAATTAATGGGAAGGAAATACCCGAAGACTATGTGGTAAGTTTTATAGCTAAAAACAGACCCTTTTTGGAAGAATATCACCTCTCATTCTTTGAAATGACAGTAGGAATGGCGTTCAGCTATTTCGAGAATGAAAAAGTAGATATCGCTGTGATAGAAGTAGGTTTAGGAGGACGTTTTGACTCCACTAATATTATCACTCCCGAAGTTTCTCTTATTACCAATATCTCTAAAGACCATACTGATATTTTAGGGGATACTTTACCTAAAATAGCTTTTGAAAAAGCTGGTATTATCAAACAAAATGTGCCTGTAGTAATCAGTGAATATCAAGAGGAGACAGCTCCCGCCTTCACAGCAAAAGCTAAAGAAATGAATGCTCCTATTATTTTTGCCAATCACATAGAAACTTCTCTTACAACCGACCTTCAAGGTGCTTATCAAGAGAAAAACATCAAAGGAGTAATAGCCGTTACCGAATTGCTTATCCACCAGGGGTGGGATATTACTACGGAGAATATTGCACAAGGGCTTTTACACGTGGTGCACAATACAAACCTGAAAGGTCGTTGGCAAACCCTTGGCTCCGACCCTACTATCGTATGTGATACAGGACATAATGTGGGAGGACTTACTTATGTGATGGAACAACTCAAAAAGCAAACCTATACACATCTTCATATTGTAGTAGGTTTTGTAAAAGAAAAAGATGTAAATAGTGTTTTAGAGCTTTTCCCAAAAGAAGCTACCTATTATTTTTGCAGTCCTGCTATTGCAAGAGGACTTAATGTAGATACATTAAAGGAAATTGCCACTGCAAAAGGACTCCAAGGGGAGAGATATTCTTCAGTAGTAGAAGCCTTAAATGCCGCTAAGGCACAAGCGCTTCCCACTGACTTTATCTTTGTTGGAGGAAGCACGTTTGTAGTTGCGGAAGTGGTGTGAGAAGTATTAGGAACGAGTTAGAAGTTCTCATCAACGAGTGAAACTAAGGAAGATAATATAAACTATCTACTTTTCCATTATCAAAACACAAAACAGCGTCTCCTATAGTGATATTATGGTATTCATTAGGTTCTTTTTTATAGGTTGCTACTATTTCAGATAATGTTTTATCAAAAATAGACATATCATCTATAAACATACAGTAAGGAGATAAATATTTTTCTTTTCCAACAAATTTTTCTACCATTAAATAATGAATAGAAGTATTTTCATTAAAAGAAAACTCTATTTTGTAATTCAATGCATAAATGACATATAGCCGATGATCACTTGAATAATCATCTGCTATATTTTTTACAACTTCTATAGCTGTTAAAGCTGTATTAATTCCACCTTTTTTGAAGAAATCACTTGACTTTATAGTATACATTAGTTTACATATTTATTTTCAATAATGTCATTAAAACCCTAATATCATTTTGGCAATAAAAAAGTAAATCAAGATACCTAAAACATCGTTGCTAGTAGTGATAAACGGACCCGTAGCAACCGCTGGGTCAATACCGCGCTTGTGGAGAAGTATCGGGATAAAAGTGCCTATCACAGCAGCATTTACAATCACTGTAATGAGTGCTATGGCTACCGTAATACTTACCAAATACTCAGCTTGAAAAGCAAAATGGCTTACTAATATCACTATTCCTGCAATAGTTCCTCCGTTGATGAGTCCTAATAGAAATTCTTTAAACAACCGTTTGATAAGTTCGCCATCGATAGAATTATTTGCCAACCCTTGTACTATTATCGCCGATGATTGTACTCCCACATTTCCCGCAGTAGCTTGAATAAGCGGAATAAATATCAATAATATAGGGTAAATCATCATCGTATCCTGAAAACCATTGATAATACTCGCTGCACCTAATCCTCCGAACATTCCAATAAGTAACCAAGGCAAACGCGCTTTGGTAAGTTTCCATACACTATCGCTTGCCTCCACATCATTGGTAATACCTGCTGCCAACTGATAGTCTTTTTCAGCTTCTTCTTTTATCACGTCCACCACATCATCAATAGTGATGCGTCCCACAAGGCGTTTCATCTCATCAACTACAGGAATTGCCTCTAAGTCATACTTACTCATTATGTGAGCTACCTCTTCGGCAGTATCAGTAACGTATACATAGTCTACTTTTGGAATATAAATGTCTTTCACTTCTGAGCGTGTGGAAGTAGTAAGCAAATCTTTAAGTGAAAGTCGTCCTTTAAGCACATCATTATCATCTACCACATAAATAGAATGCACACGAGTAACGTGAGCCGCCTGTTCGCGCATTTCTTTTACGCATTTTAGCACATTCCAATTCTCATTTACCTTTACAAGTTCCTTCGCCATTAGTCCTCCCGCAGTATCTTCGCCATAACGAAGTAATTCTACGATGTCTTTGGCGTGTTCTACGTCCGTAATATGCGAAATAACCTCTGTTTTTCTATCTTCGGGCAATTCAGAGATGATATCCACCGCATCATCGGTGTCCAACTCGATGATTTCATCGGCAATTTCTTTTGCAGAAAGGTTTTTTAAGATATTCTCACGGTAATCATCGTCTAATTCTGTGAGTACATCTGATGTTTTCTCAGCATCAATTAAACGAATGATGTATACCCCCTCTTCAATATCCAATTCGTGAATGATTTCAGCTATATCGGCATAGTGCAAATCATTTAAGAGGGTTGTAAGTTCTTTATTTTGTTTTTCCTCAATGAGTTTATGGATTTTCTCAATGAGTTCATCTGTTATTTTAAAAGTTGTCATAGTTTTAAGACGTCAAATCGTTAGCTATCAAACTTGATTACTGATTTTTTTAGTAATAAAAACAAACTCTTGCCAAGACAATTGCTCAGGACGCTTATCAAATATAGGGTCTTGTTTTAAATTCTCATCTGTAAGTAGTGGTTTTAGGCTGTTGCGAAGGGTTTTTCGCCGTTGATTAAAAGCCGTTTTCACTACGGTAAAGAATAATCCTTCATCACAATCTAAATGGAAATCAGTTTTGCGTACTAATCGTATTACACCACTCTTTACTTTGGGCGGAGGATTAAAAACACTCTCCGAAACTGTGAATAAATAGCTCGTTTCATAAAAAGCCTGTACTAAAACTGACAAAATTCCATACGTTTTACTACCTTCGTGCTCGCATATACGTTCGGCAACCTCTTTCTGAAACATTCCACTAAACTCAGGAACGTATTCTCGCAGTTCAAGTAGTTTAAAAACGATTTGAGTAGATATATTATAAGGAAAATTACCTATAATGGCAAATGGTTCGGCTAAATAACCCGCTACATCATATTTCAAAAAGTCATCGGCAATTATTTTTCCTCTTAATGCAGGATAATTTGCCTCCAAATAATCTACCGATTCTTTATCGATTTCCACTATGTGCACATCAACGTCTTTTTTGAGCAAAAACTGAGTAAGCACGCCCATTCCAGCTCCTATTTCTACTACTTTTTTATAGTTTTTTAGCGATAATGTATCAGCTATTTTCTGTGCAATGTTCAAATCTTTTAAGAAATGTTGCCCTAAATGCTTTTTTGCTTTTACTAATTCCATTTATATACCTTTCAGCAAGGCTTTTAGTTGTTCTTTTGCAGAAGTATCGACTTTATTTCCTCATAATGGTCAGTTCCTACCAAAAACACTTTCTTTCTGTCCTTAGACACTATCCTGATTGCCTTATTATGTTTCGTATTATAGATGATACCTGCCGAAGTATAACGTATCCCAATGCCATAATACCAAGGAATATCAATGAATTGAATAGTAGAGACGTCCATTTCTTGAAAATTCATTCGTCTACTCAAAAAACCGATACCAAATGAAGCTACAATACCATAATCATCTATTACAATAGTGAGTTTATAGAATACAGCTACTAAAATAGCCACTAATAATAGAATTATTACCCAACCTCCTTTGTTTTGATAGCCTGAAAAAGCTATAATCCCTACAAAAAGAGCTAAAAAAGACAGTAATATATAAGAAAATTGTGTTTCTTTAAATTCTATAGCTGTTTTCATAATATTATTCTTTTGTGCAACTTAAAAATACACAGAAGCCACACCCTAAAATCTAATAAAAATTTATAAACAAGAAAAAGAACAAATTCTTAACTTTGGTGGCGGGTGGGCTTCTGTGCTAAAATGTTTATATTATTGCGTTACAACTAACTCTTTACGAGTTTACCAATGCTTTCAAGTAGTTGCGGACGGTCAGAAAGGGCTATCTTGGCTACTTCGTAAAATTCCTTCACCCATTTGTTCATTGCCTCAAAGGCTTTGTTCTTATCCTGAGTGGCTTGCTGGTCGATACCGCGCAATTTCACGTATTGCGCACGGAGCTCTTCCACTTTCGCAATGGCTGAAAGCTGTTCATCGGCGACGGCTTCGGTAAGTTTGAACCTGTCGAGCGCTGCTCGCTGGGTAGTAGTGGCTTTAATGCCCTCGTAAAGCTTTTTCGTGATGGCTAAACCTTCCAGATAATCGCGCGACATCGTTCCTTTTAATCCAAATGATACCAGCGCTTCGGGAGATGCTTTTAACGCTACTTTTGCGACCTTACGATGCTCTTTATATTTGTCGCTCATCGCTTTATAAGCCTTTTCAAACAAGGCTCTTTTCTCTACCGTTTGGCTTGTTTTTGCCAAATTATCGTTATAAGCGGCTTGTGCTTTGTCATAAAGCGCTTTACCTACTTTCATAGCCTCTTCATTGTATTGATATTCCTCTAACTGAGCTTTCAATTCGGCTATTTCACTGTAATTGGTAAATAACAAACGCCTGTTTTCAAGTATTTTTAATTCTGTGCTCTTTTCCTTCATAATATTACATATTTTAAAAGGTCTATAAATTAGTTGAAAAATGTTAAATCATTATGATTTACATTCATTTTTATACCGCAAAAATCCTGCCAAATAACATTGTACAAATTATTGTTTTTGTTTGTAGAAAAGCATTCTTTGTAAACTTCTCATATCAATTTAAAATAAGACGATAAGTTGTTACACTACTTTCGTTTATAGTTACAGTGGGTTATTTTGGCATTACAATACGCTTTTTACTTATTACTTAGTTTTGTTATCTTATTACTCTATTATCTTTTAAATTTACTTTCTTTTGTTTTACAACTGCAGCACTTTCTTTTGGTGTTACAAAGGGTTAAAATGTTCTATCAATTTCTTACTTTCCGGAGTAACAAGATAGCTAAGGTAAGGAAAATAAGGTTAGGCAAGAGGACAGCCATCAAAGGTGATAAGCCCCCTGAGGTTTGGGCAAGGGTTCCAAACACACGGTCGAAAAATACAAAGCTAAACCCTACGACTACCCCCACCATTAGGTTGATTCCCATTCCTCCGCGCTTTTTCACCGATGAAACAGCCACGCCGATAAGCGTAAGAATAAAGGCAGTACTTATAGCACCCCAACGGCGGTATTTTACCAATAGATACATATTTAAATTGGGTGAACCTTTCATCTTTTCGCGTTCAATAAACTTGTTTAGCTCAAACAAGTTCTTATTTTCCGCTGTATATTCCATAGGCATTAGGTCATCAGGCTTGAAATTGAATATCGTGTCTAACTGGTCGCGTTTCACTATCACATCGTCGCCCTCCCCTATCTTTCTTTTGGAGTAATTGGTAAGTCGATAGGTTTTCGTGCTGTCTATCCACTGAATCGTTTCGGCATTTATCTTTTCCGTCATCTTAATACCATTAAAATGTTCTACTGAAAAATTATACCCGCGTTTGTCTTGGTAGTTAAACGAGCTTACATAAAGATAATCGTTGTCAGAAAACTGATTGTAAAGGTCTGAAACGCTTTCCACCTTCGAAGAACGTATATACTTATTCCAAAAATCATTATACACAGTGCTGGCAGCGGGTACAATAAACATTCCCATAAAAAACACTATCACCGAAATGATACTCGCACCCACGATATACGGACGCAAAAAGCGCATATACGATACACCTGAGCTCTGGATAGCGATTATCTCGGTATTATTGGCTAACTTCGATGTAAACCAGATGATAGAGAGGAATAGCAAGATGGGAAACAATATATTGGCAAAATAAACGATAAAACTGAGGTAATACCACAGTATTTCGTTCATCGGAGCGCCCTTTTGTATCATCTTATCTACTTTTTCAGATAAATCTACGATAATTCCGATAGGAATAAAGAGAATTATCATCATAAAAAAGGTAAGAAGATAGCGTTTTAAGATGTACCAGTCGAGTATTTTCATTTTTTTGTTTTTTAAACCTCCTTCTATCCCCCTCCAAAGGGGGAATTAGCGACGCAAAAGCGTTTTTATCAGAAGTATATTAATTAATTTAATTTGTTTAAAGACGATTTGACATATCAGTAACCATTTTTGTCTTCCACGTAAGAAAAGTACCTGCTACAATTTGTCGGCGAGCTTCCCTCACAAGCCATAAATAGAAACCAAGATTGTGAATTGAAGCGATTTGTTTGCCCAAAAACTCGTTAGCAGCGAATAAATGACGTAAATAGGCTTTCGTGTAATAGGTATCTACGTAAGTATGCCCATCAGGGTCTATGGGCGAGAAATCATCTTCCCATTTTTTGTTTTTAATATTGATAATTCCTTTTGCAGTAAAGAGCATTCCGTTGCGAGCATTGCGCGTGGGCATTACACAATCCATCATATCCACTCCCAAAGCAATATTTTCCAATATATTAACAGGTGTACCTACTCCCATAAGGTATCGGGGCTTGTTTTTGGGGAGAATATCGCATACAAGTTCGGTTATTTCATACATTTGTTCTACGGGTTCACCTACTGATAGCCCCCCGATAGCGTTTCCGTCGGCATTTTTGCTTGCAATATATTCGGCAGACTGTGTACGAAGGTCTTTATAGACTGACCCTTGTACTATCGGGAATAAACTTTGATGATAACCGTATTTAGGAGGTACTTTTTCGAGGTGAGCAATGCATCTATCGAGCCACCTATGCGTGAGATGCATTGAACGTTTTGCATAACCGTATTCACAAGGATAAGGCGTGCATTCATCAAAAGCCATCATAATATCAGCACCTATACTGCGCTCTATTTCCATTACTTTTTCGGGTGAAAAAACGTGAAAAGAGCCATCGATATGACTTTTGAACTTTACACCTTCTTCTTTTATCTTTCGGTTGGCAGCCAATGAATATACTTGATAACCACCGCTATCGGTAAGTATGTTTCTATCCCAATTAATAAACTTATGTAAGCCTCCTGCTTTTTCCAAAATGGGTGTTTGAGGTCGCAAATAGAGGTGATAGGTGTTTCCCAAGATGATATCGGCATTAATATCGTCTTTCAGTTCGCGTTGGTGCACTCCTTTTACGCTTCCCACCGTTCCCACAGGCATAAAAATGGGGGTTTCAATCACGCCGTGGCTGGTAGTAATCTTCCCAGCACGTGCTTTAGTATGTTCGTCTGTTTTTAGTATTTCAAAATCCATAGTTGAAACATTTTCGGGCGCAAAGGTAGGGAAGAATTAGCAAATTAGCAAATTAGAAAAGCTAGCAAATAGGCTAATATCTCTTTCAGAATAACTGAGTAAAGGCGTAAATAGCCAAACCGACTAATCCGCCTACCAAAGTGCCATTGATACGGATAAATTGGAGGTCTTTACCTACTTCCAATTCAAGTTTTTCGCTCAATTCGCGTCCCTCCCAGTTCTCCACCGTATGACTGATGAGTTTCCCCACTTCTTCTTTGTTTTTTAGCACAAACTGATAGGCAGTTTTCTGTACCCAAGCGTCTATTTGATGTTGCAGCTGGGCATTTTGGCGGAGTTCATCGGTGAGGCGCTCCGTAGCGGTGCGCAATAGCTTTGCAAGATGTTGTTCCCACTCAGGAGTATTGAGTTTTTCAGCAAATTCATATAATTGCGCTGTAATTTCAGCCCTGATAGGGTGTGTTTCATCTTCCGATGCTTTTACAACTAACTGATAGAGCCCATTGCTTACCTTCCGAGTAATTGTATCTTTAATAAACGATGGAACAAGAGGAGAAAATTGGCTGTCAATTTCGTGTTGCACCAGCTCTTGATGTTCGGCGAGATAAGTAGCTACCTTTTCAAAAGCTCTTCGAAGGAATTTCTGATGTTTATTCTCGTCTAAAAAAGTGGTGAGAACTTCGCTTACTTTTGCATTGAGAGGTATTTTTCTTACAAAAGTTTCTATCTGGTGAGGAGTACTTTCTTTCGAGAGCCACTCAACTATAAATGATGATATTTTAATATCGGTGATGTAAGGGCGTATCTGTTTAGGTTTAAGGAAGTTCTCCACCACGAAATCACCTAAATTCTCCCCGATGTCATTCTTTCTTTCCTCAATGAGATTGGTATGTGGAATGTTTAATCCTAATGGTTTGTGAAAGAGCGCTGTTACTGCAAACCAATCGGCAAGCGCTCCTACCATAGCGGCTTCGGAAAAAGCCTTTATATAACCTATAAAAGTGAGTTCGAGAGCTTTTTTATGCCATACCATCATAGCCATATAAATGATGAGCATCAAAACAAAGAGCCCCGTAGCTATATTCTTGTGGTGTTGTAGTTTTTGGCGCTTGGAACTGTTCATAAATTATCAGTTTTTCAGGCGCAAAGGTACGAAGAAAAGTGGGAAAAATAAAAAAGTTGAGTAATATAAATTGTCAGATAGTAATTATTGCCTATCTTTGCATCAGTTTATTCTAAATAGTAGTATTTTAAAACTTGTAATAAAGATGATAAAAAAGCACTTTTTAAAAACATTAGCCGTAGGAATAATTGCTTTACTTACTCTTTCATTTGTACAGCAAGCAACTGTTAAAAAATACAAATGCCTCATACAACTCACCAATTACAAGGGTGAAGGAGCCTACATAGTAGTTTCACTCATCAATCCCGAAGGTAAATATGAGCAAACACTACAAATTCTTGGAGATGATCCTGAATGGTACGACGATCTTACTCAATGGTGGAAGTTTTATGGCAAACGCCAGACAATTGATGGGATTACGGGAGCTACCATTAGCGGAGGTGAACGCGCTGTAAAGATACTTACAATTGATGATAGTAAACTGAACAAGGGCTACAAAATACGTTTTGAGACTGCCGTTGAAGATGAATATTACTACGCTAAAGATGCTGAAATGGAATTTAAAACCGAAAATCTTAACACTAAAGTTGAAGGTAAAGGATATATCCGTTATGTGAGATTAATGCCTAACGATTGACAATCTCCTTAAAGAAATTATGAGTAAAGAAATTATTTTAGACCGTTTATGGGCATTAGAAGACTCTCCTTATAGAGATTTTACAGCGAATTTGATTCCCACTATGGAGAAATCTCGTATTATAGGGGTTAGAATACCTGCAATGCGAGCGTTGGCTAAAGAATTAGTAAAGCATTACCCCACTGAAGCAATGTCTTTCTTAGAAGAGTTACCTCATTATTATTATGAGGAGAATAATCTACACGGTTTTATCATTGAACAGTTAAAAGATTTTGATAAAGCGATGCAATATACAGAGCGGTTCCTCCCTTATATTGATAATTGGGCTACGTGTGATACTTTTGCTCCTAAAATCTTCTTGAAATACCCCGAAGAGACATTAAAACACATCAAACAATGGATTACAAGCAAAGAAACCTATACAGTACGTTACGGAATTGGGTTGTTATTGTCTAATTATTTAGATGCTCTTTTTAAGGAAGAATACTTAACCTGGGTAGCAAAAATTACCTCAGATGAATATTACATAAATATGATGATAGCGTGGTACTTTGCTACTGCTTTAACAAAACAATATGAAGCAACAATCCCTTACATAGAATCAAAAACACTTTCTCCTTTTGTTCAAAATAAGAGTATACAAAAAGCAAGAGAAAGCCGTCGTATTTCCGAAGATACTAAAAAATATTTGTTGCAGTTTAAACTCTAATCTTGTTCTTCTCTTTCAAAAAAACTAAATACGTTCCCTCCATATTTCTTCGCTTGTGAGAAGAATGGCTGTTCTGATAAATCTGTTTTAGACGAATGTTCAATAATGAGCATTCCATTTTCAGTAAGTAAGTTTTGATTGAAGACAATATCGGCAATAGTAACAAACTTTTCAATCGGGAAATCATACGGAGGGTCAGCAAAGATAACATCAAACTGCTGAGTAGTACGTTTTAAATATTCATATACATCGGCTTTAAGTGCTGTAATAGGGTAGACTAATTCACGTGCTATTTTATTGATAAATTGCACACAACCGTTATGGTTATCAACTGATAATACTGAGGGGCAACCTCTACTGGCAAACTCATAGCTAATATTTCCTGTTCCTGCAAAAAGGTCGAGTACAGAAAGTTCTTCAAAATAATAATAGTTATTGAGTATATTAAAAAGAGCTTCCTTCGCAAAATCGGTAGTAGGGCGAACTGGCAATTTATTAGGTGCTATAAGCTGTTTCCCTTTATTCTTCCCTGATATTATTCTCATAAAGATTAACCTTTTTATTGAACAGTTTCCCTCACTGTTAAACTCTGCATTACCTCGTTCATAGCTTCTTGGGTAAAGGATAAACTCATTAATTATTCTTCCGTTTCTTTCATTGTGTGGTACACCTGTTGCACGTCCTCATCTTCCTCTATCTTCTCGAGAAGTTTCTCCACATCGGCTTGTTCTTCAGGGGTAAGTTCTTTCGTTACTTGTGGAATACGCTCAAAGCCTGACGATAAGATTTCTATGTTACGGCTTTCTAACTCTTTTTGGATAGCTCCAAAGCTCTCAAAAGGCGCATAGATGAGGATACCGTCTTCGTCTACAAACACTTCTTCTGCCCCGAAGTCTATCATTTCGAGTTCCAACTCTTCGGGGTCTATCCCATTGCCATTAATACGGAAGTTACAAGTGTGGTCGAACATAAACTCCACTGACCCCGATGTGCCTAAAGTACCATTACACTTGTTAAAATAACTGCGGATATTAGCTACGGTACGGTTGTTATTGTCGGTTGCCGTTTCTATGAGTACAGCAATACCGTGAGGAGCATAACCTTCAAAAAGGACTTCTTTATAGTTTGCAGTATCTTTTTCAGTTGCTTTTTTGATGGCACGCTCAATATTTTCTTTAGGCATATTGGCGGCTTTGGCATTCTGTATCACGGCACGCAAACGCGAGTTACTCTCAGGGTGAGGACCTCCTTCTTTCACTGCCATTACGATGTCTTTCCCTAAACGGGTAAATGTTTTTGCCATTGCTGCCCAACGCTTAAATTTACGGGCTTTTCTAAATTCAAATGCTCTTCCCATTTTTATTTCAGTTATTAGTTATTAGTTTGTTATCTGTCTGTTCTGTTGTTTTAATCAAAATTTGGTTATTCACAAAGTGTAAAGGTGTCTCAGGAAAGTCAAGATGAGTAAGCCGTTTCATCTCATTAAACACCTTGCAATCATTATCGAGTTTTAATCCTTTCACTTTCGTCTGTTTCACTGAAATCACATTGGCATAAAGAAAATTGCCTTTGCGGTCAATCTTAATATCAAGCAAAGGAGCAATACCATTAACTTCTTGCAGATTAAAATGCCCATAAGTATTGAAATTTCCCATACTATAAGCGATAAACTTCCTATTGTACACTTCCACCGCGCGGGTAACGTGAGGCCCGTGCCCCAATACAATATCAGCACCTGCGTCTATTACCGAGTGCGCAAACTTATACACATTCCCCCTATTTTCACCGAAAAAAAACTCATCAGCTCTCGGCACGCGTGTATTTTTAGAGCCTTCAGCACCTCCGTGGAAAGAAACAATAAGGATATCCGCCTGTGGGCGCAATTCCTTTACCAAATTGGTAGCCTGCTCTATGTTGTTTATCGATAGCATATTGCTATTGGGCGAAAAAGCACAAAAACCGTACTTTATGCCTTCTTTCTCAAATACAACCGACTTTTTTTCTACTGGTCCTGCGTGGTATATACCCACCTTATCGAGTATTTTAGCCGTATTGCGCCGTCCTTTTTCACCAAAGTCATTGGCGTGATTATTAGCGGTACTCATCAGGTTAAAACCTGCTTCCTTAATGATTTTCCCATAGCGGTTGGGCATACGGAAAACATAGCAAGGACTCTCTTCTGTATCCTTGCACTTCTCCGAATCGCCACTATCGAGTATCGCTCCTTCTAAATTTCCGAACACAATATCACCTTTCAGATAGGGTTTTACGTATTTAAAACTGTTCACCGCATCGTCCTTAGGCAAATAACCAGCAGGAAAACCCGAGCCTATCATCACATCGCCAACGGCTACTATGGTAAGCGTATCTTTGGTACGAACGAGTAAGGTATCAACAGTAGTATGCACCAAACTATCTATTTGGGCTGTAGCATATCCACTAAAACTTAATGCTATTAACAATAAGATTCTCTGCATCTTATCCTTTATTTTTCGGCAATCACATCAATTCCTCCTTTTACGGTCTGATTGAGTTGTACATTTATTTTCGTCCCCAAAGGCAAATACACGTCTACACGCGACCCGAATTTGATAAATCCAGCATCTTCGCCTTGTACCACTGTTTCACCCACTTTGGCATAATTCACAATGCGTTTAGCCAATGCTCCCGCTATTTGTCGGTATAACACTTCACCGAACACAGGGTTATCTACCACTATGGTAGTACGTTCATTCTCTTCCGAAGCCTTAGGGTGCCACGCTACCAAATACTTTCCCGGGTGATACTCGCTATAAGTAACCTTTCCGCCTAAAGCATAACGAGTTACGTGCACATTCACAGGCGACATAAAAATCGATACCTGCAAACGTTTATCTTTAAAATATTCTTTCTCAAACACTTCTTCTATCACCACCACCTTACCGTCTACGGGAGCGATAATATGCTGGTCATTTTTAGGCGTAATGCGTTTAGGATTTCTAAAGAACTGCAATATAGCTATCAAAAATAAAAAAGCTACTATCTGTATAAGCTTCTTAAGCCACGGTATATCAACAAAATAATGCGCTATAAGCGATATACCTATCACGGCGAATAGCGTAATGAGAATAATCTTAAAACCTTCCTTGTGAAACATTGTATGCAATTATTTTAGGGTGCAAAGATACGAAAGAATTAACAAATTGCAACGCACAATAAATATTTTTCAACCATAATTCTTGGTCTTCCCTATTTTTTTACTACTTTTGCCCTCTGACATTAAAACTTTAATAACTATTGCATTTTTTTTGGCATATCGGCAATTTTAACATTTTTTCCTCAATGTCGAAAATTGAAGTTTTTACCAATTGAAATACAGCTTAATAAGACGTTAGCTTCGGCTTACCTTCGTCTTAGGTTCGTCTTTCCTTCGTCTTAGCTTCGCTCTAACACCATCTAAACGGCAGAGTAGCTGTAACTCTTATATAACTGATTAATAAATATTTAATATTTTTCATAGCAATAAAGATAAAGAAGTGTTTTAATCAATTTTTTTGAAGAAAATGCACGGTTTTTATATATTTTAACATTTTTTTCTCAGTTTTCTAATCAGTACTCCACTTAAATAAATAATACTGATAATCAATTATATTTAATGAATTACATAGAATACACTTTTACCATTGCCCCTATGGGGGTTGCTTCTGAAATATTAGTTGCCGAACTCGCCGAAGTAGGCTTTGAGAGCTTTGTAGATACCGAAACCGGTTTGCAGGCTTATATACAAGAACCCTTTTGGAATGCTGATATACTCTCTGACATACAGATACTTCACAGCGAGGAGTTCCAAATTACCTACACACATCAAACTATTGAACAGGTGAACTGGAATGAGGAATGGGAAAAACACTTCGAACCTATCACCATAGACGATGAGTGTACCGTTCGTGCTACCTTTCACCCCGAAGCACATACCCCTTATGAAATTGTTATCGACCCTAAGATGAGTTTCGGTACTGGTCATCACGAAACTACTTATATGATGTTGCAATTTCTTTTAAAAGAGGAACTCAAAGGCAAAAAGGTGCTCGATATGGGTTGTGGCACAAGCGTACTCGCTATTATGGCAGCCAAACGCGGTGCTACCGAGGTACTCGCTATTGATGTAGACGAATGGTGTGTAGAGAACTCCACAGAAAACGTAGAACGCAATGGCTGTGAGCACATCAAAGTACAGTTGGGAGATGCTTCTTCACTGGCTAATGAAAAAGACTTCGACCTTATTATTGCGAATATCAACCGTAATATTCTCTTAAACGATATACCGCAGTATGTGCCAGCTCTCAAAACAGGAGGCACTCTCTTGCTCAGTGGTTTTTACAAGGAAGATATACCTCTTATCCGCGAAAAAGCGGAAGCATACGGTTTGCAATACATCAAGAACTTAGAACGCAACAACTGGGTAGCAGTAAAATTCAAAAAACAAGCCTAATGAGTACTTTTGCCGATAGAATTATCAACTTCAACACACATTTAGAGTATAACCAATCCTTGCCTAAGGGTTTTGATGTGCTCAATCCTTATATAGATAACCCTGAAACTATGGAGGTAATGCGTGCTTTTTATCACAAATTCTACAACGATAACCGTCAGCGGAAATTCATTATAGGTATCAATCCCAGCCGACACGGGGCAGGGGTTACAGGCGTTCCTTTTACTGATACCAAGCGATTAGAAAGCGAGTGTGGTATTGTAATGAAGTCTGCACATACCCACGAAGTATCATCGGTTTTTATGTATGATATGATAAAAGCATACGGTGGAGTTACTAAGTTCTACAATGATTTTTATATCAATTCTCCTTTTCCTTTGGCT
This sequence comes from Capnocytophaga sp. oral taxon 336 str. F0502, assembly GCF_000411575.1. Classification (NCBI taxonomy): domain Bacteria; kingdom Pseudomonadati; phylum Bacteroidota; class Flavobacteriia; order Flavobacteriales; family Flavobacteriaceae; genus Capnocytophaga; species Capnocytophaga sp. oral taxon 336. The sequence continues at coordinate 268,721 of NZ_KE150491.1, read as the reverse complement.
ATTGTGCGAAAAGCCTCTGACGGCAAATGGCTCAATGCTAATTATTACGATGAAGAGGCACTCTTCAAATCATTAAAGGATTATATGATAGAAACTTTAAAAAAGCATATCGCCTTAGGAGTAGATACTCAAAAGGTGTTCGTATTAGGCAAAAAGAACGCTACTTTTTTACAAAAATTGAATAAAGAAGCTGCTTTATTTGGTGAAATGGTAGTATTAGAGCATCCTCGCTTTATCCAACAGTATAAATCAAAAGAAAAACAGTTGTATATCGATAAGTTTTTGACGAGTTTTGGAATATAGACAATGAAGCAATACGATGTTTTGGTGATAGGTAGCGGACTCTCGGGGCTCTTTTCGGCTTTGCTCTTGGCTAAAGCAGGAAAGAAAGTGTGTATATTGGAGAAAAATGAGCAGTATGGGGGTAACCTGCAAACTTTTGTGCGCAATAATACGCTGTTTGATACAGGAGTGCATTACATAGGAAGTCTTGCTGAAGGTCAGGTGTTATACGAGTATTTTAAAGATGTAGGTATTGCCAATCATCTTTCGGTAGAACGCCTTGATATAAACGGCTACGACCGTATTTGTTTTGGCGATACACCTAACGTGATGTATCCTCACGCTCAAGGTTATGAGAACTTTGTACAACAACTCCTCTCCTACTTTCCCAATGAAAAGAAAGCCTTAGAAGCGTACGCCCACACAATGCAATCTATTTGCGATAAGTTTCCACTCTACCGCCATAAAAAAGCAGTAGCCGATTACGATGTATATACACTTTCCCTAAAACTCTTAGACTTCCTCAACGGTATTACTACCAACGACCGACTCAAAGCTGTGCTCTTGGGCTCTAACTTTCTCTATGGAGGCGCTGATGAGCAGACACCTTTATACGTGCACGCGCTATCGGTCAATTCATATATAGAAAGCGCTTGGCGACTCACACAAGGGGGTAGCCAAATCACCAACTTGCTTATTGAAAAATTGCGCCAATATGGTGCTGACCTTTTCAACCAAAGGGAGGTCATAGGCTTTGAATACAGTGAAGGGAATACTATCAACACAGTACTCACCAAACAAGGAGAGCAGTTTGTTGCAAAACAAATCATCTCGGCTATAGATGTAAAGCAACTACTCAACATCACAGGCAAAACGCCTTTTAAGCCTTCTTTTTGCAAACGCGTGCAGAGCTTACAACCTACGGTTGCTGCCTTTTCATTGCATTTGGTACTCAAGCCAAATTCTTTTCGCTACTTGCCCTATAATGTGTATTGGTTTAAGGATAATAACAGTGTTTACCACGCTACTAATTACCCTACTAACAACTTCCCGCTTTCGTATATGCTCTCTATGAATCCACCAAAGGACAGCAGGGAGTATACTGATAATGTTACTATCCTCACCTATATGAACACTGATGAACTGCAACGCTGGCAAAATAGTTTTACGACCAACACCGAGGGCAACCCAAGAGGCAACCAGTATGAAGTTTTCAAAAGTCAGCGTACTATGGATTTATTAGATGTAGTTGCTCAACAATTTCCTACACTCAAAAGTGCTATTGCTCATTACTACACCTCTACCCCACTCACTTACCGCGATTATATAGGAAACCCTACGGGAGCATTGTACGGCTACAAAAAAAACGCTAACCATATAATGGAAAGCGTTTTTATGCCACAAACTCACATCAAAAATTTGTATGTTACAGGGCAGAGTGTTGCAATGCACGGATTAGTAGGAGTTACTATCAGTGCGGTGCTCACCTACCAAATTTTGATGCGGTCTTCAGGTTTTTTATAGAGTTTATCACCTTCTTTTACATCAAAGGCTTTATACCAAGCATCTACATTCACAAGCGGACCAAATGAACGGAAATATCCTGGACTGTGAGGGTCGGTTTTTACTTGGTTTGTAAGGTATTTATCAGTAGAAAGTGTACGCCATACGGTACCCCAAGAGATAAAGAAACGTTGTTCTTGAGTGAAGTTGCTTATTTTAGCTACATTGCCTTTGTCTTTTAAGTACATTTGCAAAGCATCAAAAGCGATGTTCACCCCACCGAGGTCAGCTATGTTTTCACCACTGGTGAAAGTACCATTTACAAATACACCTTTTACAGGTTCGTATTGGTCGTATTGTTTAGCAAGGGCTTTGGTAGCGTTCTCAAAGTTCTTTTTATCTTCAGGAGTCCACCAATTTTTTAGATTACCATCGCCGTCAAATTCAGCGCCACTATCGTCAAATCCGTGTGTCATTTCGTGACCTATTACAGCACCAATACCACCGAAGTTCACTGCAGGGTCGGCTTCGAAATTGAAGAAAGGAGGTTGTAAGATAGCCGCAGGGAACACAATTTCATTATACAACGGATTGTAATACGCATTCACTGTTTGAGGCGACATACCCCATTTAGTTTTATCTACAGGCTTGCCTACTTTTTCCAAACTCTTTTGGTAAGCCCATTCACTCACGCGTTGCAAGTTAGCAAAATACACCGTTTTAGTAGCCGGTTCAATGGTCAGTTTAGAGTAATCTTCCCACTTATCAGGGTAACCTACTTTCACAGTAAATTTATTGAGTTTAGCCAAAGCCTTTTCCTTAGTAGCATCTGACATCCAAGTTACATCTTTAATATGTTGTGCAAAGCTCTTTTTGAGATAATCTACCAAAGTAACCATTTCTTCTTTAGCTTTAGGTGGAAAATACTTTTCTACATACAATTTACCAAAGGCTTCACCCAAAATACCATTGATCACACTTAGAGCGCGTTTGTTCATTGGGCGTTGTTCTTGTTGTCCTTGCAACTCCTTGTTGTAGAAGTTAAAAGAAAGCTCATCGAGTTCTTTGGTAAGGTTGCTCGCATTATCAGCTACTAATTGATATTTAAGGTAATCTTTGATAAGAGGCAAGTTCTTTTCGTTGATAAACTTATCGTATTGTTTGTACAAACGAATTTCAGAAACAACTACTTTATCAGTGTTCACCCCTACGTTTTTAAGAAACTGAGGTAGATTGAGGTTCTTCACTAATTTGCTGAGCTCAGCCATTGTTTGAGGGTTGTAGCTAAGGTTAGGGTTGCGGTCTTCCTCATTGGTGAGCATCAATTTGGCTACCGAGCGTTCAAAATCTACCATTTGTTTAGCTTTCTCAGCAGCTTTATCGTCTTTAAGCACTTTGAAGATAGCCTTTACATAATCTTGATACTTTTGTAAAGCCTCAGTATTCTCCTTGTTGTCTTTTTGGTAGTAATCGCGCCCCATACCGATGCTAAAGTTGCCGAGATACACAGTATTCATATTAGAATCCTTCATATCGGCATATACCCCCCAAGCACAGATTGGGTTTTCGCCCTCGCGAGTTACCTCTTCCAAATACTTTTGAAGATCTGTGAGGTTTTTAATACCCTCAATCTTATTCAAATAACCTTCAATAGGTTTGAGCCCTTCGGCATCGCGTTTTTTCCAATCGATAAACGATTCGTAGAGGTCTTTTATTTTCTGACCTTCAGTACCTTGAGCAAAGTTTTCCTTGAGGAGATTATCCAAGATGAGCAAGCAATTCTCATCGGTTTTCTCGCGTAAGATATGGAAAGAGCCCCACGTAGGTTTATCGGCTGGTATTTTGGCAGTTTTAGCCCAAGTGCCGTTCACATAATTGTAGAAATCATCTTGCGGACGCACCGTAGTGTCCATTTCAGCAAGAGCAATCCCCTTGTCAGCATTTTTGTCTGTCATTACATTTTCTGATTTTTTGTTATTCCCGCCACAGGCAACCATTAGCCCTACCGACGAAAACAACAGTGCGGTTTTTACTGTTTTTCTCATCATCTTGTATAATGTTTTTGTTTAATGAAGCAAAGGTAAAAAATAATTAACAATTAGCAAAGAAGGATGAAGAATTTTAACATAAAAAACTTTGCTAAGCCTTACGAAAAGCTTAGCAAAGAATGGGATAAAGAAAGGTTTATAGTTTGCTTATTTCCTTCCTCAGTTCATTTATTTTTTGTCTCTTTTCATTTATTTTTTGTCTCTTTTCATCCATTTTCTGTTTCCGTTCATCCATTTTCTGTTTCCGTTCATTTAATCTCTGCTGGTAAAGGTCGGCGCGTTGTTTGTGAAGATAAAAAAAATTTTCTTGGAAGCGGTTCATTGCTTTTTTTTCCAAATCATAAACCCGTTTTATTTGTTTTTGGGTGAGAAACTTACTATACTTGGCGTAGTAATCTTTCCTGAGGTCAAGTATCCTTTGGCTATGTTCAAACTGTTCTTGTATGGCCTTCTTTGCCTGATCTTCAGTTATCATATCTGCTGGGGTATCAGTCCTTTTTTCAGAACGAAGTGCCCATAATTCTTTTTGATACTGACAAAAAGTTTCAATGAACTGTTTGGATGCGACATCGCTCAAAGCAAGTTCATTAGCAATTTGTTTGGCTTGTGCAATAGCCAATTCTTCACGTGATAAATGCTGTTTATCAGTACTTTGAGCTGACAGAGCTCCTCTAAAAGCTATTGTTACAATAGCTAACAGAAATAGTTTTAAAAAATTGTTTTTCATACGTTTGTTGTTTTTACTCGTTAATAAATACGTCGTCTTCAAAGACTGTGATGATATAATTTTGGTCTTCTTCACTGAGCTTACTAAAAGCTTGTTCAACATCCGAAATAGTAGTGTGCTGTTCAAAAAACACATTTTTTACGATAAAAAACAAAGCAATAGTTGCTGCTATAGCGAGAGTAACCTTGAAGGTTATCAACCTAAAATTTTTCTTAGGTTTGGAGGATATAGGTTGATGATTTTTTACTTTTTCCAAAATAGTATCTTCTATTTGTTCAAAAAAATCATCAGGCACTGTATAAGGCATTTTTTTACCTATTTTGCTAAAATTAAAATCTGTTTTCATAGCTGTTAATCGTGGGTTTTCATATATTCTACAATTTTATTTTTGGCATTATGATAATTAGCCTTTACGTTTGCTATGGTTGAGTTGGTTATTTGGGCTATTTCATTATAATTTAACTCGTCGTAATAACGAAGATTGAATGCCAATTGCTGTTTTGTAGGCAATGATAAGATGGCTTTCTGCAATTTCACGCTTTCTAAATCGGTGTAATCAACATAGTTAGCACTCATTATACTATTGGCATATATTTCCAAGCTATCTAACGAGAGTTGTTCCTCTTTTCTTCGGCTTAAAAGGCGTAAGGCTTCATTAGTAGCAATCTTGTAAATCCAAGCTCTAAAAGAATCTTTATTTTTGAATGTATTAAATGACCGGAACACTCGTATAAAGGTTTCTTGTACGGCATCTTGTGCATCTTCGTGCTCAACTACAATTCGCCGAATATGCCAATATATTACTTTTTTGTATTTATTCATCAGCAATCGGAATCCGTTTTCAGGGTGCTCGTTCATCGCAACTATTATGGTTTTATCATCTATTATCATTGCGATAACTGTTTTTTGGTTTGTTTTTTCAATAGATTTATTTAAACAAACGTTCTGTAAATAAAGACCTACCAAATGAGTAAAAGTAAAATTGATAGGTGATTTTTTTTTCTGTAAATCAAAAAAGCTTTGCTAAACCTTGTAAGATTTTTAGCAAAGCTTTCTTTTTTCTTATCTTAGATGAGCCATTACTTAATACTGAAATTCAAACCTTTGTGCTCTCCCAATCCGTAATAATGTTTAAAATTATAGATAAGTGGTTCCCACTCTAATGGATTGATTTTATTACCTTCCATTACCAAATGGTCTTCAGCGTGTACTTGCACAAATTCCAATTCTACAAGTACATAAGCATCGCGGTCATTCACGTTTTTCACTTTAGCTTCTGCCTGAATAGGGCATTCGGCAATACGCGGAGGGCGTACTTTTTCTGAAGGTAATTGGGTAAATCCTCCAATACTAAACTTGTCGTCAGTATAAGTGTATTTACCCATTTTTTGAGGGGGCACAGGGTTTTGAGCGGTATAAGGGGCAATAGCCTCTACTTTTTCCCACATAGCTGCCGTAGGGAGGTTAAAAACTACCTCGGGCACTTCCATCACATTATGATAAGCCTTGTTTAGTTTTACAAGTGCTATCACAGCATTCGCACCTAAAGTAAAGGTGCTTGAAATAGGCGTTACATCGGCGTTTCCATCTTTATCGGTAGTAGTAAGAAGTACTACAGGAAACCCGTAATAAAACATAGTTGGTAAAAAAGACTTCATACTATTTTTTTATTTTGGCACAAAAGTACAAAATCTAATTGGAAAAACAATAAATATTTATCAAAAAGTTTTCATATTTATTATTCTTACCGTACTAATTTCTTATACTTAATACGAGTAGGTGTTACTTCTTTGCCAAGTCGTTTTTTCTTATTCTCTTCATACTCTGAAAAGCTACCTTCAAAGAAATACACTTGTGAGTCACCTTCAAAAGCTAAGATATGAGTACAAATACGGTCTAAAAACCAACGGTCGTGTGAAATCACTACTGCACAACCTGCAAAGTTCTCTAAACCTTCTTCTAAGGCGCGAAGAGTATTTACGTCTAAATCGTTGGTAGGCTCATCTAACAGTAATACGTTACCCTCTTCTTTAAGAGTCATTGCCAAGTGTAAACGGTTGCGTTCTCCACCTGAAAGAGTGGCTACTTTTTTATTTTGTTCGCTACCTCCAAAGTTAAATCTACTGAGATAAGCACGAGAGTTCACTTGTCTACCCCCCATCATAATGAGATCTTGTCCACCAGAGAAATTCTCCCATATAGACTTCTCGGGGTCTATCTGTTTGTGAGTTTGATCTACATAAGCTATCTTCACCGTGTCACCTACCAGAAACTCACCGCTATCGGGCTGTTCTTCACCCATTATCATACGGAAGATAGTAGATTTACCTGCTCCATTAGGTCCTATCACTCCCACTATTCCTGCTTGAGGAAGCACAAAGTTTAAATCATCATAGAGTAGCTTATCACCAAAAGCTTTGGCTACGTGACGTGCTTCTATTACATTAGTTCCTAAACGAGGTCCATTGGGGATATATATTTCTAACTTTTCTTCTAATTGTTTTTGGTCTTCATTGAGCAGACGGTCATAGTTCTGCAAACGTGCTTTTTGTTTAGCTTGACGTCCTTTAGCTCCTTGACGTACCCATTCGAGCTCACGCTCCAATACTTTTTGACGTTTGTTTTCAGTTTTCTGTTCTTGAGCCAAACGTTTAGCTTTTTGTTCGAGCCAAGAAGAGTAATTGCCTTTCCAAGGAATACCTTCTCCACGATCGAGCTCTAATATCCAACCCGCTACATTGTCTAAAAAATAACGGTCGTGGGTAACGGCTATGACTGTACCTGCATATTGTTGCAGATGCTGTTCTAACCACAATACCGATTCTGCATCGAGGTGGTTAGTTGGCTCGTCGAGTAACAAAACATCAGGTTGTTGCAAGAGCAGACGGCAGAGTGCCACCCTACGGCGTTCTCCTCCCGAAAGCACTTTGATAGGCGTATCGGGCTCAGGGGTACGGAGGGCTTCCATCGCTACTTCTAACTGATTGTCGAGCTCCCAAGCATTCAAGGCATCTATCTTATCTTGTAACTCGGCTTGCTTATCCATCAGCTTTTGCATCTTATCGGGGTCAGAATAGTTTTCCTCGAGTCCAAAAAGGTCGTTGATATGATTGAATTCCTCTAAGAGCTTTACTGTTTCGGCTACTCCTTCGCGTACTACTTCAATAACAGTTTTATCATCATCAAGATGAGGTTCTTGTTCGAGATAGCCTACGGTGTAATTAGGAGCAAATACTACTTCTCCTTGATAGTTTTTATCTATCCCTGCAATAATTTTTAGGAGAGAGGATTTACCAGAGCCATTAAGCCCTAAAATACCTATTTTGGCTCCATAGAAGAAACTTAGGTAAATATCTTTGAGTACCTGTTTATTAGTAGATGAATAGGTTTTGCTTACCTTATTCATCGAAAAGATTATCTTTTTATCGTCAGCCATTATTTCATTTGTTTAGAAAATATCAATATCTCCCTTCCCTTCTCGTAGCACCACGGGAGTATCTCCTGAAAGGTCTATAACTGTGGAAGCTACATTATCGCCATAACCTCCATCAATCACTAAATCCACTTTGTTTTGCCATTTCTCGAAAATAAGTTCTGGATCGGTGGTATATTCTATCACATCATCTTCATCATAAATAGAGGTAGATACAATAGGATTCCCTAATTTCTCTACAATTGTACGAGCTATTAAATTATCGGGGACACGAATACCCACTGTTTTTTTCTTCTTAAAATCTTTAGGTAAATTATTATTACCTTGCATAATGAAAGTATAAGGACCAGGTAACGTACGTTTCAACAACTTAAAAGTACTTGTATCTATTTGTTTTACGTAATCTGATAGGTTCTTTAAATCAGAACACACAAAAGAGAAGTTTGCTTTTTCGAGCTTTACACCTTTGATACGAGCAATCTTTTCAAGAGCTTTAGTGTTAGTAATATCACAGCCCAATCCGTAAACTGTGTCGGTAGGATAAATAATCAATCCTCCACGGCGAAGGACTTCTACTACCCTACTTATATCTTTTTCATTGGGATTTTCATTATATAGTTTTATAAACTCAGCCATTTTTCAATGATTAACAGTTAGTAATTAATTCGTATAGTGGTAAATTTGCAGTAAGAGATAAGCTTTTCGTCTTGATTTGTTACTTTTATTTCCCATAACTGGAGCGTTCTACCTGCATTCACACATATTGCCTTAGCATAGAGTGTATCTCCTACCCTACCTGCTCGCACGTGATTAGCACTTAGTTCTATACCTCGTATCTGCTCTCCTTCTTCTCGATAGAGCAAATAAGCTCCTAAACTCCCTGCTGTTTCTGCCAGCGCAAGTGTAGCCCCTCCGTGAAGAACCCCGTCTATCTGAGTAACGCGTTCGGTAACTGGCATACTAAGAGTAATAGTACTTTCAGTAATTTCAGCAATTTCCATTTGCCAATCACGCATTAAATTATTAGGCGGTAGTGTTTCCCACAGTTGTTGCAAGGTTTCTTTATTCATATGATTTGGTAAAAACTTTAAGAGTTTACAAAAGTATAAGCGGTGATTTCCTAAGGATTCATTTCTTTTGCTTTAATTTTATCCAATAAAGTGCGATATTCATCAGCTAAATAAAACTGAGTACCAATAGCATCAAAAATAGCATCTTGTGTAAGTACCCATTGCGGTACTTCGTCAGGTATTTTACCATCGTTGCTATCAAAATAGTCTTGGCGCCACTGTTTACTATCGTAATAAGCTACCAACTGGTCATACTCAGGTTGGATTGCTTTCCATTCTTCCAATACTTCTTGAGCTTTGGTAAGAGTATTTTCTAATTTAGCAAGAATGTCGTTCATCTTGCTAATATTCTCATATCGTTTGTTCATAGCTAATTCAAAAAAAGTTAGTTTATTGTTTTAATTAATGCTATCGTATTCGATGATAAACACTTCTTCGTCGTCGTGTTTGAGATAGTATATTTCACGTCCTAACTTCTCTTTACCTTCTTCGGTGTAAAGAGATTGAAGTTCTTTTTTATCTTTTTCAATCTCCCTTTTAAGGAACTGTTTTTGCTTATTGAGTTTTTCTCTTTCTTTATTGAGTTCGTGGTGAGTTAATATAGAATTAGCATCAAAGAAAGTCATCCATATTATAAAAAAGAATAATATGGCGAGATATAGTTTATAGCCCTTCAATAAAGATAGATATTCAAGTAACTTTTTCATTATTTTTGAAATATACGGTTATGCACTATTGTTTTAATGATATCAATAGCTACTTTATTGCGCTTATTATTAGGAATAATGATATCGGCGAATTCTTTAGCTGGTTCAATAAACTCTAAATGCATAGGTTTTAAGGTGGTTTGATAGCGATTGAGCACTTCATTCACATCACGACCTCTCTCGGTTGTATCGCGTTTGATACGACGTATAAGTCGTTCATCAGAATCGGCGTGTACAAATATTTTAATATCAAAAAGCTCACGGATATCGGGGTGTGCAAAGATAAGAATACCTTCTACAATTACTACTTTGGTAGGTTTAACTAAAATGGTTTCGTTAGTACGGTTGTGTTCTACGAATGAATAAGTAGGACTTTGAATATCTTTTCCTTCTCTTAATGCTAATAAATGTTCTTTAAGCAAATCAAAATCGATAGAGTTGGGATGGTCGAAATTGATTTTGGTGCGGTCAGAAAAGCTAAGATAACTCAAATCTTTATAGTAAGAATCTTGTGAAATAACGGTAACTTCCTCGCCTGAGAGTTCTTTAATAATTTGATTAACAACAGTTGTTTTACCACAACCTGTTCCTCCTGTAATTCCTATGATAAGCATCTTTGATGTATTTTGGGGCAAAAGTATAAAATACTACTCAATTGACAAAGTAAAACTTAAAAATCGTCAATGAGAAGTTCTTTTAGTGATTGGTCTTTATATACTACAGCAACAAGTGTGCGTTCTTATAAAGTTTGCGTAGTTCATCTCGTACTTCCATTAGGGCAAACCCCAAGAGATTCTTACCACGCCACGAAGCGATGTTGAACGCTTTTTCGTTATCTTTACCTAAACCAATGCCCCAAATGGTGTCTAACGGACTGGCTTCTACTAATATCTTATCACCCGTAGATAAAAGAAAATCCATCATTGCTTGGTTTTGGGTAAATTTATAGTAATTGCCATTAAGTACAATACTGTATTTCACCTTATCCCATACGGCAGGGTCGAAATTGCGTACCTTTCTGCCTAAAGCCTTTATCAGCTTAGGGTCAGTGATGTTCATTATTTCCTTTTCTACTTCTTCATCGTCAAACAAACGTGCTTTTTCAGCCATCATATACTGCTCAGTACACGAATATTCATCGGCATTTACATTAAAAGGCGAAAGTTGCCATTGTGAAAAACAGGATTCATCTATGGCATCGGCATTAGGTTTCCAAAAGAAAAGGAACTTGAGCTTTTTAGATGAATTGATAAAAGTTTCTTTGGAATATTTACACATTCCCTTAGGTTGCCAAAAGGAAATACTTCCAAAGTAATAATCCTCTTCATTATCAACAATATCTTGAGATAATTTACCGTCATTATTAATCATTTTCCAATTGTTGTGATGCCAAAAAACAGGATAAGGAAAAAGCTTTTGATACTCTTGTTGCTGTTTAGATGTAAGCGTGTCGTACCAATCCCAAAAATGGTAACGGTACTCTTCGCCATAGCCCATACGCCAGCCCATCGTAAATTCAGAAAGTTCAGGATATTTAATCCACTGCGGAGTCATATAATCCATAATTGAATAATTAATCATTAACAATGGGGCAAAGATAGTAAATAATTAGATAATTAGCAAATGCGCTGTTAATACCACAGTGCGAGTCGTACGGGCAGTCGTAGCACGACAGGCAATCATAGCACGATGGGCAGGTAATAAAAAGACGGTGCGAGCCACAAGAGCAGATAATGAAAGAACGAACAAAAGACGAACAAATGACGGTGCGAGCCGCACAGGCAGATAAAGAAAAGACGAAGAAAAGACGGTACGAGTCGCACGGGCAGATGAACAAATGACGAACAATGAATGAAGATAAGGTAAAAGAAACCTCTCCCTATTCACATACTGAGCTGGAGCAAACTTCCTCTCTGAGGAATGTAGCAACGCAAAGAATATTGTGAGATGAAAATGATTAAAAATTTAGGGTGAAGAAAAAAGTAAAATTGATGCTTTTAAAATATAAGAATTAGCATAAAGTTTTGCTATATAAAAAAAATGTACTACTTTTGCAAACTGAAAAATTTGGATTAATATTTTTTAAAAAATGAATATAAACAGAGAGCAAGTAGATGCTTTGAATGCTGTCATTAAGATAGCTATTGAAAAAAACGACTACGCCGATAAAGTAGAGAAAGTACTAAACGATTACAGAAAAACTGCTTCTATTCCTGGATTTAGAAAGGGTCACGTACCTGCTGGTATGATTAAAAGACAGTATGGAAAAGCTGTGAAGTTTGACGAAATCAACCGAGTGTTACAAGACTCGTTATACAAATACATAGGCGATGAAAAACTCAATATTTTAGGTAACCCTCTCCCCAAAGAGAAAAAAGACATCGACTTAGATACCGATGACTTTACTTTTGAGTTTGAAATAGGCTTGGCTCCTGCTATCGAAGTAAACTTGCAACCTAAAAAAGGAATCGTTCGCTACGAAATTACCGTTACTGATGACCAAATCGACAAACAAATAGAACGCATTCAGAAACAATTTGGCAAACTCGTTGCCAAAGGCGAAGTTATAGATGATGACAGTCTTGAAGTGACTGGTACTTTCTTTAACGAGGAAAAAGGTATTGACTCACAAGCTACTTTCACCTTAGAAGAACTCAGCAATGCTGTGCACAAAGAGTTTGTGGGCAAAAAGATAGGTGACCAATTTCAGTTGCAAACTAAAGGGTTGTTCAAAGATGCACACAGCTTAATGCACTACTTAAAAGTATCGCACGACGAAGCTCATCACTTAGATGTAGAAGTTACTTTTACGCTGGAAGAAGTGAATGAACGCGAAAAAGCTGCTTTAAACCAAGAATTGTTTAATAAACTTTTCCCTGATGGTTCTGTTACCACCGAAGAGCAATTACGCAACAAGATAAGAGAAGGTGCTCAACAACAATACAATGAGCAAGCCGACCAGCATTTCTTAAACACTGTTACCGATTATTTGGTAGACAATACTCAGTTTGACCTCCCTGTTGCTTTCCTTAAAAAATGGTTGCGCACCGCTGGTGAAAAAGAACTTACTGAGCAAGAAGCTGAAAAAGAATATGAGCATTCAGAAAAAGGATTGCGTTATCAGCTTATCGAAGGCAAGGTAATGGAAGATAATAACTTGCACCCTAAATTTGAAGAGTTAAAAGACTTTGCGCGCACTTATATCAAAGCACAGTTATCTCAATACGGTATGCCTACCGATGACGATAGTTATGTAGACGGCATTGTAGACCGTGTATTACAAAACCGAGAAGAAGTACAACGCATTCAGCAACAATTGGTATTTAAGAAACTCATTGAGTTTTACAAAGAAAATGTAAATACTGATGTAAAGAAAGTTACTTTCGATGAATTTGTAAAGTTAGCTTTCCCTGAATAGAACTTCACAAAAAACATAAAAAACCAGTCCAAAATTGCTAATGATAAATACCATTTCTGTATCTTACTTTGGCAATTTTGGACTACCCTTTTTAGGTAAAAGGTAAGAGATAAAAGGTAAAAACAGCTACACTTAGACAAAGTTTGATATTTTGTAGAAGTCTGTTAATCATTATTCTAACCATACTTCCTAAAAAGATAACCTTTAATTATTAACAATTAATCATTAAAAAAGTGAATTTATCAGACGAATTTAAAAAATATGCTACTAAACAGCACGGTGTAAATAGTCTTTACTACGATAAGATTATCGGCAGTATGACTCCTTACATTATGGAAGAACGCCAGCTGAATGTAGCCCAAATGGACGTATTTTCGCGCTTGATGATGGATAGAATCATCTTCTTGGGCACCGATGTAAATGACCAAGTAGCGAATATTGTTACTGCGCAATTGCTTTTCTTGGAAAGTGTGGATAGCGCTAAAGATATTCAAATCTATATCAATTCGCCAGGGGGTAGCGTGTATGCCGGATTAGGTATTTATGATACGATGCAGTTTATAAAACCTGATGTGGCTACTATCTGCACCGGTATTGCTGCTTCGATGGCTGCCGTATTGCTATGTGCTGGAACTGAGGGCAAACGCTCGGCATTGCCACACTCTCGTGTGATGATTCACCAACCTTCGGGAGGTGCACAAGGGGTAGCCAGCGATATGGAAATAAATCTAAAAGAAATGTTGAAACTCAAAAACGAACTCTACGAAATCATTGCCAAGCACTCTAAGCAACCTTTTGCTAAAGTGTATAAAGACTCAGAACGTGACTACTGGATGATAGCACGCGAAGCTAAAGAGTATGGTATGATAGACGAAGTGTTAGAAAGAAAATAATGGCTAAAAAAGAAGTAGAATATTGTTCATTCTGCGGTCGTGCAGAACCCGAAACCGAGATGCTAATTCGCGGTATGGCTGGTAATATATGCAACTATTGCGTTGAACAAGCTAATATCATTATAGAAGAGGCATTCGGTACTAAAGCTCAAAAAGGTAAGCCTGTAGTATCGGGTGATATGACCCTGAAAACCCCACAAGAGATTAAAAAATTCCTCGACCAGTATGTAATAGGTCAGGACTTTACTAAAAAAATACTCTCAGTGGCGGTATACAATCACTACAAGCGTTTGCAACAACCCGATGCCGACGATGAAGTGGAAATACAAAAGAGTAACGTGATAATGGTAGGCGAAACGGGTACAGGTAAAACCTTAGTAGCACGCACCATTGCTAAGATGCTAAATGTACCTATTGCCATTGTAGACGCTACAGTACTTACTGAGGCAGGCTATGTAGGTGAAGATGTAGAGAGTATTCTCTCACGCCTGTTACAAGCTGCTGACTACGATGTGGAAAAAGCTGAAAGAGGCATCGTGTTCATAGACGAAATCGACAAGATTGCTCGCAAGAGCGACAATCCCTCTATCACTCGTGACGTATCGGGCGAAGGGGTACAGCAAGCACTGCTAAAACTCCTCGAAGGCTCTGTGGTGAACGTACCTCCCAAGGGCGGACGCAAGCACCCCGATCAGAAGTATATAGAAGTAAACACCGAACACATCTTGTTTATTGCCGGAGGAGCTTTCGACGGCATTGAGCGTGTTATTTCTAAACGCCTGAATATGCAAGCGGTGGGTTACAATTCGTCTAAAAATACACAAGTAGATAGGAAAAACTTGGTGCAATACATCATACCCAAAGACCTAAAAGACTTCGGTTTGATACCCGAGATTATAGGTCGTTTGCCGGTGCTTACCTATATGAATCCATTAGATAAACACACTTTGCGTATGATTCTTACCGAACCTAAGAACGCTATCATCAAACAGTATAAAAAACTCTTTGAGATGGATGGCATTAAATTTGATATAACAGAAGAAGCACTCGACTTTATCGTTGAGAAAGCCTTAGAGTATAAACTCGGTGCACGTGGTTTGCGTTCACTATGCGAGAATATACTCACTGATGCGATGTTTGAGCTTCCTAATTCAGGCGTAAAAGAACTGACAATAACCAAAGAATACGCTGAGGAAAAACTGAACAAATCAGCTTTGCAAATAGCTTCTTAAATTACAAAAGCAGGTGCGAGCTTGTAGCTCGTGCCTTACCTTTTAATTGTTAATTAATTGAATATGGATACAACACAAATCATTCGCAATAGTCTCCTAAAAGCTATTTCTTACGAGACCTATCGCAACCTGATAGACAAGTATGCAACAGAAGGAAAATCGAGCGGAGAAGAACAAACCGAAGAACGCATATATTACACTGCTTTAAACCAAAAACGCTACAAACGTTTAGATAAGACCATAGAAATACCTGAAGATAAGGCTCAATTCTTTGCAAACTACCCTAAGAGTGTTTGTTTATTAGTGATTACCGAAAGTTGGTGTGCTGATGCGGCTCAAATTGTACCCGTAGTACATAAAATAGCGACCCTCAACCCTAAAATCACTATGAAACTTGTTTTTAGAGATGAGAATGAAGAGCTGATGAATCTTTTTCTTACCAATGGAGGTAAAGCCATTCCTGTAGTAGTGTTTTTAGACTTAGAAGATAAGGTGTTAGCACATTGGGGCTCTCGTCCCTCAGTAGCTACTAAAATGGTAGAAGAAGAGAAGGCTAAGAATGGTAAACTCACCCCTGAATTCAAAGAAGAACTACAAAAATGGTACAACCAGGACAAAGGAGTTACCATTGTAGACGATTTTATGAAGATAATGAAAACATTGTAACCTCAATTATTAATTTAAAATATAAGTTATATGAAAAAACTAATAATAATGATGGCACTTAGTGCCTTTCCTGCTGTATCAATTAAAGCACAAGATGCGACAACAACTTCATTTAATTCGCAGAAAACTGCTTCAACTACTGTAGAAGTACAACCTGAAGAACCAAAGCCCACAAGCCTACCCGAACAGTTCCAACGTATGATAGACAGAGCAGGGTCTTGGCAAAACTACAAAATGTTTGACAAAGTTAAGCTTGCCAGCTTTCAACGCAGTATGGCAGACAGTGTGAATAATATAAAATCACGTCTTGCTGCTGAAAAGGAAACAGTAAAAACTCACGAAGAAACTATTAAGACACTAAATGATAATATAGCCTCTTTACAAACTACCTTAGACCAGACCCGCAATGAAAAAGATAGTATGAATCTGTTTGGAGCTTTACTATCCAAAGGCTTATACAATACCATTATGTGGGGAATTATTATTGCTTTAGGAGTTCTATTAGTGCTATATATTTACAAATACTCTAACGGAAATATTGTTACAAGAAAGTCTCTTCATCAATTATCAGAATTACAAGAGGAATACGAGAGCTATCGCAAAGCAGCTATTGAACGCGAACAGAAAGTGCGTCGCCAGTTGCAAGACGAAATAAACAAACATCGTTAGACTGATGCGTATTGATATTATATCAGTTGTTCCTGAACTAATGGAGAGTCCTTTTGGCTACTCCATTATAAAGCGTGCGATTGATAAACAATTAGTAGAAGTACATTTCCACAATCTACACGACTATGCCAATAATGCCTACCGACAAGTAGATGACTATCAGTTTGGTGGAGGGGCAGGTATGGTGCTGATGATAGAGCCTATCGATAAGTGTATTTCAGCTCTCAAAGCTGAAAGAGATTATGACGAGGTAATATTCCTCACCCCTGATGGTGATACACTGCAACAAAAGATGGCTAACCAACTGTCATTGGCTAGAAATCTTATCATCTTGTGTGGGCACTTCAAAGGGGTAGACCAACGCGTACGCGACCACTTTATCACCAAAGAAATATCCATAGGTGACTATGTGCTTTCAGGTGGAGAATTAGGCGCAGCGGTACTTTGTGATGCAATTATTCGCCTCATCCCTGGTGTCCTCTCCGATGAAACCTCAGCCCTTACCGATTCGTTTCAGGATAATTTGTTGGCTCCACCAGTCTATACACGTCCTGCTAACTACAAGGGTTGGGAAGTACCCGAAATTCTTACCAGTGGCAATACCCCTAAAATAGAACAATGGCGGGAAAATATGGCTTATGAACATACCAAAGCCAAACGACCTGACTTACTGAAATAACAAAAGAATAACTTAAAATAATCCTTATGAATAAAAACTTAGCTTACACCTACGGAGCTTCCGATATCTCTCTTATAGGGGAAACTATCGACCAGAACCTTCGTAAAACAGTGGAAAAATACCCTAATAAAGAGGCTCTTATCTCCGTACATCAAAACTACAGAGTTTCTTACGCCGAGTTTTATGCACAAGTAACGGCAGTAGCCAAAGGGCTTATCGCCTTAGGTGTTAAACAAGGCGATAGGGTAGGTATTTGGTCTCCTAATTGCTATGAGTGGACGCTCTTGCAGTATGCTACCGCCAAAATAGGAGCGATAATGGTGAATATCAATCCTGCTTATCGTACCAGTGAACTGATTTATGTAATCAATCAATCAGGCATATCATACATCTTTGCTGCCCCTCAGTTTAAAAGTAGTAATTATAAAAAGATGATAGACGATGCGCGTGAGTTTACTGAAACTTTGCGTAAAGAAGTGTATTGGGGAGAGAGCTGGCAACATTTCTTAGTACGCGGTGAAAAAGTCACTGACGAAAAACTACTTTCTTTTGAAGAGAGAGTGCAGTTTGACGACCCCGTAAATATACAATATACTTCAGGAACTACGGGCAACCCCAAAGGTGTTACACTTTCTCACCACAATATCCTCAATAACGGTTATTTTATCGGTATCCGAATGAATTATACCGAAAAAGACAGAGTGTGTATTCCTGTACCTTTTTACCACTGTTTCGGAATGGTTATTGGAAATCTCGCTTGTACAGTTCACGGGGCTACAATGGTAATCCCTAATGACAGTTTCGATGCTACTAAAACACTCGAAGCTGTAGAGAAAGAAAAATGTACTTCGCTTTATGGTGTGCCTACGATGTTCATCTCAGAACTGTATGTATTAGACAAACAACCTTATGATTTATCAAGTTTACGCACAGGAGTAATGGCAGGAGCTTTGTGTCCTCCTGAAATTATGAAACGCGTGAAAGAGCAAATGAATATGCACGAAATAACTATTTGCTACGGTATGACAGAAACTTCACCTGTCTCTACACAAACTAAAATAGGAGCGCCTTTCGAGAAACAAATCCACTCGGTAGGAACTATTCACGACCACTTAGAGATTAAGATTATCAATCCTGAGACCAAAGCTATCGTCAAACGAGGTGAGAACGGTGAGCTATGTACCCGTGGCTATTCAGTAATGTTGAAATATTGGAATAGTCCGCAGGCTACACAGCAGGTGATAGACGAACAACGCTGGATGCACTCTGGCGATTTGGCTATGATGGACGAGGATGGCTATATTCATATCTCAGGTCGCATTAAAGATTTGATTATTCGCGGAGGTGAGAATATCTCTCCTAAAGAAATAGAAGACTTCCTCTATACCTATAAAGGAGTAATGGACGCGCAAGTAATTGGTGTCCCTAGCAAAAAATACGGTGAAGAAGTTATGGCTTGGATCAAACCTAAAGAAGGGGTTACCCTCACTGAAGAAGAACTCCACGACTTCTGCAAAGAGCGTATTGCTCATTACAAAGTGCCTCATTATTGGAAATTTGTAGAAGAGTTCCCGATGACTATCTCGGGTAAAATACGCAAGGTAGAAATGCGTGAAATATCAGCGAGAGAACTTGGGTTAGAGGACGAAGATTAAGGTAAGGGAACTATTTTTCCTGTCTCTTTATTCATAGGCATCTGCGCCTTTACTTCTTTGAGGTAATGGCGCATTTTTTTTGTAAGTTGCTTTGCCTTACAAGGGTACTGCTTAATTAAGTTATGAGCTTCGCTTATATCTTCTTTAATATTGAACAGCTGTTTTTCACCCGTTTTGTGCATATATACTAATTTCCAATCGTCTTGCCTTATAGCACTCGAAGCTCCATAACCATAGCCTTCTACTGTATACCAATTGTTAGGACAATGCCAATAAAAGCAACGGTGCTCCTCTCCTACTCTTTTACCTTTTAAGGTTGTCAAAAAACTTTTCCCATCTACCTTTTGAGGTACTTTATAGTCTCTGATCTTCGCCACTTCCAAAAGCGTCGGAAATACATCTTCTATAATTACAGGTTGCTCCGTGCACTTATTCGTGGGTAGTTGCCCTTGCCAAGAGGCTATCATAGGAATACGCACACCTCCTTCATAAGCCGAGCCTTTACCTGCTTGTAGCGGATAGTTATGTGTATTAGGCTTTCCACCACGACCTACTGTACTCAGCCCTCCGTTGTCCGATAAAAACAAAATAAAAGTATCATTTTCTAACTGATGTGCTTTGAGGTAATCCAACACATCGCCCAAACTCTTGTCCATAGCTTCTATCATCGAGGCATAACGGGCTTCAATAGGGTTTAAATGCTGATATTTAGCACTGAAACGCTTATCTTCCTCAATAGGAATATGCACTGCATAATGTGAGAGGTAGAGAAAAAACGGACAGTCTTTAGGTCGGTTATCTAATGTTTCAAGCGCTTCTAACGTAAGTGCTTCGGTAACCGAAATATCTTTTCCCCAATATTTTTCGAGGTCAGGAATCGCAAAAGCCGACGAAGGTTGTCCATCAGTACGATTGCCAAAATTAGTAAGCCCTGAATAGCTTGCAGGTCCTCCTCCCGCGTGTCCTGCAATATTCTTCTCAAATCCTAAATTCAACGGATTAGCCCCTAAGGTTTGAGTTGCCCCAAAGTGTGCTTTTCCTATGCAAATAGTGTAATAGCCAGCTTCTTTTAATAACTGAGGAAGCGTTTTAGCATAATAAGCGTGAGACACATTAGGTATGGGTGAAATGCCATTTACATTCCAATCGGGTGGCGTGAGTACAGCATCTTCCACATCGGTAGGGGTATTGTAGTGCAACGTCCAGTTAGTAACACGGTGGCGCGCCGCATTGCTACCTGTAAGTAAACTCACTCTGCTGGGCGAACAAATTGACGCCGCATAACCTTGCGTAAACTGCACCCCTCGCGAAGCCAATCGCTTCATATTAGGTGTGTGATAAATATCGTTATTAGGAACACGTTCACTCCAAAAAGGCAAAGAAGTGTCTTCCCATCCCATATCGTCTACTATAAAAACTACTATATTAGGGCGTTGTGCTTCAACCGTGAGAAAAAGAAGTGTTGAAGCAAGTAAAAAGAGTGTTCTCATTTCATTTAAAGTTTCAGCAAAGATACAACTTTTCAATTAAACAAAATTATATGTAACTAAAATAATAACTAAATTTCATCTTAGATAGAGTGCAAGTTAATCTTAGATATATTTATTCTTCGTCTTTTCTTCGTCTTTTCTTCGTCTGCCCGTGCGGCTCGCACCGTCATTTGTTCGTCTTTTGTTCGTCTTTTGTTCGTCTTTTCATTATCTGCCTGTCGTGCTACGACTGACCGTGTAATTCGCACCGTCTATCCTATAAGCTTTGCATAAAAATCTTTATTCTAATTCACTACTAATCACTAACCATTAATCATTAACCATTCATTTGTGCTTTCATATCACACCCTTTTTGTTATCCTCTTTCTATCTCTTCTGCTATTTCTTTAAATATCTTTAACTTATTCTTCTCAGCCAAAATTCTGAACTTCTGTGCGTATTCCTTAGGAAACTGCTTCCAAAAATCTGTGTCAGAAAGGTTATACAGAAAATAATAAGCATTTCCAGCCTTAATTTTCTCTAATGAGTGATAAACAAGCTCATATTTATTGGGTAAGTTTCGTTTTAAAATAAGGTGGTACAACCATATGGTGTCTTCTGAAAAAGTTTCTGAGAGCGCTTTCAAAAGCCATTCATCTAATGATTTCCCATCTTTTTCTAAGGCATCAAGTATAATAAAAGTATTTAATGCATAATTGTTATGGAGCTTTTTAAGACTACGGAGGAATGAATAAAACACAGGTATCCAACGAGGGTCTATTCTATCTACTCTCACCTCTGAACATTTACGAATTGTATAAGTATAATAACCATTAGTTCCACTAAATGCTTCTAACATACTTCCTGTTGCAAGTGATTTTCCAAGTGTAGTGCTAAATGTATCAAATAGTTGTTCCTTACTAAAATTATCATTATTAAAAGCTCTCCAAAAAAAGTTTATCCACAAATCATTATAACCACTGTTAAAAGTGAGATATTGCTTATGCTTATCATAGAATGCCACCACCTTATCTGCTTCAAAGCTATTGAGAATACCCACGATTTTCATAGGTATAGGGTCATAAGTGTTCTTAAATAAACTTCTGCGAAGATTGTTGAATTTCTGAGATTGTAGTAATTCAGATAAGAACTCATATACTTCATTACAATCCTTATTCTCCAAAATATTCAAATCAATAGCAAAACGTTCAAAAGCATTAGTTACTGCTGCATTGTTATCTGTTTTTTCTATTGAAAGTAGTATGTTAAATTGCTCGTATACCTTTTTAAGAAAAGGTTGATAATGTGAAGGTATTGCTAATAAAGAAATAGCTTCAGCCAAAGCTTTTGCATTTCCTTTTGCTTTATTAGTTTCATAAAGTGCAAGTAACTTATCAATGCTACGTTGTGTGCCCAATATTGCTAATGCCTTATAAGAAGCCTCCCGTACCAACTTATTCTTGTCACCTGTAAGACTCATAATAAAGTTTTCTGTTTGTGTATCTTTCCTCTCAGCTATTATGCTAATAGCTTCAGCTTGTAGGTTAGGTAAACTCTCACCGAATATCTTATCCGTTAGGCTATCCATCTCGGTATACCCTAACTGATATAATAATCGCAATCGGCGTACATTTTCAGTCCTATCCTCTAAACGAAAATCCGATAGCAGGAAAGGGAGCATTGCTTGACCACAAGTGGGAATAATAGTTTGGAGTACATAATCGGCGAGTTCAGTATACTTATCAGCCAAGGCATAGCTCAAATAACCAAAGGTACGAGAATCTTTAAATATACCACGTTCAAAAGCGTCTTTAAGTACTTCTAAACGTCCTGAGTTACTTTGGGTAAGAGCTTGCAATACAGGTTTCAGTTGTAAATACGAATAGGTTGTATTCACATCGGCTATAGATACATTAGGTTCTTGTAGGACTTTTGTAGCTTCTGCTTGTATAGTAACACCTTGTGTATAGAGCACCGAATAGAGCAAAGTGGAAACATTTAATAGCTTTTCGGCAGATTGCTGGCTTTCAACTTGTAGCAATGCTTCTACTTCTTGGGCTAATTTATTAAATACAGGAGCCTTTTCTCCCAATTTTTTCAGTATAGGAATGTACTTCTGCAAGCGAGGGTCATTTTTAGCAAACTTACTTCCTGCTATAAACAGACGATTAAGTTCTTGTTGTAAATCGTATAAAGGTTTCATATCTAATATGCTAATATAATAAACGGATAATTTTATCAGGGGTAATGAGCGACATTGGCTGGGCAGACAAAAGTCCGCTGGCTACATCATTATGCATCATTGCTGTGAGGGTGAGCCCTTCGGCGTTGGAGGGCAAAAAAGCTTTCAGATTGCCCGTTGGCGATACAGCCCCTTCTCCTATATCTTTCAAGGTGATAGCAAAACCATTGGCATCTTCTACAACCAAATCCTCCCCTACTCTATAAGCTTTATGCAGTGCCAAAAGTACTACCGGATGCTTATCCATCAGTGGATTTTTTATAGTGTTCTTTACACTCTTGATAGTATCAGCAAACTGAGTCGATGCCCATTGCTTAATGGTAGTAAGGTCTGTTTTTTGTAGAGGGCGTTCTGTTATACTGTCAGCTTCCCAACGAATACGAGGGTTTGTATCACCAGGGTAAATATATAGGTCTTTCAGTTGTAAAACACCAAACATAGTGTTCTCTTCCTTGATGTACTTTGCTGCCTTATAAGGACGATAATTCATCGTCTTGAATATCTTGCCTGTGGTTAGGTTAAGCCATAATCCTTCGTCTACATATTCTTTGCGCGCTTCATTGTCATAACTATTAAACGAAAGCTGTACAAGGCTTGCATTTTCCTCATAAAGTCCATATTGCATTAGCTCTACTAACTTCCATACATAGCCTATTTGCTCTTCAATAGCTGAGGATAGTTCAGGCAATCCTTCTGGATCCTCTTTGCGGACTTTTAGATATTCAGAGGCTTTTTTCAGTAAAGCTGAAAGATAATTTAAGTTATTTACTACCTCTGTATATTCTTCCTCTTCTACTTCTTCAAGTGACAAAAGTAGGTTATTGAAAGCTGTTTGTATACCGCCTATATAGTAATTGCCTAATTCTTTTATTTGAGTTCTAAGGGTGGCGCGTAATTTAGCATCTATTGAAGAAAGTCCTGTACTGACTATATCGCGCAAAAGTTTCTGAGCTGTATCAATACCTATAAGCTGAGTGTCTACTTTCTTAACAAAAGCCGTTTTATTTACCTTCTTAGGTTTATCAGCTTTCTCTTTGATAGACTCTTTTTCTTGAGTTTTCTTTTCCTGTCTTTTCTCTATCTTTTCACGCTTAGTAGTAATATCTTCTGGCACCTCACCTTCACTAAATTGACTCTTATCTGCCTCAAAGCAATACAATAAACCAATAGCGTGTTTGCAAGGAAACTGACGACTAGGACAATTGCAACGAAACACTGGGTTATGGCTATCTATATAGTCAGCTGAGCAATAATAGGGATTTTTACCACTTCCTGCACATTCACCCCATATAAGGTTCTTTTCAGCATTGATTTTTAGATTAGTAAATTTTCCTTTCTTTTGTAAATCTCGCCCTTTTTTAGCTGCTTCGGCATTAGGAGCGAGTTCTTCAATCTTTTGTTGTGTTACTTCTATCATATTGTATTGTGAATTATATGGTTTTATCGAAACATAAACAACTTATTATCCTTTTATAAAAGTGAAAGCTACAAAACGGAACGCAGTCGATGGCAATGTTTAAGTTCAAGACCTCTATACCCACAAAGGCAAAGACTATAGCAAAGTTTTAATTATGATGTGATAAACATCAGCGGGGGTAACACACATTCCCCTTATTAAAAACTGTTTGGGTATAGAGCGAAATGTCAATGAGTGTGTTTGCTATCTAATGAAAAATCCGTTTTGTAGCTTTCTAAATTGGTATGATGTAAATCTGTTATAGGTCAACTATTTTACACCGCACCAACCCCTATTTCTTTAAAAGGTGTTCAATAGTACTTTTATAACTGTTAGGCACTACGATTCTAA
Source organism: Capnocytophaga sp. oral taxon 336 str. F0502 (assembly GCF_000411575.1). Lineage (NCBI taxonomy): Bacteria > Pseudomonadati > Bacteroidota > Flavobacteriia > Flavobacteriales > Flavobacteriaceae > Capnocytophaga > Capnocytophaga sp. oral taxon 336. The sequence goes on along the minus strand of NZ_KE150491.1, from coordinate 244,221 downwards.
AACCTGCAACCGTTTCCTTTATTTTCATCAATTCGGATGTTTTTTCTACAACCAGAGCAGTTACCTTTTTCTGACGTTCTTGTTGCAACTTTTGAAGTTCTTGTTCATATTGCAATTGAGCGTTATTCTGGAACGTACGAAACTGAGCCTTATAAAAGTTTACTTCACTTTCAACCTCGCGATGCTGAGCTAATAGCTGTTCTTGCAATTCTTGTAGATCAGCGAGGTCATACAAGGGTACATTCTTTACTTTAAATACCTGCTCACCTACTTGTTTTAAGGTAATAAGTTCTTTCTTAGTGAGATTTGCTCGTACTTCATCAAAATTATGAATATACTTCCCGATGTGGGCTGCTTTAGCTTCAGCTTCCTTATATCGTACTACTTCTTCAAGTGATAAAGTTTTGAGGTAATCCTCTATGGTAACCTCTCTAAGCCGATTGAGGTGTTCATAGTCAATTGGTTTTACTTCAGCTTCTGCTTCAAGTTGTATATTGGTTAGCTTTTTTGCTAGCACATCTAATCGGGCTTCCTTCTCCTTAATTGCCGTACGCAAATAAGCTGAGATTGCATATAGCGACCCTATTTCAGTGAGCTTTTCTCCGATATCATCTACCTTCTCAAAGTTATCCAAAGGTTCCCCATCAATACTTGAAGTATGAGTTTCAATAGTATTAACAAGGTCTTGAATGGGTTTAAGTCGTTCTTTGATACGCTCACATACATAGTTAGCCTCTGATGAGGTAAGTCCAGAAGCATTAAAATAAGGATTCTTGGTTTGTAAATAATCTATCATAAATAATTTGCTTTTATTAGTTTTATAAATAATGTATTGAAGTTTAACTTTTACTTAATGGGTCATTTTTCTTTTGAGTACCTTCTCAACAGCTTTCAAAATACCTTCTTTGTCTAAACCGTACTTTTGCATTAGCTGAGCGGGAGTTCCACTTTCACCAAAAGTGTCGTTTACAGCCACAAATTCCTGTGGAACAGGATAACGCTGTGTAAGCACACGAGCTATGCTCTCACCTAATCCACCATAGTAATTATGCTCTTCACAAGTTACTACTGCTTTAGTCTTCTTTACTGAAGTAAGAATAAGCTCTTCGTCTAACGGTTTAATAGTGTGGATATCGATAACTTCTGCTGAAATACCTTTTTGCTCCAATTCCTCACAAGCCAAAAGAGCTTCCCATACCAAATGCCCTGTAGCGATAATAGTAACGTCCTTCCCTTCGTTTAACAAAATACCTTTTCCTATTTCAAAGGTTTGGTCTTCAGGAGTAAAATTTGCTACCGTAGGACGACCGAAACGCAGGTAAACAGGACCTACATAATCAGCAATAGCAATAGTAGCAGCTTTCGTTTGATTGTAATCACAAGGATTGATAACTACCATATTAGGAAGCATTTTCATCAAACCAATATCTTCTAATATTTGATGGGTAGCTCCATCTTCTCCGAGAGTAAGCCCAGCGTGAGAGGCACAAATTTTTACGTTTTTATTTGAATAAGCTATCGATTGACGTATTTGGTCATACACACGCCCTGTAGAGAAAGCTGCAAAGGTGCCTGTAAAAGGTATTTTACCCCCAATAGCAAGCCCAGCGGCAATACCCATCATATTTGCCTCAGCAATACCTATTTGAAAGAAGCGCGTAGGGTTCTCCTCGATAAATTTTTCCATCTTCAATGAGCCAATCAAATCGGCACAAAGAGCAACTACATTAGGGTTGTTGCGTCCTAACTCAGCAAGTCCTGCCCCGAAACCACTTCGGGTGTCTTTTTTTCCTGTATCAATATATTTTTTCATCGGTAAATGAGTGTTATTCTTTTTGAGCGACAAAAGTAATACTTTTTATCTTTTCTTCCTAACAAAACTATCTATTTCTACATAAACAAAATAAATGAATAGCAGAAACGCCTCTATAAGCATAAGAAGAAAACTAATTAGTTCTATCACAAGCTATCGTTTTAAATTAAGAGTAAAGATAGTAAACATTCATTACTTACAGTTTTTTTTGTTTATTTATTTCTTCAGTAAAATAATCTTTTGTACTTTTAGCCCCTCATTAAATCTATATCTCGCTTATTATGGATATGAAAACCATTATCATCAACCCTTATTACACCCTGATAGTCGCTACAATAGTGTTGCTCGTAGGGCGACTATTAGTGCATAAAATCAAATTTTTAAGAAACTTCAATATACCCGAACCTGTAGCGGGCGGATTGTTAGCAGCAGTATTTATCTATCTGCTGTATACTACCACAGGCATTTCCTTAGAGTTCAATAACAGCTTGCAAGATGCTTTTATGCTATTTTTCTTTTCGTCCATAGGTTTGAGTGCCGATTTCTCTCGACTAAAAGCTGGTGGTAGAGGGCTGATTATTTTCCTGGGGGTGGTCGCCCTCTTTATTGTAGTACAGAACTCTGTGGGGGTGGGCTTAGCAAGTGCCTTGGGGCAAAACCCTGTTATGGGACTCATCACGGGCTCTATAACACTTACTGGCGGACACGGAACGGCAGGTGCTTGGGGTAAAATATTAGAAACCGACTACGGTATAAAGGGAGCTACTGACCTAGGAATGGCTTCGGCTACCTTCGGGTTGGTACTCGGCGGACTTATTGGTGGTCCCATAGCACGCAAGTTAGTGAACAATATAGGAAAAAAGCCTATTACTGAAAAACAAAGTACTGACACCGTAGCCGATAACGTAGTAGAAGTTTTTGAAAATGCAATTAAACAACGCCTCATCACTTCTAAATCAGCGATAGAAACAATGGCACTATTTGCCGCTTGCCTATCGTTTTCAGCTATAATGGTATCACCCACAGTAACTGCCTTCTTTCCAGAGAGATTCACTATTCCTCAGTTTGTATGGGCATTGTTCTTTGGGGTACTCTTGCGCAATGTGCTTACCAGAGGCTTTAGTGTAAATATGTTCGACCGCGCTATCGATGTGTTTGGTAACGCTTCTCTGAGTTTGTTTTTAGGCATTGCACTCTTAAACCTCAAACTGTGGCAATTGCTTGATTTAGCCCTCCCGATGCTCATTATTTTGGCAGTGCAAACCTTTGTGATGTGCTCTTATGCCTATTTTGTTACTTTTCGCCTGATGGGTAGCAACTACGATGCTGCTGTACTCTCAGCAGGACACTGTGGTTTTGGTATGGGTGCCACCCCTACGGCAGTCGCCAATATGCAGTCGGTAACCGAGCGTTTTGGACCTTCACACAAAGCCTTCTTGATAGTGCCAATGGTAGGGGCTTTCTTTATCGACTTCATCAATGCTTTTATTTTAACTACCTTTATTAGCATACTAACTTAACAAAATTCTTTTTCTCAAAGAATAAATATTTTTATACTTTTTTTGGCGAGCTAAAAATAATTCTCTATCTTTGTCGCATAAATTTTTAAAATTATATAACTATGTCTGTTACTAATTATAATAATCAGCACCTCACTGATGAGGAGTACACAAAAATTCAAGAGGCTCTCACTTCTATGAAGCAAATCTGTGAAAAATACTTGAAGAATCTTTCTCCTGAAGAAAGAAAAAAGTATGGCAGGGTAAACGAGCAAAACAAGCTACTTGTGAATAAAACATACGATTATCACAAGAATCAGCCCGAACTGCAAGCCCCCGAAGTGAACTGGGAAGAGTTCGAAAAGGACTATGTTTCACGCCAGCGGTTGGAAGCCATTGTTGCCGTTTTAGAAAGGCTAAACATCGGGCTTTATAACGCCAAGATAATGCACGACAACGACAATTATCAGGCAGCCCTCACCGATTATTCGTTCGCTTCTTACAAAGCAGGTACTCTCGACCCTAATTTTGAAAAGAAGTATAAAGACCTCAAGCAGTTTTTTACCAAAAATAGAGATAAAGACTCCTCTAAAGAAGTATAAAGTATTTGTTTTCTTTTTTTGCTCTCCATCGGAACCGCTATAAAACAACTCCGATGGAGTTTTTTAGTAGTACGAACCTCTTTTTTAGCCCTCCGTAGGTGTTTTTTAGTCCTCCATAGGATAATTTTACACCAAATTACCACTTCAGAAGCCCTCCGTCGCAGTCTTGTAATACTCCGTTGCGGTCTTGTAATGCTCCGTTGCAGTCTTGTAATGCTCCGTTGTGGTGCATTTGAGGTTCGGAGAGGTAGAATTGAAGTCTGGAGAGGTAAAATTGAAGTCCGAAGGAGTAAAATTGAAGTCCAAAGGAGTAAAATTGAGGTTTGGAGGGGTAGAATTGAAGTCCAGAGGGTATCAAGAAGAACTTATAATAGAAAAATTATATTATAATAGGTACAGATGGTATAATTCAGAGACAGGCTGCTACATAAGTCAAGACCCGATAGGGTTGGCGGGAAATAATCCTACATTATACGCTTTCGTAAAAAATTTGAATACGGAAGTTGATGTATTTGGGCTAGATGAAGTTAAACTTACAGAAGGGACAGTTTATAGGACAGGTTCACTTACTGGAAATAATCTCACACCTCGTCCTAAAAAAGATACATCGTCAGGACTATCAGCTTCTTTAGAAGTACCAGTAGATACTAAATATTTATCTATTGATGTAAGTAAGTTAGAGGGAACAGGTTTAGAAGCTGTAAATGATTATGGTAAACATGTTTCTATAAGGCCTGAAAATGATACAGACTATACAAAACTAACCGAATGGGCAGAAACAAGAGGTTCTGAAAAAGAACACGAATATACTAAGACTCTTAAGAAAGTAGCAAAATCATGTATTAAAAGGAAATAATCAATGATTATAAATAAATTAGACCTATTATTAGAAGAATTTTTTAGAAAAGGTATAGAGAAATTCAAATTTAATAAGGAAATTAAAAATATTGAAATTATAAATAGGGAAGAGATAGATGAAAAAGGACGAACAATACAGGTTAAATATCTAGAATTTCTTCTATACAATACTTATCTCAATGAAAAAGATGTTGACTTAATAGATATTGAATTAATGTATACCGTTAATAAAGAGATAATAAATATAGAAGGATGGCTATATCCCTCTGATGGTAAAGTCTTCCGAGAATTTGCTTTGATTGGAACTATTAAAGAGGTAACCTCAAAAATTGAAGAATTTATAAACTCTTGTTATGATATCTATCCTGAAGTAGCTAAATTGTATACCATAGAATCTTTATGGAAGCAAGAGGAGTAAGGCAGACGTATCTGTAAGAGCTACGGCAGCCGGGAATTTTTGTACATTTGGGATAAAAACGTACCTTTGCACGAAATAAAAAGGGAGGGAAAACGAGGAGATGAAATAACGATGTGGATATTTGAAGGATTTACCCCGACGGCGAAGCTTGCAAACGGTAAATCGTACAGCATAATAACCGACCATATAGGTAGACCTATACGTTCGATAGATGACAATGGCGAACTTGTTTGGAGTGCCGATTATGACATTTACGGCAGGCTGAAAAATGTAAAAGGCGAACGGACTTTCATACCGTTCAGGCAAGTTGGGCAGATAGAAGATAGTGAATTAGAAGGACTTTACTACAACAGGTACAGATGGTATAATTCAGAGACAGGCTGTTACATCAGCCAAGACCCGATAGGGTTGGCGGGAAATAACCCGACGCTATATGCCTACGTTCACGATAGTAATAGTTGGGTGGACGTTTTTGGCTTAAATGTATTTTGGTCTGGTGGTAGTAATGCTAAAATTGCGGCTGAACAGTTTGCCAAAAATAATCATGGACGAACTACATTAGAAATGACTCCCAGGGGATATTTATTGGAAGATTTGACTAATGAAAAATTCTCATCTGGAGAGTGGACAAATGCAAATTGGGAAACAAAAGGAAAACCCGTTTGGAAACAAGCATCAAGTGATTTTGCTTATAATGCGGTAAAGGATTATAAATTAGGTAAAATAACACACGTAGATGTTTTTATAGATAGTTCTAAATATCAGAAGAAAAAAAAGTATTTGGAATAGCTTGGAAATGAAAATTTTAAAAGAAAATGGAGTTCCAATCAAGTATCATAGAGTCAAGTGCAAATCATAAGGATGATAAAAAGTGAATAAAAATAAAAGAACAATACAGTTTACTGGGCGTGCAGGGCTTCTCTATACTGACGAAAGTGGAAATATATTTAAAGTCAATACGGAAATGCTTGCATCAAAAGATTACGATATGGTAATATATGTTGAGGATATAGTAAACATCAATAAAAATATAAATCTTACTATGGCAGAGAAAAAAAACGTTGCAATTCAAATAATAGAATTAACCAAGGGTATAAAATGGTTAATCAGATAAAAGTAATGTATTAGAGATAGTGAATTAGAGGTCATACTTCTTCACCGGAATTACCTGCAGCAGTTATGAAAAAGGTGAAAAAACTATGTAATAAATGATTATGGCAAAGATAAAAAAGAAAAAGAATATATGGTATTTTGACGATTATTTTGAATTTCTTCATAAAAAAGAAAAAGAAATACCAGAATCGATAAAACATTTTGTATTGGATTCTAAAAGATATTTATTTAACACACAAGAAACTCTTCACGATGCTGTTTTGACCGAATTTAAATTTAATATATCAAAGAATAAAGATAAACTGCTTATAAGTTTTTTATCTCCTTACCGAGACAGGTGTTATAAATTTATGTTTAAGAATATTATAAATATCAGCTTTAAAACAGATGACAAAACATTTAAAAATAATGATCTGATTATTCATCAATTTTTATTTAAATCAAAAGAAATATATACATATGAATTTGTTTTTGCAAACGGTCAAAAAGTAACTATAGATTTCAAGCAGCTTCAAATTATTGAAATAATGAGGTGATGTATAAAAGAAGAAATATTATTAAGCAAGTTGTGTAACGGATAATTTCTACTCCTCACGTAAATTTTAAAAATGGAGATGTTCGAGAACCTAATGATGATGAATTTCCAAATAATGAACGATTTAAAAATAGAAATAGTTGTAAAGAATAAGATATGCACAGTATAGTAGATTGGTTACAAGACTGGACAAAAACTCAAATTGACGGCGACTGGGAACACGAGCAGGGTATTTCTATTGGTATGTTAGATAATCCTGGCTGGATTTTAAGGGCTGATATAAGTAATTATGGCGATTTTTTAAAAGCAAGCGAGCCTTTGGGCAGAGATAATGATGAGGATTGGATAGATTTTGAAATAAGAATAATTGCTAAAACTTATGTATACATTGAAATTTTTGGGGATATTAACAAGCTGAATCAAATACTTCACTCTTTTAAAGCAATTATCGAAGAATTAGAAGAAATGGAGAAAAAAGGAAAAGGAATACTTTCATCTCAAAGAATAAAAGAAATAATAGATTCTGTATCAAAATCATTGGAAAATAAAAGTTGATGGGATTTTCCAATTTCAATTTTGTCCATTATATCAAGATTTGTGATAAAACACCGAATAAAATGAGGCTATCTGTCAGATAGCCTCATTATTTTTTAGATTGATAACAATCTTTTAAAACTTTTTAGAAAAGTTACTTCTATAAAAACCTATCAAATTCTTAGAAGAAGTAACGTTTGAAAGCCTCGATAGCGGCATAGTCAGCGAAGCCTAAATTGCGGTAGCGACGAGCGGTTTCGCTGTTACGAGCTTCTGCGCGTTGCCAGAATTCGCGCAAGTCATCTCCTTGAAACATAGCACCGTCTTTTTGAGATTGGTGGAAGAAGATGGCTTGACGTTTTTTGAGTACTTGTGCGGGGCTCATAGGTACAGCCATTTCTATTTCGTGGATATCCCATTCGTGCCAAGCACCGCGGTACAACCATACCCAGCAGTCTTTCATATAATCTTTGTGTTTTAAGTTTTTCAAAGCAGCAAAGATAGCATCGAGACATACTTTGTGAGTTCCGTGAGGATCGGCGAGGTCACCAGCAGCATAGATTTGGTGAGGTTTTACTTCTTCAATCAAATCCATAATGATTTTGATATCGGCTTCGCCTATAGGGTTCTTTTTCACACCACCTGTTTCGTAGAAAGGTAAGTTGAGGAAGTGTACGTGTTTATCAGGCACACCTTCGTAGCGTGTAGCTGCCAATGATTCGTGGCGACGGATGTTACCTTTGAGTTGGCGTACGAGAAGACTATCAATTTCGTTGGATTTTTTGTTGGTGATGTTGCTAATAATCTCGTTGATTACAGCTACTTCAGTTTTATTTTCTTTGGCTATATCTTTGAATACTTCGGCGAATTTAAGCGCTTCGTGGTCAGATACGGCAAAGTTACCGGAAGTTTGGTAAGCAATATGTACTTCGTGACCTTGAGAAACTAAGCGGTCGAAAGTACCTCCCATAGAAATCACGTCGTCATCGGGGTGAGGACTGAAGATGATCACGCGTTTTTTATGAGGATGTTCACGTTCGGGGCGGTTTGTATCATCGGCATTAGGTTTACCTCCTGGCCATCCAGTAATGGTGTGTTGCAAGCGGTTGAACATAGCAATGTTCAAATCGTAAGCAGGACCTGATTCTGCCAAGAGTTTGGACATACCGTACTCGTTGTAATCAGAATCTGTAAGTTTGAGGATTGTTTTACCCAAGTGTTCGCAAAGCCAAACAATAGCTTTAGCTTTGAGGTCTTCATCCCATTGAACATCGGTAACGAGCCAAGGGGTTTTGATACGAGTAAGATCGGCAGAAGCTTCTTCGTCTAATACAAAAGTAGCGTTTTCGTGAAGTTGGAGGTAGCTTGAAGGTACTTCGGCAGTGATATCGCCTTCTACAGCTTTGGCTACGATAGAGGCTTTACTGCTACCCCAAGCGAGCAATACGATGCGGTGTGCTTTTAACACTGTGCGGATACCCATTGTAATGGCTTGGCGAGGCACATTATCGATACCGTGGAAGGTTTCGGCAGCATCGGAACGAGTGATGTGGTCTAGAGTGATGATGCGGGTACCAGAATTGCGGTTAGAACCAGGTTCGTTGAAGCCGATGTGACCGGTACGACCGATACCGAGTAGTTGGAAATCAAGTCCGCCACATTCTTCGATTTTTTTGTCGTAATTAGCACAATAAGCTTCTAATTCGTCGTGAGGTACTGTTCCGTCAGGGATATTGATATTTTCCTTAGGAATATCAATATGGTTGAAGAGGTGCTCGTGCATAAAGTACCAATAACTTTGTATATCCTGTTTTTCCATTGGATAATACTCGTCTAAGTTGAAGGTAATTACGTTTTTGAAGCTAAGACCTTCTTCTTTGTGCATACGCACGAGTTCGTCGTAAACTTTTACTGGAGAGGAGCCAGTGGCTAAGCCTAATATGCATTTTTTGCCTTCGGCTTGTTTCTTTTTGATAAGGTCGGCGATTTCGTGTGCCACACTAATTGAAGCGGTTACGGAGTTCGAGAAAACGATGTTGTGGATTTTCTCGAAACGGGTTTCCTCAACGGAGCCAGCAGGCTGATGAGCGATTGATGAAACTTCTTTTCTGATATGTGTTCTCATTTTTGTTAATGAATAATTATTATAATTTCAGTTTTGACCCTGCAAAAGTATTTCTTTTTTACAAATTACACAAATAAATTTAACATTTCTTTATAGTACCTTTTTATACAGCATTCTAAGAACTTAAAAGCATAGATAATTTGGTTCATAAATCAAATTATTAAACACCTAATAATCACCATAAAGACGAATCTCTACATTCTCTGAATTAAGTACTACTAAGCTCTTTGTTTGAACCGCAACAGTTGTTTTAATTTACACTATAACTCGTTCCTTCCTTACCGTCTTTGAGCTGAATACCCAATGCAAGGAGTTCATCACGAATTTTATCAGAAAGCACCCAGTCTTTATTGGCACGAGCTTCCATTCGCATATTGATAAGCAACTGGAGCACGCCGTCGAGCTTGTCGTTGTTATTAGCCGTTTGTTGCTCACTTTGTAACCCCAATACATCAAAAACAAAAGCATTCATCAGTTCTTTCAATTCCTTGAGTTCTGTTACTGAAATCTTTTCTTCGCCGTTTTTTACTTGGAATATCCACTTTACAGCTTCAAAAAGATGGGCTATGAGTATAGGTGAATTGAAATCGTCTAACAATGCATCGTAGCATTTTTGTTTCCATTCGGCTATAGGGAGCGAAGTTGGGAGCTCTGTATCAGTAGTAAGTTCATTCAATATCTTCATCGCTTCCATAAGTCTATTAAAGCCTTTTTCGGCAGCGAGCATAGCTTCGTTAGAAATGTCAAGTACACTACGGTAGTGTGCTTGCATAAAGCAAAAGCGAATAACAGCAGGAGCAAAAGGTTTCTCAAAAAAAGTATTCTCTCCGCTGATGAGTTGCATAGGCAATATATAGTTACCAGTAGATTTACTCATACGTTGCCCGTTCATTGTGAGCATATTGGCGTGCATCCAGTAGCGTACTGGACTTTCGCCATGACCTGCTTTACCTTGTGCAATTTCGCATTCGTGGTGTGGAAACTTTAAGTCCATACCGCCTCCGTGAATGTCAAATTGGTTACCGAGGTATTTGGTACTCATCACCGTACATTCTAAGTGCCAACCTGGGAAGCCGTCGCCCCAAGGTGATGCCCAACGCATAATGTGGGCAGGAGAAGCTTTCTTCCAGAGCGCAAAGTCCTGAGGATTGCGTTTTTCACCTTGCCCATCTAAATCACGAGTATTGGCAAAGAGCTCTTCTATATTGCGTCGAGAGAGCTCCCCATAATTGAGCCCGCGTTTGTTGTATTCAAGTACATCGAAGTATACAGAACCATTGCTTTCATAAGCGAATCCGTCTTTTAAGAGTTTTTCGGTAAGCTGTATTTGCTCCAATATATGCCCTGTAGCGGTAGGCTCAATAGTAGGAGGCAGTAAATTAAATATCTCTAATACTTTGTGGAAATCTACAGTGTATTTCTGTACAATTTCCATAGGTTCGAGTTTTTCGAGACGTGATTGTTTTACAAAGCGGTCGTTGTTCACATCACCATCATCTGTAAGGTGACCTGCATCGGTAATATTGCGTACATAGCGCACTTTGTAACCTAAGAATTTAAGCGCACGATACACAAAATCAAACGACATAAAGGTGCGCACATTGCCTAAATGCACATTGCTGTATACAGTAGGGCCACATACGTACATTCCTACATTGTTTTCGTGTAAGGGTACAAACACTTCTTTTTCTCCTGTTAAGGAATTAAATATTTTTAATTGATGTTCCATTACTGTTATATTATCTACTAATTTGCTAATTTACTAATTTGTTAATTCCCTAATTTTATATCTCTCTTCGTTACTTTTAGTCTTTAAAATAATTTCTCCCAGAAAGCCTGCAATAAATAGTTGTGTGCCGATAATCATAGTGGTAAGGGCAAGGTAAAACTGAGGTCTATCAGCAATAAGGCGACCGTGTGGATTGATAAATAATTTATCAATACCAAGGTAAGCCGAAAACAAAAAACCTATAAAAAACATCAGTACTCCCAATGCTCCAAAGAAGTGCATCGGGCGTTTACCGAAATGGGATAGAAAACTAATGGTGATAAGGTCTAAAAAACCATTGATAAACCTATTCATACCGAATTTAGTCACACCGTATTTGCGGGCTTGGTGTTGTACAACTTTCTCGGTAATGCGGTTGAAACCAGCGTTCTTTGCCAATACAGGAATATAGCGATGCATCTCACCTGATACTTCAACATTCTTTACAACCTCTTGTTTGTAGGCTTTAAGTCCGCAGTTGAAATCGTGGAGGGTGAGACCAGAGGTTTTGCGCGCTGCCCAGTTGAAGAGTTTAGAAGGCAGATTTTTTGCCAATACCGAATCATAACGTTTTTTCTTCCAACCCGATACAAGGTCATACCCCTCTTGGGTAATCATATTATAAAGAGCAGGAATCTCATCTGGACTGTCTTGCAGGTCGGCGTCCATAGTAATCACCACTTCACCTTGTGCTTGTCTGAATCCTGCGTGCAGTGCTTGTGATTTGCCATAATTGCGTAAAAAACGAATACCCTGTACATTAGTATCTTTACCCGATAACTCTTTGATTACCTGCCAAGAATTATCAATACTACCATCGTCTACAAAGATAATTTCATAAGAATAACGGTGTTCAGTGAGTACTTTGTGTAGCCACTGATAAAGTTCAGGTAGCGATTCTTGTTCGTTGAGAAGCGGTATAACGATTGATATTTGCATCTTATAACAATTTGAAGTGCAAAAGTAATAAATTAATAATGAATACCAATAAATGTAGCAAATAAATTCATTTTTATCACCATATAACTTGTTTATATGAATGATATAAAGTTAATCACTTTAAAATACTATTTCATAGATAATAACACCGCATTTTCACCTATCAGAGGCTCTTTTACTTAATCTATAGCACTATTTTTCTTCTTTCCTATTAATTTTTTATAAGTTATTTTTACACTTACTATCAAACACTTACAGTTTAATGATGAAAAAACAAACATTTTTTTATTGCCAATATAAAAAAAGGTTGTATCTTAGCACGCTAATTTATATAACAGATACCTATTAATATATTATGACAGAAGGAGAAAAACTGATTCCTGTAGACATCAGCGATGAAATGAAATCTGCCTATATCGATTATTCGATGTCGGTAATCGTTTCACGTGCATTGCCCGATGTTCGTGATGGTTTAAAACCTGTACACCGCCGTGTACTTTACGGTATGTACGATATGGGAGTGCTCAGCAATCGCCCTTATAAAAAGTCGGCTGCTATTGTGGGTGAGGTTCTCGGTAAATACCACCCTCACGGCGATACAGCTGTTTACGATACTATGGTGCGTATGGCACAATATTGGAGTTTACGCTATATGCTTGTAGACGGACAAGGTAACTTCGGTTCAATGGGTGGTGACCCCCCTGCCGCAATGCGTTATACCGAAGCCCGTATGCGTAAATTCTCCGAAGAAATGCTCTCAGATATCGACAAGGAGACAGTTGACCACCAACTTACTTATGACGACTCTCGTGAAGAGCCTATCGTACTCCCTACACGCATCCCTAACCTATTGGTGAACGGTTCAGCAGGTATCGCAGTAGGTATGGCTACCAATATGGCTCCTCATAACCTTAATGAAGTTATCGATGGAACTATTGCTTATATCGACAATAACGATATTGAAATCGATGAACTCATTAAATACATCAAAGCTCCTGATTTTCCTACGGGAGGTATTATCTATGGCTATGAAGGCGTAAAAGAAGCCTTCAAAACAGGACGCGGACGAGTAATCATTCGTGCCAAAGCTGAGTTTCAAGAAATAAAAGGTAAAGATTGTATTGTAGTAACCGAAGTCCCTTATCAAGTCGATACATCTGTGCTTTTGAAAAAAACATCTGACCTCGTAAAAGAAGGTAGGTTAGAGGGTATCACCGATGTACGCGATGAATCAGCTCGTGGTAAAATACATATCGTTTATATTCTCAAACGCGATGCAGTGCCTAATGTAGTGCTCAACAATCTCTTTAAGCATACCGAGCTACAAACCTCATTTAGTGTTAATAACATCGCCTTAGTAAAAGGGCGCCCTCAGTTGTTAAACCTTAAAGACCTTATCTTTCACTTCGTAGAACACCGTTATGACGTAGTGTATAGGCGTACCGACTATGAACTTCGCAAAGCCAAAGAGCGTATTCATATTTTAGAAGGGTATATGAAGGTGATGGCAACCGAGGACACTATGGGTAAAGCTATTGAGATTATCCGTTTCCACGATAAACCTAAAGAAGATTTAATTGCCGAATTCGACCTTACCGATGTACAAGCCGAAGCTATCTTGGCGTTAGCACTACGTCGTATCAATAAGGTTCTTATCCAACAAACAAAAGAAGAATACGAAGAAAAGCTAGCTGAAATACGCAATTTAGAAGATATCTTAGCTCGCAAAGAACGTCGTACCGAAATTATTAAGGAAGAACTACTAGAAATAAAAGAGAAGTATGGCGATGAGCGTCGTTCTACCATTGAATACGCAGGGGGCGAATTCAGTGTAGAAGATATGATTCCTGATGATAAAATGGTAATTACCATTTCACACGCAGGCTATATCAAACGGACTCAGCTTAGTGAATATAAGACCCAAAGCCGTGGCGGTGTAGGACAAAAAGCCTCTACCACACGCGACCAAGATTTCTTAGAACACCTCTTTGTAAGTTCTAATCACCAATATTTATTATTCTTTACTCAAAAAGGTAAGTGTTTCTGGATGCGTGTATACGAAATACCAGAAGGTAGCAAAACTGCCAAAGGTCGTGCTATACAAAACCTTATCAATATCGAATCCGATGATAAGATTAAGGCTTTCGTGAGTGTACAAAACCTCAAAGATGAAGACTACATCAGCAACAATTACCTTATTATGGCTACTAAAAAGGGTATTGTTAAGAAAACGCTTCTCAAAGAATACTCTCGTCCACGCCAGAATGGTATCAATGCCATCACTATTAAAGAAGGTGACGAACTTATCGAAGCAAAACTTACCTCAGGCAGTAGCCAGTTGATGTTAGCCGTGAAATCAGGTCGTGCGATTCGTTTTGCCGAAGACAAAGTGCGTGCCGTAGGGCGTAATTCGCAAGGGGTTCGTGGTATCGACTTAGATACTGAAAATGATGAGGTAGTAGGTATGATTGCTATTGAAAACCCACGCGAAGAGACTGTATTGGTAGTATCAGAAAACGGTTATGGTAAACGTTCCTATATTGATGACCCCGAAACACACGAAGCCGTATATCGTATTACTAACCGCGGTGGTAAAGGGGTAAAAACCATTTCTATTACCGAGAAAACAGGTCAGTTAGTAGCCATTAAAAGCGTTTTAGAAGGTGAAGATTTGATGATTATCAATAAATCAGGTATTGCTATTCGTTTATCAATCGATACCCTTCGTATTTTAGGACGTGCTACTCAAGGCGTAAAACTCATCAATATCAAAGGTAAAGACTCTATTGCCGCCGTTACTAAGGTAATGAAAGAAGATGACGATGAGAGCACTGAAGAAGTTCCTACTAATGATAATGAACCTTTAAATACTCAGGAATAAAATTTGTGTT
Source organism: Capnocytophaga sp. oral taxon 336 str. F0502 (assembly GCF_000411575.1). Lineage (NCBI taxonomy): Bacteria > Pseudomonadati > Bacteroidota > Flavobacteriia > Flavobacteriales > Flavobacteriaceae > Capnocytophaga > Capnocytophaga sp. oral taxon 336. The sequence goes on along the minus strand of NZ_KE150491.1, from coordinate 229,126 downwards.
CATAATTAATTAAATTAAAAAAGCCCGTAATACTGCATATTACGGGCTTTTTTTCTACCCTAATCTACCCACCTTACCTCCGCTATTCCTTTAACCACTGTTCGTCTTTTCTTTATCTGCTCGTGCGGCTCGCACCGTCTTTTGTTCGTCTTTTGTTCGTCATTTCTTTATCTGCCCGTGCGGCTCGCACCGTCTTTTGTTTGTTCATCTACCTGTTGTGCTACGACCTCGCATTGTTTTACCTTTTACCTTTTACCTTTTACCTATAATTAGTATTGTGATATCAAATAGCTTAGTCCCTCTCAACTTATAGAAATGAAAAAAAACTAATATTTTTTTGTTACATATATTAATATTTTGTACTTTTGGCGTTAAATTATAAAACCAACGCTTATTATGGCAATGCACAACGATTTAGGAAATGAAGGAGAACAAGATGCCGTAAACTTCCTAATAGAAAAAGGTCATACTATTTTAGAACGCAATTTTAGGTTTGAACACGCCGAGATTGATATCATTTCGCAAAAAGGAAATATTTTGCATATCACAGAAGTAAAAACACGTAGCTCAAGTGCTTATGGTGAACCCGAGAGCTTTGTAAATCAGCAAAAGATAGAACTATTAGTGAAAGCTACCGATTTTTATATAAAGAAAAAAGACTTAGATGTAGAAATACAATTCGATATTATATCCATCGTAAAAAACAATGCAGAATTTAGCTTAAACTACATAGAAGACGCTTTTTATCCTTTTTAATGATTTATGCCCCCAATCACTTTTAAATAAATTTATAATATCCAATGCAAATGAAAACAATAGCATCAGCCGTCGAGCACTATATCAAATCAAAACCTTTCTTACAAACCGCTCTTTCAGAAGGGATTATTAACCTTACTTCTTTAGCTCGTATCATACGTAAGGATATACAAGCTGAAACTACTCAGCGTGAAGTGCGCAATGGAGCTATTGTTATGGCTCTCAAACGCCTTTCAGTAGATATGGAGTTTCGCTCTACTCATCGTATTGTAAAAGTATTGAAGAATATAGGCGATATTATTGTTCGTTCAAATTTAACCGACTATACTTTCTTAACCTCTGAAACCTTTATGAATGCTCAGGCTCAGCTACTCAATAAAATCAAAAATAATAGAGATATCTTCTACGCTACTACTCGTGGGGTAAATGAAGCAAATATTATTGTCAGTAACTCAATGGAGTCTATTGTTGAGAATATCTTTAAGAAGGAACGCATTTTGCACAAATTCACCGATTTAGGAGCTATCAGTGTAAAACTTCCCGAAGAAAACGTCTCAGTATCGGGCATTTATTATTTTATATTTCAACGTTTGGCTTGGGAGGGAGTGAATATGAACGAGGTGATTTCTACCGCCAACGAATTTACTATCGTAATCCCCGAAAACCACATCGATATAGCTTTCAAAGTAATTAAAGATTTAAAATTATTATAAAAATAAATGGTTAGAGTTAGATTTGCTCCCAGTCCTACGGGAGCATTGCATATCGGAGGCGTACGTACCGCCCTATTTAATTATTTGTTCGCCAAAAAGCACGGCGGTGATTTTTTACTTCGCATAGAAGATACCGACCAAAATCGCTATGTTGAAGGCGCAGAACAGTACATCATAAATTCCCTCAATTGGTTAGGTCTTACTTACGACGAGGGAGTAGGCAAAGAAGGCAAACACGCCCCTTATCGCCAAAGTGAACGTAAACCGTTATACAAACAATATGCCGATACCCTTATCAATAACGGTTGGGCATACTACGCTTTTGATACTGCTGAGGCATTAGATACAGCTCGCAAGGAAGCAGAAGCCAAAGGAGAGACCTTTATATACAATTGGGCTACACGTGATGCATTGCAAAACTCACTTTCACTTAGCAAAGAAGAAGTACAACAACGCTTAGAGCGTGGCGATGAGTATGTGATTCGCTTTAAAATGCCACATAACGAACAGCTAAAAATGAACGATATGATTCGTGGTGAAGTAACTATTGATACAAGTACCTTAGACGATAAAGTGCTCTTTAAAAGCGACGGAATGCCCACTTACCACTTGGCAAATATCGTAGACGATCACTTAATGGAAATCACTCACGTGATACGCGGTGAAGAGTGGCTGCCTTCTATGGCATTGCACCTTTTGCTCTATCGTGCTTTTGGTTGGCAAGCCCCTGCTTTTGCACACTTACCTCTTATCCTCAAACCGGTGGGTAATGGTAAGCTCAGCAAGCGTGACGGTATCAAATTAGGCTTCCCTGTCTTCCCAATGGATTGGACAGAGAATGGCGAAACCCTCAAAGGTTTTAGTGGAGAAGGGTATTTCCCCGAAGCACTTATCAATTTTTTAGCACTCTTGGGGTGGAATCCTGGTACCGATGAAGAAATCTTCACTATCGAGCAACTCGTGCAACTCTTCGATTTGGAAAAAGTACATAAGGCAGGTGCTCGCTTTGACCCTGAAAAGATAAAGTGGTTCAACCACCAATACCTACAAATGAAGCCTAATGCAGAATTAGCTATCCTTTTCCAAAAAGACCTTACCCAAAGAGGCATTACAGTTCCGATGGCTACGATAGAGAAAGTAGTTGGTCTTATCAAAGAGCGTGCTACCTTTGTGAGTGATTTTTGGGAACTTAGCAAATTCTTTTTTGAAGCTCCTGCTCAGTACGACGAAAAGGTACTCAAAAAACAATGGAAAGAGCAAACTCCTGAAATCGTAAAAGAAGTAAATGAGGTACTTAAAAACACATCTAACTTCACCTCAGTAGCCTTAGAAGAAGCAGTAAAACAATATATGGAAACTAAAAGCTTAGGCTTCGGACAAGTGATGCCTCCGTTGCGTTTAGCCTTAGTAGGTGAACTCAAAGGACCTCACGTATTCGATATTATAGAAGTGATTGGCAAAGAGGAAACACTACGCCGTTTAGACACACTTCTTTCAGCTGAAAAGTAACATATATAGAGCAGAATAGCAATTTGAAATAAGCCTGTATGAAAAGTTTTTCATACAGGCTTATTTTATTCTGATAATACGAACCGTGTTTGATGAGGTACTTTATAGCGTTTGTATCTACTGCAAATTGTGAGTGTTCCCATTGTTAATCATTACCACACCATACTTAATGAAATACGTTTGCGCACTTCGTCTTTCTCTATAACTTTTACTTGCACTTGTTGGTGGAGTTTAACTACTTCATTTACATCAGAGACATAACTATCTTTCAGTTGAGAGATGTGTACTAATCCACTTTCTTTAACACCGATATCCACAAAGCAACCAAAGGCAGTAATATTGTTTACTATACCAGGTAATATCATTCCTATACGTACATCATCAAAGGTTTTTACATTAGGGTCGAAGGCAAAGGCTTTAGCAGTAGTACGAGGGTCGAGCCCTGGTTTTTCTAATTCCTTTAATACGTCCTTCAAATAAAGTTCACCCACCTTATCTGTTTTGTACTTTTGAATATCAATAGTGGCAATAGCTTGCTTGTTACCTATAAGTTGTGCAACTGAGATACCCGTGTCCTTTGCCATTTGTTTGATGATAGGATAGGCTTCAGGGTGTACTGCTGAATTGTCGAGCGGGTTCTCACTATTATGTACACGTAAGAAAGCTACTGCCTGCTGGTATACTTTATCACCCAAACGAGGTACCTTTTTTAAGTCTTCTCGCTTACTAAAAGCACCATTAGCCGAGCGGTAAGCTACTATGTTTTCAGCCATCTTCTCTCCTATTCCTGATACATAACTGAGTAGTGATTTGCTTGCTGTGTTGAGGTTTACCCCTACTTTGTTCACGCAACGCACTACGGTTGCATCGAGCTCCTCTTTCAATAACGACTGGTTTACATCGTGTTGGTATTGACCTACTCCTATGCTCTTAGGGTCTATCTTCACTAATTCAGCCAATGGGTCGGCAAGACGCCTGCCTATGGATACTGCCCCACGTACGGTTACATCATAATCGGGGAACTCATCGCGAGCTATTTTAGAAGCTGAATAAACCGATGCTCCTGCTTCACTCACCACAAATACTTCTACCTTTTTAGGGAAAGCAATACTTCTTACAAACGACTCTGTTTCACGAGAAGCAGTACCATTGCCTATACTAATAGCTTGGATATTGTATTGAGAGACCATTGTGCTGAGCTTTTTGGTAGCCATAGTCATATCATTTTGGGGAGCGTGAGGGTAGATAACATCGTGATGCAAAAGGTCGCCCTTTTCATCTAAACACACTACCTTACAACCTGTACGATATCCTGGATCAATAGCCAAAATGCGCTTTTCACCCAAAGGAGACGCTAATAACAACTGTGAGAGGTTCTCGGCAAACACACTGATAGCTTTCGCATCGGCTTTATCTTTTGCCTCTTGTAGTGTTTCGTTGGAAATAGAAGGCTCTAATAAGCGTTTGTAGCTGTCTTTTACCGTCTTCTTCAAGAAATCGGCTACTTCTCCCCTACTCTTTATGATGTTCTCTTCCATAAAAGGTAAGGTTTCTTCACTATCTACTTGTACTTTTAGTTTTACAAATCCTTCTTTTTCAGCACGCAACATTGCTAATACACGGTGAGAGGGCGCTTTGTTAAGGGCTTCTTCCCAATCGAAATACTGAGCGTATTTCTGAGCTTCTTCCTCTTCGTTTTTACCTTTGGCTACTTCGCTACTGATGATTGCTTTGCGCTGGAATATTCGGCGAAGAGTGCGACGTATAAACGTATTCTCGTTAATCCATTCAGCTATAATATCCGAAGCCCCTTGTAAAGCTTCTTCTTCAGTAGGTACTTTATCGGAAAGATAACGCCCTGCTAATAGTTCCAAGTCGGTTACACGCTGACTCATTATCTGTTTTGCAAGAGGCTCTAAGCCGTTTTCTTTGGCTACATCGGCTTTTGTTTTACGCCGTTTTTTGTAAGGCAGGTATAGGTCTTCTAATTCATTGAGCTCAAAAGAGTTCTCAATACGTTTGCGCAATTCGTCTGTAAGCTTTCCTTGTTCTTCAATAGAAGAGAGAATTGTTTCTTTGCGCTTACAGATATTGTCGTAATCAGCTTGGGATTTGGCTATATGCTCAATGGCTACTTCATCTAAATTCTGAGTGCTATCTTTTCGATAGCGTGCAATGAAAGGAATAGTACAGCCTTCGGTTAATAGTGAAAGTGTGTTTTCAATAGCTTTTTCAGGTAGTTGTGTTTGGGCTTTTATATATTGAATGTTTGTCATACTAATGTGTTATCGATTTAACAGTGTTTTTAAATTGAAGGTGCAAAGATATTGAAGAATTAGCAGATTAGCAAATGTCTTTTAATACCACAATGTCAATAATGCCAATAATACTAAATCAATGACAGTGCGAGGTCGTAGCACGACAGGCATATAAACAATTAACGAACAAAAGACGAACAAATGACGAACAAATGACGAACAAATGACGAACAAATGACGAACAAATGACGAACAAATGACGAACAAA
>NZ_KE150491.1:196193-223477 GCF_000411575.1 Capnocytophaga sp. oral taxon 336 str. F0502 | reverse complement strand
AAGACGAACAAAAGACGAACAAAAGACGAACAAAAGACGAACAATGAACGAAGGATAACAAGAGTAAAAATATATCTAAACTGTATATAAAGCGGTGCTTTGGTAGAGAAAACTTATTTTTTTGAAATAATATTTCGCTCTTTTAAAAAAAAGTAGTACTTTCGCACTCTGTAACAGCACTTATGAAAAAGTATGAAAAGAGTTTTACTATACAGTAGTTTTTTAGTTGTCTTTTTGCTATATTTAGCTTGTACACCTAATGCTAATACCTATTATAACCGTCAGATGCAACCTATTGTTACCAAGTATAATGTACTGTTCAATGGGGAGGAAGCATATGCCAAAGGTCTTAATGAACTACGCGAAAAATATCAAGATAATTTTAGTGAAATTCTACCCGTAGAGCCTATTGGTATGACAGGAAAAGTGCAATTAGATGGTACAGGTAATGCTGATTTTCAACGTGCTGAAGAAAAAGCTATTAAAACCATTCAGAAACACTCTATGGTTTTTAAAGGAGTACAACGCAACTATAAAATTGACGACGCTTATATGTTACTCGGTCAAGCTCGTTATTACGATGAGCGTTTCTTTCCTGCCTTAGAGGCTTTCAATCACCTGCTTACGAACTACGGAACGAGCGAGCGTATTCCTGAGGCAGCGGTTTGGGCACAAAAAGCTAATCTCCGTTTAGGTAAAGATAAAATTGCCATAGAAAAACTCACTGAATTTTTAAAAGAGAATCCTAAATTACGCAAAAATGATAGAGCTGAAGCCTATGCTACCTTAGGACAGGCTTATATCAACCAAGAACAATATCCTGAGGCTGCTGATGCGCTTTACAATGCTGGTAAATACACTCGTAATAAGGCTTTACGCGGTAGATATTACTTTATTGCAGCTCAGCTTTATGAAAAACAGCATCAAAAAGACTCTGCCGAAGTAGCTTTTGAAAAGGTTGTGAAGCAAAACTGGAAGATTCCGCGTAAGCTATGGGTAGAAGCCCAAGCAGGAAAGGCTCGCAACAAAACATTTACCCCTGAAGAAAAGGCCGATTTTTTAGCTTACCTTACCAAGCTTGAACGCCGTTATGAGCACAAAAACTATCTCGATGTGCTTTACTACACTCACGGCGAACTTTTAAAAGACGATGATAAGCGTTTGGCTACCGATTTTTATCGCAGTTCTCTTTCCAACAATAAGAATAACAATCCGTTAAAAGCAAAAGCTCATACACGTCTCTCTGAATTATTTTTTGACCAAAAAGACTATACGGGAGCTTATCAGCATTTGGATAGTACTCTTACTTATATCCCTGAACATACCTTTGAACATCTTTTTATTCGCAGAAAAAGAGATAACTTGTCCAAGATTGCTGAGTTAGAATACGTCGTTAAGAAAAATGATAGCGTTTTAAAAGTTATGCGCTTGCCAGAGACAGAACGTCGTGCGTATTACCAAAGACATATCGATTCTGTACAGAAAGCAATTGCTCTTCGCACACAAAAGCACCACAATAAAAAGGTTGCCAATACAGGTATGGGGGTAACGATGCCCGATGCTACTACTGAAAAGGGTGGAAAGTTCTATTTCTACAATCCGATGAGTGTAGCTTATGGGAAACAACAGTTTCAACAATATTGGGGAGACCGCAAATTGGAGGATAACTGGCGTTGGTCGAGTATGGGGAATGCCAATGTGGCGAACCTCACTGTCTCAGCTACTACACAACAAATAGCTGAAAAAGAAGTAGAAACTCCCGATACTTATCTTTCTCAACTTCCTAAGACCGAAGCCGAAATCGCTCAACTTAACATCGATAGAAATAAAGCCCTGTACCAGTTGGGCGTGCTCTATCGCTCTAAATTCAGTGAAAATGAATTGGCTATACAACGTTTAGAACGTGTTCTTGCCAACAATCCTTCTCCCGAATTAGAAGTAGTTACACTTTATGAGCTCCAAAAGAATTACACTGATACTCATAACCCCAAAGCTGAAACCATCAAAGGGCGACTACTTGCTAATTATCCTAATACCGATTATGCAAAACTATTGCAAGGAAACGAAACCTCACAACAAGAGCGCAATAAACAGGCACAAGTTTTTGTTGATACCCTTATGGCTCAATACAATCGGGGTGAAATTATCGAGACGGCTCACCTGTTACAAACAGAAGGGGCGCAGTATCGTGAAACTTCAGTAGCACCTGCTATCGCACTGTTGCAAGCCAAAACAACGGCACGTTTAGAGGGGCTTGCTCCTTACCAAGCGCAGTTACAACAGATAGCGACTAACTATCCTGCCACTGCTGAAAGTGAAGAGGCTAAAAATCTATTAGATGAGCTTAAAGATGTAGAAACCGAAGATTTTGTTACTGACGATAAGGCTACGAAATGGAAAGTAATCATTACAGGTACGGTTTCCGAGACACGTACAACTATAAAAGAACAACTTACCCAGAAATTAAAGGCAATTTCTGAAGTTCTCACCCTTTCAGAAGACCTCTATAATGCCGATGAAACTTGGTTAGTAGTTCATAATATCCGCGATGCTTATTCAGCTCAGAGCATTGTTACTGATTTGAAAGAGTTCTTGGAGAAAAACAAACTATCTGCTTTTGTTATAGCCACTGAAAACTACCGATTGGTACAAATTCGCAAAGACAAAGAAAAATTCTTGGAGAAAGAAAAGAATGAAAACTAAGTCAGCTTATAGTATTTGTTGCTTTATGGTTTGTCATTCACCTTTATTTTAGTATCTTTGCGCCTCATTTAGCAAAAAAACAATATGAAATTAAAACACGCATTCCTTATTATTCTGTTGGTACTTATCATTGACCAATGGAGCAAAATATACATCAAAACACACTTTATCCTCAACGAAGCCGTAACCGTTTTCAGTTGGTTTCAAATATATTTTGTAGAAAACGAAGGTGCAGCTTGGGGTACTAAAATCCCCGGCGAATACGGTAAACTCATTCTTACTCTCTTTCGCATTGTAGCGGTAATAGGTATCGGTTATTGGCTGGTATCGGCAGTGAGAAAGCAACAACCTAAGATACTTATCATTTGTATTTCTTTGATATTGGCAGGAGCACTGGGCAATATCATCGATTCGGTGTTTTACGGCATAATTTTCGACCATAGTTATGGTAACATTGCTACCCTATTTGCCGAAAATCCTTACGGAACCCTCTTGCACGGCAAAGTGGTGGATATGTTCTACTTCCCTATTATCGATACTACACTTCCCAGCTGGGTACCCATTTGGGGAGGCGAACGCTTTCGTTTCTTCGAGCCCGTGTTCAATGTGGCTGACTCTGCAATATGTATAGCAGTGGGGCTGATGATTTTATATCACAAAAAGATATTTCCTAAAAACTAAATGAATACAAAAACACTTGAAGACTTAGAGTTCCCCATTGTACTCTCTCATTTGTCTGACCTTTGCCTTACTGAACTCGGCAAGAAATACGCCTTACGTATCAAGCCTTTCGACAATCAGGAGAGCCTGTTATTGGCACTGAATCAAACCAATGAATACCTATCGTCTTTTGATAATAACAACACAATCCCTTCACACTATTGCGAATCTATCACTTCCGAAATTAAACTTCTATCTATTGAAAACGCCTTGTTAGAAGTGTCGAGCATTAGGAAGATTCATCGTATCAGCGAGGTTGTAAACACTCAAATTCTCTTCTTTAAGAAGTTCAAAACGCTATACCCTACCCTTTTCGAAACGGCTGATAGTATCGAGTATACTACCGAACTGCTGAACGCTATCGATAAAGTGCTGGACAAGTACGGCGAGATAAAAAACGAAGCCTCTCCTACGCTTGGCAATATACGTCGTGAGCTGAGCGCCTTGAAAGGAAAACTCAACGAAAGTTTCAATCGTGCTCTCGCCGAGTATAACACTGCCGACTATCTCGATGATATCCGCGAGACCGTAGTAGAAAACCGCCGCGTATTGGCAGTGAAAGCAATGTACCGCCGAAAAGTACAAGGCACTGTATGGGGGAGCTCAAAAACGGGCAGCATAGTGTATATAGAACCGCGACAAACCGAAATCTACTCTCGCGAACTCTCCAATTTGCTTTATGACGAAAAAGAGGAAATCCAGCGTATATTAAGAGAACTTACCGCCTTCATCAGTCAGTTTGCTGACCTGCTGAAAGACTATCAGCGATACATCACAGCCGTTGATATTATTTGCGCCAAAGCCAAGTACGCTCACCAAATGAACGCACTTTTGCCAGAAATCACTCAGGAGCGCGAACTATTCCTCCGTGAAGCATATCACCCTTTGCTGTACCTTAGCAATACCAAAAAAGGTGTTACTACCTTCCCTCAAACCATAGAACTGAATGATGAAAATCGTATTATCGTCATCTCGGGACCTAATGCGGGCGGAAAGAGTATTACGCTTAAAACCATTGGCTTATTACAATTAATGTTACAAAGTGGAATGCTCGTTCCGGTGCATCATCGTTCTAAAATGTGTTTATTTGAACGCATTCTTACCGATATCGGCGATAACCAATCTATTGAAAACCACCTTAGCACATACAGCTACCGACTCAAAAATATGAATTACTTCCTCAAAAAGTGTAACCACCGCACCTTGTTTTTGATAGATGAGTTCGGGACAGGTAGCGACCCCGAATTAGGAGGTGCTTTGGCTGAAATATTCTTAGAAGAGTTCTACCACCGAAAGGCTTTTGGGGTGATTACCACCCATTACACCAATTTAAAAATGCTGGCAGATGAATTGCCTCACGCCAGCAATGCCAATATGCTTTTCAACGATAAAACCTTAGAGCCCATCTATAAGCTAATAATAGGCGAAGCGGGAAGTTCTTTCACTTTTGAAGTAGCGCAGAAAAACGGCATTCCGTTTAGCCTTATCAATCGGGCTAAGAAAAAAATAGAGAAAGGAAAAGTGCGTTTTGATGCCACTATCGCCAAATTGCAGAAAGAACGCTCCAAAATGGAAAAAACTGCCGAAACCCTGAAAGATGAGGAAACCAAAGCCCGCGAAGAAGCCAAACGCTTGGAGGAACTCAATGATAAAGTAAAAAGCAAGCTCATAAATTATCAAGAGCTCTATGACCAAAGCCAACGTATGATTACCTTAGGTAGTAAGGTAGACCAGATAGCCGAACGTTATTTCTACGATGGTAAGCGTCGCCCTTTGGTATCCGAATTTCTTAAACTCATTGAAATGGAAAACGCCAAGCGCAAACAAATGAGCAAAGAGGAACGCACCAAGCAAAAAGAGGAGAAAAAAACTACTACCGAAGAAGTTCATAAGCAAATGGAGGCTATCCGCCAGCAACGCAAAGAAGAGAAGAAAGAGCGCATTGCCCAAGAACGCGCCGAAAAAGAAAAGCTACAACGCGCCCTTTCAGTAGGCGACCGTGTGCGCATTAAAGACAGCCGGAGCGTGGGAAGTATCGATAAAATTGAAAAAGGCAAAGCCATAGTAAATTACGGGGCGTTTACTACCTCTGTTTCTTTGGACGAATTGGAGCTCGTACAGAAAATCCGATAAAGTTCAACTTACCGAAAAGGCACCTTATTAATATCTCAAAAAAGTGATTGTTCCAAAAAACAATCACTTTTTAAGTTCTTTATCTTTTTAAAGTGGATAGAAAGTCACTTTTTGTGTTGCCGAACTTTATAAAATCAATAGCGAGCCACTTTTTGAGTAGTTTAACTTTGTAAAGTTACAAAAAAGTGTATTTTTTTATGTTTTTCTATTCTTCGGAGGTTAAAACAGGGAAGATTTTACAAATTGAATACATTAGTTTAACATAAAAATTAGCTATTTCAGTAGTTTTTGCAGTATTAACTTTGCCAAAGTTTGAAACTTTGGCAAAGTTGAATCAAATATAATACAAACTCCATATACTAATATTGATTTTTCATATATCAATAAAAAACTTTGAAAATAATTTTGGATATAAAAAAAGGAATTCGTAATTTTGTCGCATAAAAACGAGGATTATCGTTATTAGGATAATCCCTAATTTATAATACTATATTATTTAACAACCTCAAAAAATATTTTCTACTTATGAAAAAGGAGAAGTTAATCAATTTAGACCTTGCTCGCATGCATAATGCCGAGTTTAAACAATTTTTAGTGCGATTTTTTGAAGATTTCGGCAAGACTGATTTAAAATTGGAAACAGATGCCGATTTTAAAGTGCTCTTCGAAAAGTTAAAAGATAAAATTCCTTCTTATGAAAAGGGATTGGAAAGAATCCGTTCTAGTGAAGAGACCAAAAAACTCGCCGAGCTTGACCACGCAAGAGATACCGATATGCGTGCCTTGCGTTTGAGTATTCGCCCCTATAAATATGCAAAAACGGACGATAAGAAAAAGGCTTTTGAAACGCTAAAAAGGCTTATAGACCCTTATAAAGATGTTTCAAAAGAAACGTATGAGGAAGAAACCAGCAACCTTACAACTCTCATTACTCAGCTCAAAGCTGAACCTTATGTAAGTGCAGTGAAAACCTTGCAAATTAAGGAGTTTGTAAGTGAGTTGGAAAAATCTAATAAAGCGTTTGATGAACTTTTTTCGCACAGGTCGTTCCAAACCTTGCAAAAAGAAGCCTATCATATACGTCCGCTACGCAAAGAGCTCTCAGATGATTACCGCAATATGGTAAATTACATTGTAACCCTATCGGGGGTGAAACAAGATGAGTTCTACAAAAAGACGTTGGAGGTCATCAATAACAGCAGGAAGTATTACGCCGATGTGATAGCACGTAGAAAGCCGAATGCCCCTTCTGCTAAAAACAAAGAAAATACAAATGTTATCGCATAAACTATGGAAGTGAACATACACCCCAGCTGGAAGTCGGTATTACAAGAAGAATTTAATAAGCCGTATTTCAGTCAGCTCACCGATTTTGTAAAGAAAGAATATGCCGAAAATATCTGTTATCCCAAAGGAAAGCAAATATTTTCGGCTTTCGACCATTGTCCGCTGGACAGGGTGAAAGTAGTTATCATCGGGCAAGACCCCTATCACGGCGAAGGGCAGGCAAACGGTTTGTGTTTTTCAGTACACGATGGCATTGCCCACCCACCTTCACTTATCAATATTTTTAGGGAAATAGGGCAAGATTTAGGTACCTCCTACCCTATCAGTGGCAATTTGGAGCGCTGGGCATCGCAAGGAGTTTTGCTGCTGAACGCCACTCTCACCGTAAGAGCCAACGAAGCTGGTAGCCACCAAAATAAAGGGTGGGAAACTTTTACTGACGCTGTTATTAAAGCAGTTTCAGCACATTGTAACAATATAGTGTTTATGTTGTGGGGTGGTTATGCCAAAAAGAAAACAAGCCTTATCGACCCGGCAAAACATTGTATTCTTACCTCAGGGCATCCCTCTCCTTTGAGTGCAAACAAAGGCTATTGGTTTGGCAACAAACATTTCAGCAAAGCTAATGCCTATCTTACATCCGTAGGGAAGGAAGCCATAAACTGGTAATTAGGATAGAAAAAGTTATGAGCGTTTATTATCTATCATTCAGTATTGAGCAATATTTAGGTTTTCTCCTTTTTGTAGTCATTTTCCTAATTGGTTTTTGGCTATTCTGCCTTTTATGTATGGTTATTCCTTATTGGTTTATCGGGGCGATAAAAGAGCGACTAAAAGAAAGAAAATCAACTAAAAGCGATATGCTTCTCCAAAAAAACTAACTACTGATGACATTAAAAGAGAGAATACATAATCTTCCCATTATCAAGCAATTCATAAGCTTTTTGAAAAGTATTCCTTTAGCTAAGAATGCTTTTTCATTATATGATTTGCTCGAACTGTATACCGCAGGGATTATTAGAGGTGCACTTACTTATCGGGCAAGCGCTATCTCGTATAGTTTTTTTTTAGCAATCTTTCCTTTTTTGCTATTCATTTTAAACTTAATCCCTTATATTCCTATCGAAAATTTCCAGGGAGACTTTTGGGCTTTTATTGAAGATATGCTTCCCCCAGGTACGCACGATTTCTTTTCGGATATTTTTTTCGATATCGCCGATAAAAAACGTGGCGGCTTGTTGTCTTCGGTATTTTTTCTTTCTATTTTCTTAATGACCAATGGTATTATGGCAATTTTTGGAGGGTTTGAGTATTCGTACCATCGGCAAATCACACGCACCTATATCAAGCAATATCTCTACGCCCTAATGGTAGCAATTATTTTGGCACTTCTTGTTCTATTTGCTGTGGTTGTATTCATTTATTACGAAGTGTATTTAGTGCCTTACCTCGATAAAATCAATTTTATTACCGATTACGAAACGCTACTTAAAATATCGAAAATAGTTTTCGTCGCACTGATTACCTACTTTGGTACAGGACTACTGTTTTACTTCGGCACAGTTGAAGGCAAGGAAAGTAAGTTCTTTTCAGCAGGTTCGCTCTTTACAGTGTTATTGTTCGGCGTGACAACCTATTTGTTCGGTATTTATATTGAGAATTTTTCTCGCTACAACCAGCTGTATGGGTCTATCGGGGCATTGCTTATCTTCCTGCTTTATATATGGTTAAATGCCAACATATTGTTATTGGGGTTTGAACTAAATGCTTCGCTTCTAAAACTTAAAAAACACGACTGATGTATTTCGTAGATGTAATCTTGCCACTTCCGCTTTCTAAACTTTTTACCTATCGTATTAATGAAGACGAAGCACATTTCTTACAAATGGGAATGCGCGTGGCTGTTCCATTCGGTAAATCGAAAGTATACACGGCTATAGTACATCATATACATACTGTTGAGCCTTCTTATGACACTAAAGACATTGAATATATCTTAGATGAAGCGCCTATTATTACTCCCCAACAAATAGAACATTGGCAATGGATAGCCGATTTCTATATGTGCACTTTAGGGGAAGTACTAAAATCAGCCTTGCCATCGGCTTTTTTATTAGAAAGTGAAACAATAATTGAAATTGCAGAAAAAGAATTAAATTCAGCACTCTTTACCGATGACGAGTGGCAGGTATACGAAGCCTTACATTACAAAACAGCCCTCAAAGGCAGTGAGGTGAGTAAAATAATCCCCAAAAACAAGGCTCTGAAAGTGATGAAGAGCTTGGTAGAGAAAGGAGCTGCTCGCATTTCCGAAAGAATATTTGAGAAATATGTACCAAAACTCATCAAATACATTCGTTTATCTTCTGAATATCAAACCGAAGAAGGCTTGCAAAGAGCCTTAGAACTTTTGAAGCGGTCGGAAAAACAAAAGAAGCTAATAATGGCTTATTTTAATTATATCAACAGAGAAGTACTGCCTTTAAAAGCAGAAAAATTATTAGAAGAAGCCAGTGTATCGACAACAGTACTAAAATCAGTAATAGAAAAAGGCATTTTTGAAGAATATTACTTACAGAAAGACCGCGTTAGCTTTGCTGATAGTGATGTTTCGACAAAAAAGATACTCAATGAGGTACAGGAAGAAGCTCTTCATCAAATTCAGAAACAGTTTCAGACTAAAAACACAGTTCTTTTACAAGGGGTTACCGCCTCTGGAAAGACTGAAATTTACATTGAACTTATCGACCAATATTTAAAGGCAGGAAAACAAGTACTCTATCTTCTTCCTGAAATCGGCTTAACAGTTCATCTTATCAACCGATTCAAGAATCACTTTGGCAAGAGCCTCTCAGTATATCATTCTAAATATAGTACGAACGAACGGGTAGAAGTTTGGAATAATGTACTAAATAATAATCCCAAAGCGCAATTGGTTGTAGGTGTTCGCTCATCAGTTTACTTGCCTTTCAGGCAATTAGGGCTTGTAATCATTGATGAGGAGCACGATAATTCTTACCGACAGTTTGAACCAGCCCCTCGAATGCAAGCACGGGATACTGCTATTATGTTAGCAAACATTTTCAAAGCTAAAACTTTGCTGGGTTCGGCAACGCCTTCGTTGGAGAGTATGCACAACGTGAAGACTGAAAAGTACGGATTTGTATACTTATCAAAACGCTACGCAGATTTCCTTCCTCCTATTATCGAGCTTATCGATATTAAGGATAAGCACCATCGCAAACGTATGAACGGGCATTTTTCCGACATTCTGATAAAGGAAATTACGAATACTTTATCGCAAGGGAGACAGGTACTTCTCTTTCAAAACAGAAGGGGTTATGCTCCTATCGTGCAGTGTATGCAATGTGGCACGGTGCCCCAATGTCCGCATTGCGATGTAAGTCTCACTTTTCATCAAAGCAGTAATCAGTTGCGATGCCATTATTGCGGTTATGCAATTCCTATGCCCAAAGCCTGTATAGCTTGTGGAAGTGTTGATTTAAAAACAAAAGGCTTCGGAACAGAGCAAATTAGTAAAGAATTAGAAGTGCTTTTCCCGAAAATAGCTATAGACAGAATGGATCAGGATACTACGAATGGTAAATATGGATATAAAAAAATATTATCCAAGTTCGAGCAACAAGAAACGCAAATATTAGTAGGCACCCAAATGATCACGAAGGGATTAGATTTTGAAAATATAGGTCTAGTAGGCGTAATGAATGCCGATGCTCTCATTCATTCTCCTGACTACCGAGCCTACGAAAGAAGTTTTCAACTATTATTGCAAGTATCGGGTCGTGCAGGAAGAAGTGCCCAACAAGGAAAAGTATTGATACAAACCTATAACCCACAGCACCCCGTAATTCAGCAAGTATTACAAAATGATTTCAGAGGAATGTATCAAAGTCAGATAGAGGAACGCCAATCCTTTTTATATCCTCCTTTTGTACAAATGATAAAAATAACTTTCAAACACAGTAATTTTAACCGAGTAAATGAAAGTGCCGAGTGGTTTGCTAATACACTTCGTGAAGTTTTTGCTTCTCAAAGAGGGATAGACATCTTAGGTCCTGAATTCCCTCCTATTTCTCGTATTAGAAATGAATATCTGAAAGATGTTTTGGTGAAAGTACACCCCTCCGAAGTCTCTTTACGTCACACTAAAGAGCATATTAGGCGTATTGAAAACAGTTTTCAAGCTATCAGCAACTTTCGTGCTATTCGGGTAAGTTATTTGGTGGAATAATTACTATTTATTTGAGATATGAATGTTCTTTCTAAAAATATCTACATAAAAAATAAGAGGCTATCTGAATTGGATAGCCTCTTGTTCTTTTTAAAAAAGCTTTTATTTGTTGTAAACGCTTTCTTTTTTGAAGTGTTTAGCCAACAAATAATAAACAACTGCACGGTGCTTATTTCTGTTTGATTTACCGTATTTTTCTAACACAGCTTCAATAGCTTTGTCTAACTCAGGACCGTCTTTCAAACCTAATTTTTTGATTAGGAAGTTTTGTTTTACACGGTCTAACTCTGCTTGGTCAGAGCCTGATACTTTAGAAGCATCGGCGTTGTAGATAGAAGGACCTAAGCCCACAGTTACTTTTGTTAAGAACGCTACATCTGGGTTCTTTTCACCACATTTTTCTTTCAAATCTTGGGTGTACACAGCAATTAATTCATCACGTTTGCTCATAATTTTTTATATTTAAAATTATTAATGCGGTAAAGGTAGTCATTTTTTCAATACCTCAAAATATTTTAACAAAACTTTATCATTTATTTTTCTTGGTGTATGGATTTCTAACAGCTTAGGTTTCTCTGATACTTCGAAGAAATTGCTTAAATCTTTCTGTAAATCAGATAGATTAGTTGCTAACTGATAGCTAATGCCATACATTCTACAAAAATGTTCTGCTGTAAGCCTATGAGGTGTCTCAAAGAAGTATTCAAAGTTAGGGTCAGCTTTATCACCGGGTAGTATTCTGAAAATGCCTCCACCTTGATTATTGAGGAGAATCACTCTAAAGTCTTGTGGAATATATTTGTTCCAAAGAGCATTGCTGTCGTAAAAGAAACTCAAATCACCTGTAATGAACACTGTGGGCGATGCGCTTCCTACAGCAGCCCCAATAGCAGTGCTCATACTACCGTCGATACCGCTAGTACCTCGGTTGCAAAACACCTTCCAAGAAGGGTGTGCTTTTATCAGTTGGGCATACCTAATTGCAGAACTATTGCTTATCTGTATAATATAATCACTAGGAATATTACTGAATACCTCACTGTACACTTTAAAATCGGAAAAAGGCATTTGGCTGATATACTCTAAATGTATTTGCTGTATCTCGTTTTTCACCTCTAACCACTGCTGTTGATAAGTAGAAGAAACATTAACCAAATTAGGGGTTACTTCCCTCAAAAAAGTATTGATATCCGCTTTAAAATGAGCTGTTAAACAGAAATACGAATCATAACCTTTGTGCAAATCTACATTATAGTGATAAGTAGGTTTATAACTACGTAAGAACTGTTTTATCTTTTTGGAAACTACCAAGCCTCCAAAAGTAAGTAATAAATCAGGTCGTAAGGCTTCTTTTAGAGCTGGGTCTCTTTCAGTATAAGTGAGCAATTTATCGATATAAGGAATAAAATCGGAGTGGTGCAAGTTAGATGTAGTTTCTGTCAGTACCAATACCGAGGGGTCTTTAGCAAGCCATTCTACATATTGTGCTTCTACACTATTAGGAGCCAACACTCCTACTAATACCATTTTTTTAGCTGAATCGTTCCAATGTTTCGCGAAATCAGTAACTCTTTCCTTATTAATAATAGGTTTCTGTGGTTTTGTAGCTATATTCTTAAAAAGATAGTGCTCTTCCGTAGTAAGGTATAAGGGTTCTTCAAAAGGTACATTGATGTGCACCGGCAATTGCTCCTCTATAGCTGTATTCAGTGCCCTGTTTAGCTCGTAAAAATTGCTTTTATCGCTATGTGCCTCATCGGATAGATTGGCATTGTAGGCACTGTGGCTTGCCAGTACATTCACCTGACGTATGGTTTGCCCATCGCCTATGTCTATTTTGCTCGACGGACGGTCGGCTGAGATGACCACCAATGGTATATTGCTGTAAAAAGCCTCTGAAAAAGCAGGATAGTAATTCAGCAAGGCAGAGCCCGATGTACACACCACTGCTACAGGTTGGTGTAATTGCTGAGCAATGCCCAAGGCAAAAAAAGCAGCACAACGCTCATCTACGATGCTGTAACAGTTAAAATAAGGGTCGTTGGCAAAGCCAATAGTCAGAGGGGCATTACGCGACCCTGGTGAAATAACAATGTGCTTTACTTGTTTGGCTTTACAGGCTTCTATTACGTATTGTGCTAATTTTATTTGAGGTCTTTTCATCTATTTGGTGCGCTTATTTTTATGCTGATAATACTCGTATAAGGCTACCTGTGAGCGCAAAGAAGGGGTAGTATGAGGGCGATAGGTATTGTCTTGTGCCTCGTTAATTATACGTGCCTTTACATTGTCTGCCCAACTTATTTCGAAGGTGTCTATCAACTCTTGCTGTATTGCTTTGTCGTAAATAGGGCAACCTACTTCTACTCTGAATGAAATATTGCGCGTCATCCAGTCGGCTGAAGAGATGTACAATTTAGGGTTGCCTCCGTTGGCAAAGATAAACAAACGTGGATGTTCCAAGAACTTATCAACTATACTTATTACCTCTATATTCTCACTCATTCCTTCAATACCAGGCACTAAACAGCAAATACCACGTACAATCATTTGTATTTTTACTCCTGCGCGGCTAGCTTCGTATAGCTTGTCTATCATCTTGTAGCTAGTGATGTTATTCATCTTCAGCTTGATATATGCCTCTTTGCCTGCCTTAGTATTCTTGATTTCTTCGTCTATCAGGTGTTTGAGTTGCTTTTTGGTATAGTGTGGAGACACTATCAGATGCTTGAATTTTTGCACATTGTAGTTAGTATCGA
The DNA here is from genome assembly GCF_000411575.1 of Capnocytophaga sp. oral taxon 336 str. F0502. Classification (NCBI taxonomy): domain Bacteria; kingdom Pseudomonadati; phylum Bacteroidota; class Flavobacteriia; order Flavobacteriales; family Flavobacteriaceae; genus Capnocytophaga; species Capnocytophaga sp. oral taxon 336. Next base: position 209,623 of record NZ_KE150491.1, on the reverse strand, counting down.
AGAAGTTGAACACTTTGTTCACCTCTTTGAGTATCTCCTGATTGGCAGTAAACAGCGTATAATCAGTATAGATTTTAGCAGTAGTTTCATTGAAGTTACCAGTGCTGATAAATCCATAACGTTTCAGTTCTTTACCTTCTTTACGTTCAATCACACATATTTTACTGTGTACTTTCAGTCCGCGTACGCCGAAGATGACTTTTACACCTTCTGCTTTTAGCTGTTCAGCATATCGTATATTCGATTCTTCATCAAAACGAGCTTGCAATTCTATCTGTACGGTTACTTGTTTGCCATTTTTCACTGCATTGATAAGTGAATTAACTACTTGCGAGTTCTTTGCCAAACGATAAATGGTTATTTTCACCGATTTTACCTTAGGGTCAAGGGCAGCTTCCCTCAAAAACCATATAATGTTAGAAAAAGTATGGTAAGGCGTGTATTGCAAATAGTCTTTTTCGGCAATTTTCTTTAGCAAACTCTCTTCTGAGGTGAGTCCTTGTACAGGCAGTGGCTGTATAGAGGCATATGTCAAATCCTTACGCCCTAAGCTGGGGAAGTTCATAAAGTCGCGGCGGTTATGGTAGCGCCCTCCTGGGATTACGCTGTCGGTTTTCATAATACCCATTTTCTCTAATAAAAATTGCAAGGTGTCCTTGTCTATCATCTTGTCGTACACAAAGCGCACCGGCTCGCCTTTGCGTCTGTCTTCTATACTGGTCGAGAGTTTCTCGATAAAGCTCTTGCTCAAATCATCGTCTATGTCCAACTCGGCATCACGAGTGATTTTAATCATATTTGCCGTAAGCGATTCGTAATTGAAAATGTTAAATATCTTGTGCAAGCAAAAGCGTATCACATCATCAAGCATAATAATATAATGCTTATCTCCTATTTGAGGCAACTCTATAAAACGGTCGAGGGTAGCAGGCAACTCAATAAGGGCGTACTGTATTTTTTCTTTATAAACACGTGATGAAAAGAACTTTTGTACTCCTGAGGCTTTTTCGTCTTCTTCTTTTAGGGTCATTTTTACTGCCAAATACGCCACATCGTCTTTCAGTTGTGGGAACTTCTCTAAATCGTTAAGGATAATAGTAAAAAGGGCGGGGCGTACTTTATCGTAGAAATAGGTATTTACAAAGGCTTCGTGCTCGGGTAATAACGTCTTTTCATCTACTATAAATATCTGCTCTTTCTCCAATTCCTTGGTAATAGTGGCAATAATTTTCAAACTCTCTTCTTGTAGTTGTATTACCTCTTTGGTAATTTCTTCCAAGAGCTCTTTGGCGTGTACCCCCAGTTCTTTATCTGAGGTTTCGTTCATCGCCACTCGTTTTACAGTAGCGTAACGCACTTTAAAGAACTCATCTAAGTTGTTCGAGAAGATACCCGCAAAACGCAAACGTTCCAATAGAGGCACTCGCTCATCGGCTGCCTCTTGAAGTACGCGTGCATTGAATTTTAGCCAACTCAATTCGCGGTTAATATATTGATTTTTTAGCTTCATTTTACTTCATTTTGAGCCATTTCCACACCTCTCTATAGCTAGCTTTTTTGCCGTACATCAAGATACCAATGCGGTATATCTTAGATGCTAATTTAATGACCGCAAAGAAAGTGAGATACAAAATAACGAGGGAAATCAGTACTTCCCACCACGCTACCCCAAACGGTATGCGCATCAACATTACTACGGGCGAAGTGAGAGGTATGTATGAAAATACTACCGAAATCGTACCGTGAGGCTCTTCAATTACCGAGAACATACCTACATAAAAGGCTAATATTAGCGGTAATAATATAGGCATTAGGAACTGTTGTGTGTCAGTTTCGTTGTCTACCATTGCGCCAATCATCGCATAAAGCGAACTGTATAACAAATAACCTCCTATGAAAAACAATAGGAACACCACAAAGGTTTCCGCAAAAGGGAAATGGTACAAAGCAGCCACTATATTGTTGATTTCCGACACGTTACCCGCTCCTTGTACCGCTTGTGCAGAAACATTTACTTCAAAGAAGGAGGGTGCTAATGCCAACAGTACACCTCCTATAACTATCCATATCGCAAACTGGGTAAGACCTGCTAATGAAGTACCCAATATCTTGCCTAACATTAGTTCAAAAGGCTTAACTGATGAGATAATGATTTCCACAATGCGATTGGTTTTCTCCTCTATCACACTGCGCATTATCATATTACCATAGATGATGATAAACATAAAAATAAGATACCCCGCTATGCCTCCAATGGTTATTTTCATTACGTTATCCAACTCCGAGGTCTTCTCTCCCGTAAAATTCTCCATTTGTATGCTTATATGCGTTTTAGCGGCATCTATCTCTTTTTTGTCAATCCCTTTTTTAGTAAGGTTATGCTGAAAGAGTGTCCGCTCCATAGCATTAGTAAGCTCACTGGTAAGCGATAACGAAGGCGACTCTTCACTATAAAAAGCAATATTTTGGTCGCCTTTATCAGGGATATACAACAATCCGTATTTGCTTTTTGCCAACACTTCGGCTTTGGCATCTTTGAGTGAAACATTGCTGAGATATTCGTACTGAATAGTCTCGGTATTCTCAAAAGTGTTGGTATAGAGTCCGCTCTCGTCTACAATCACAATATCCTTAGCCTTGCTCTTATTGTTTACGTTGGTCAAAAAACCAATCACAAGCGCAAAGATAACAAGTATCAACGGACTTACAAACGTCATTATTACAAACGACCTATTACGTATTTTATTCAAGTACTCTCTTCGAGTAATAATTCCTAAGTATTTCATCTTAATTTGTCAATTTATGCTATCTAAAAGTCACTTTTGTGTCGCTACAGCTCTTCCTTTTGAAGGTTTGATTACGGACTGTCTCCCTTTGGAGGGGGAACGGAGGAGGTTAAAAATCTATATTCAATAAAGAACCTTTCCTCTCTTTATTCACTTACTCCGTTATAGCAGACAACCTTTCAGACATCTTATACTATTCTTTCAATTTATTAATGGTCGATATAAAAATCTCATCTACTGAGGGAATAGACTCTACAAAGTGTGTTACTTCGGCACGTGTAGTGAGGTATTGCAACAAATCGTTAGCCGTTTGTCCCTCTTTCTTCTGGATATGTAATTTTAACTCGTCATATAGCGTTTTAAAATTTGTCTCACTCACTTCAAATTGGCTTTTAAGTTCAGCTAAGAGGGCTGTTTTCTGCTCTTCAGCAACTTTTAAACCTACTTCATACAAGTTGTTCTTATAAGCCCTCTTAATGTCGATGAGTTTACCATCTAATATCTTACGCGATTTATTGATTAGCGCAATATGGTCGCACAACTCTTCAACCGATTCCATTCGGTGAGTAGAGAAGATAATCGTTGCTCCTTGCTCCCGTAAGTATAGAATTTCGTCCTTGATAATATTCGCATTGATGGGGTCGAAACCGCTAAAAGGCTCGTCGAATATCAGCAGTTTAGGATTGTGAAGTACAGTTACCAGAAATTGAATTTTCTGTGCCATACCTTTGGAGAGCTCTTGTACTTTTTTGTGCCACCAATCGCCAATATCAAGGCGGTTGAACCAAAAATTAAGTCGCTCCTTAGCTTCTTCCTTGCTCAATCCTTTCAGTTGTGCTAAATACAAAGCCTGCTCACCTACCTTCATCGTTTTGTACAAACCACGCTCTTCGGGTAAATAGCCTATTTGTGCCGTATGCTTAGGTTGTAACAGTTCTCCGTCGAAGAACACTTTACCTGCATCGGGCAATACAATTTGGTTGATAATACGTATCAGTGAGGTTTTTCCCGCCCCATTAGGTCCCAGCAGACCAAAGATACTCCCCTTAGGGATATGTAACGACACATCGTTTAAAGCCGTATAGTCGCCGTATTGTTTACTAATATTTTCTATTCTAAGCATTTATTTAATGGTTACTGATAAATGATTAACAGTTAATTCTAAAGTGCAAAGATATAGCAATTCAAACTCAAAAGCAAATATTTATCATTGGTTTGTATTCAGTAACTTTGCTAATGGTTGTTCTATACTACAAAGCTTTTTTGCGTTTTCCTCGCAATATACCCCATTTTAACACTTTTTTCTCAATAAAAAGAAGAGTGTTTTTTATGAGTTGATATACAGCATACTAAGGGATTATCTTCGCCTTAGCTTCGGTTTAGGTTCGCCTTACCTTCGCTCTTCCTTCGGTTAAGATGGCTCAAAAGTAAAAGATAAAAATTAAACCAATATATTGTTTATCAATATTTTGTATTTTTGAAGTTCAAAATAAGACCTTGTGGTATAAATTTAAAAAATCTGCGGTATTTAATATTCTTTAACAGAAAAATCTCAGTACATTTTAGCTCATTACCCCAAGCCCCAATCTGCCCTATTCTATTCACTCAATCATCATTATTAGTATTATTGGCATTTCTAGTATTAACTTTGGTATTATTGGTATTATTGGCATTAACCGGGTATTAATTTTATAAATAACTTGTCGTTTTAAATAAAAATCGTACTTTTGCATCTCAAAAATAAATACTAATGATTGCTTTAAATTTTATATGGAATTCTAATGAGATTCTTGCCTCTTTAAACCTACCTTTTATAGGTACTTTTTCACTTCGCTATTACAGCTTAATGTTTATTGTGGCTTTTAGCTTGGGGTGGTTTCTCACTAAAAAAATATACCTCAACGAAGGAAAAACAGTACAACAGCTGGACACCTTGTTCGTTTATACCGCTATAGCTACCTTAGTAGGCGCACGTTTAGGCGATTGCTTATTTTACAATTGGGATTATTTCAAAGACCACTTGCTCGAAATCTTTTTACCTATTAAAGAGAAACCTGGTGGCGGTTGGGAGCTTACAGGCTTTTCGGGTTTAGCAAGTCACGGAGCTGCCGTAGGTATTATTATCGCAATGATACTGTATGTGCGTAAGTATAAAGATATTAGCCTATCGTGGATATTAGACCGTGTGGTGATTCCTATCACTATCGGAGGTATGTTTGTGCGTTTTGGTAACTTTTTCAATTCCGAAATCAACGGCAAAATAGTAAGCAATACTTATCCGTTAGGGGTGAAATTTGTACAAGGCGGAGCTATCTCTCCCCGTCGAGCAATGGCTATTACTGAACAAACCGACCCTCAAACTGCTTATAAACTCATTGCTCACGACCCTCGTTATGCTGATATTTTAGCTTCTATCCCTTACCAACACCCTGCACAATTATACGAAGCCTTTGGCTATTTTTGCTTGTTTTGGGTATTGTGGTACGTGTATTGGAAAACTGACAAAAAAGACCAACCTTACTTCATCTTTGGACTATTTTTAGTACTCTTGTGGAGTATTCGTTTTGCAGTGGAATTTGTAAAAGAAAGTCAAGGAGGTTTCGAAAGCTCTCTCGGCTTGCTCTCTACTGGTCAGTGGCTCAGTATTCCATTTATCTTAGCAGGTTTCTACTTGTTATTCAGAAATCGCATCGAAACACGTAAGTATTAATATTAATTTTGTGAACATTTTAGAACTTAATTAGAGTTAAAATTTAAATTTTATAATTAGAATGCAATTTTTTAGAAAACACTTTGTAACTGTAGCATTAGTATTGGTAGCCTTAGCAGCTATTGCCCTTATTTTACCTCGTTTCTTCTCTAATGAGAGTAATAGAGTACAAGAAATAGAAATCACTCCTCAGGATATTGATTTTACTCGGGACGGTGAACTCTCTATCTTTAAAAACGACTCTCTTATCCAAACTATTGAAGTTGAATTTGCTAAAAATGATGAGGAACGTGCCTTAGGGCTAATGTACCGCTCTTCAATGGACGAACATCAAGGAATGTGGTTTATTTTTCCAGAAGAAGCTCCTCGTTCTTTCTATATGAGAAATACTGAAATACCTTTGGATATCATCTATTTAGATAAAGATAAAAAGGTGGTAAGTATAGCTAAAAACGCTCGCCCTTACGACGAAACCTCTTTACCTTCAGAGAAACCCGCTATGTATGTATTAGAAATCAATGGAGGATTGTCCGATAAATGGGGAATTGAAAAAGGCGATAGAATGGAAGTAAAATAAGTATCCCTATTTGCAAATATGGAAGAACAAGTAATATTAGTGAACGAACACGATACTCCCATAGGCTTAATGGGGAAGCTTGAAGCACACCAAAAAGCGTTATTACATAGGGCTTTCTCGGTATTTATACTCAACGATAAAGGGGAGATTATGCTACAACAAAGAGCTGCGAGCAAATATCATTCGCCTAACTTGTGGACGAATACTTGTTGCAGTCACCCACGTCAGGGCGAGACAACTATTGAAGCAGGCAAGCGTCGCTTACGAGAAGAAATGGGTTTTGTTACTGAACTTACCGATATATTGAGTTTTATCTACAAAGCCCCTTTTGATAACGGACTTACAGAGCACGAACTCGACCATATTCTCATAGGATACTATAACGCCTCCCCTACTATCAACCCTGAAGAAGTAGCCGATTGGCGTTGGGAACTTCCAGAAAAGATAAAAGAAGATATTGCTAAGCACCCGCATCGGTATACTGAATGGTTTAAGATTATTTTCGATAAATTCTTACATCAAGTACTAAAAGGATAAACAAAATAGGCTATTTGAAAAATCAAATAGCCTATTTTGTTATTTATAATCATTAATTTATCCCTTCTTCGCAAAAAACTCTTCTATACTTTTATTCTCTTTTTTCTTACTTCTATATTTAAAATAATAAGCTAACATCTTGTAATAAAGTTTAGCTGCCAAGAAAGCCGTAGGCTTAGCCTGCGGACTATCCATTAGTTCTACAATGTCAAACGCTACCACATTACATTTTTTAAACACTTTACGTAAGAGTTTAAGAGTAGGGTACCATTGCAATCCTCCTGGTTCAGGAGTGCCTGTTGAAGGTGCAATAGCAGGATCGAAAGCGTCTAAATCTATCGTGATATATACATTCCCCGATACCTTGTCAAGTACATCTTCAACCCACTCCTTGTTTTTAGCTATTTCGTGAGCGAAAAATACACGTCCTTTTGGTAAATACTGCTTCTCTTCTACATCCATCGAGCGAATACCTACTTGTACTAATTTGTGTTTTTGGTTGGCTTCAAATACGGCACAAGCGTGATTAGAGGTCGAACCGTGATATTCAGGGCGCAAATCAGTATGGGCATCAAGTTGCAAAACTGTGAGTTTTTCATACTTTTCACCTACGGCACGTATAGAACCAATAGACACTGAGTGTTCTCCACCAAAAAGAGTAAATAACTTATCTTCGTGCTTCAATAGTTCTTGGGTCTTTTCATAAACCGCTTGCGTCATTGCCTCTGGCGAACTGTTTTCGCTTACTTCACCTGCTAAAAACACTCCGTTGAGATAAGGCTCGGTATCTGTTTCAATATCGTATAGTTCCATATTTTCTGAGGCATCTAAAAACAATTCAGGTCCTTTATCGGCTCCTTTACCCCAAGTAGACGTACCATCATAAGGTACTGTTACCAGCATTACTTTCGAATTTTTCAGCGTTGTATTTTCTGTTGGAATACCTGCATATGTTCTTTTCATTATCTGATTTATTTAATAAATAGGGCACAAAGATAATAAAAAAATCCTAAGTTTAAACACTTAGGATTTTTTAACGCACAACACTACTAAGATTATAGGTCTATCGCAATCGGTCTGCTGATTTTACGAGCTTCTCGTCCCGTCTGATAGCCTTGTTGGCTAAAAACAAAAAAACGATAGAAAGCACGGGTACGAAAACCCCAACACCTTTCTCCGAAAGCAAGCCTTCTCCAGATGAGTTTAGCATTCGATATACAAATATTCCTAGTAAAGTAAAATTTATAAGGACGTTCAGCCAGTTAAGCCACTGCTGAACACTTCTTTTCTTATATTTAAATATGGTGTATAGAGCCAATATTGCTGTTATCCCTAATAAGATACTCCTAAGCCAATCTATACTGAAAAGCATCGGGACGGCTACGGTAGCTACAATCACTACCAACAGCATATAAATAGTTTGTATTCTCTGAATCATTCTTTTTTGTTTTGAACGTGCAAATATAGTACTTTTTCTAAAACCTGAAAAATATTTTACTTTAATTTATCAAAACCATTACCATAAACCCCCATTACGTTGGTCTTTGTTACAAAGGCAGCAGGATCTATTGTTCGCACCAAACGGAAGATAGAAGTAGCCTCTGTACGGCGAGCTATTACAATCACTATTTTTTGTGAGGATTTAGAATACCAACCTATCCCATCGATAATAGTACAACCGCGTTTGAGTTCACTATTGATGTGGTTTGCTATCTCATCATAGTGTTTAGAGAAGATAAACAACTGCACCGACTGTCTTGCTCCATTGATAACAATTTCTACCATCTGCCACATCAGTGGTAAGAGGATAAGTCCATAAATAGTCTTTTCGAGTGAATTGTCTTGGCGTTCCAAAATGAAGAAAGACGATAGCACGATACACACGTCCACCACCAAAAGAATACGCGCTATACTGATGCTGTAATACTTGGTAATAACAAAGCCTATTATATCAGTGCCTCCTGTACTTCCGTTAGCTGAATAAACCAATCCTAAACCTGTACCGCATAGCAATCCTCCCATAATTACATTTAAGAAGTCGTCTCTCAAAGGAGGGTGTTCTATAAAGTAAGGCATTAAATACTCTTTCCCAGCCCAAATCAATCCCGATAGAATAGTTATAGAGATAAGTGTTCGGTAGGTGAATTGCTTACTCATTGCTTTAAAGCCTATCACCAAGAGTATAAAGTTGATAATCCAATAGGTAATAGCCAAGTCGGCTCCTAACTTATAATTTAGGATAAGACAGATACCTGCCAAACCTCCTGTTACTATCCCATTAGGCATTATAAAGCCTGTAATTCCTATCGCATATGATATAAGCCCTAAGATGATAATAAGATAATCCTTTATGTAAAAAGACTTTAAGTATTTAATAGTCTTGCTATCTGCTATTGCCATAACACTACTTTAATTTTACAATGATTCTTTAGTCGTTTATTTTTTAGGCGCAAAAGTACTATTTTTAATTGAATGTGCAAACCAAAACTGAAAAAGTGTTTTTAATTATTGCAAACTCTCTTTTATACGTCTTATAGCTTCTCGCAAATCTTTCTCGGAAGCGGCATACGAAAAGCGAATACAATTAGCATCACCAAAGGCTTCACCTGTAACAGTAGCTACCATTGCTTCTTCTAACAGATACAAAGAGAAGTCGGTTGCGTTGTGGATATTGCGACCTCTTAGGGTTTTGCCAAAGAAAGACGATACATCGGGGAAGACATAAAAGGCACCTTCGGGGACGTTGAGTTTGAACCCGTCAATCTCACTTAGGAGTTGTAATACTAAATCTCTGCGCCTTTTAAACTCGTCTACCATATATTGTATTTTGCTCTTAGGAGCTTTCAGGGCAGCGATAGAAGCGCGTTGAGCTATGGCATTAGCACCGCTGGTTATTTGTCCTTGTACTTTGGTACAGGCTTTAGCAATCCATTCAGGAGCTCCCATATAACCTATGCGCCAGCCGGTCATTGCAAAGGCTTTGGACATTCCATTTACGGTGATGGTACGTTCATAGAGTCCGTCGATTTCGGCTACACTAGTTACTCTCTCATTGGTGAAGTTGATATACTCATAAATCTCATCAGAGAGAATAAAGATGTTAGGGTGTTTTCTAAGCACTATGGCAAGAGCTTCTAATTCTTCTTTGCTGTATATAGAACCACTGGGGTTACAAGGGGTATTGAACCATACCATTTTAGTTTTAGAAGTGATGGCAGCTGCTAATTGTGCAGGAGTTATCTTGAAGTCGCTCTCAATGGTTGTATGAACCTCTATGGGAACGCCTCCTGCCATTTTAGCTATTTCCTTATAGCTCACCCAATAAGGAGCAGGAAATATCACCTCGTCACCGGGATTAAGCATCGCCAAGGCTACATTTGCCAAACATTGTTTAGCTCCCGTAGATACTACTATTTGTGAAGGCTTGTAATGAAGGTTATTGTCGCGTCTGAACTTTTCGCAAATCGCCTCTCTCAATTCCAAATAACCATCAATAGGAGTATATTTGCTATAGTTCTGTTGTACTGCCTCGATAGCTGCTTCTTTTATAAAATCAGGGATATCGAAATCGGGTTCGCCTAAGCTAAGACCAATAATATCCTTGCCTTCGGCTTTTAGTTCACGTGTTTTGGCTGCCATTCCTAAGGTAGCCGATACTTCCATAGCGTTGATACGGTCAGATAAATACTGTTTCATACTGTTTTAAAAAGTTTATTTCAGTTGTAATTCTACCCATACAGGTAAATGGTCGGAAGGATAGAGACCATCGATGCGGGTTTCTATAATTTTATATTGTTTTACTTTTATAGACTTCTGAACAAAGATAAAATCTATATGTCCTTTTAAAGGTTCATCGGTTTTAAAAGCATTGAAAGTACCCATATTAGGTGTTTTATTAGTGGGTGATAACTGGGTATCGTACAACTGAGATGCTATTTTTTGCACGGCAGGGTGCTCAGTAGGAAGATTGAAATCACCCATTAAGATGACTTTCCCGCTCTTGGCAATCTCTTTAATTTTCTGTAAAACCAAATCAGCACTTTGTACCTGAGCTACTTTGCCTTCGTGGTCGAAATGGAGATTGAACACCCAAAAAGTCGTCTTCTTATCTTTGAGTTTCACCCAAGAGCAGATACGGTTACAGCAAGTAGCGTCCCAGCCTAAGGAAGGCACCTCAGGAGTTTGAGAAAGCCAAAAGTTCCCTTTGTCGAGCAAGGTAAAACGACCTTTTTTGAAGAAAATAGCCGAATGTTCACCCGCTTCTTTGCCGTCGTCACGCCCTACACCTTCACGCTGATAAGTAGGGAAACGTTCTTCCAAAAATTTAAGTTGGTGTGGTAAGGCTTCTTGTACTCCAAAGATATCGGGGTTTGCCTCTGTAAGCACTGTAAATACCTTTTCTTTCCTATTACCATCAGTCCAAGCGTTTACACCGTCTTGAGGAACTTCGCAACGAATGTTATAGGTCATTACAGTTAGGTCTTGCGCTATGGAAAAAGTAGGCAAGACACATAAAATAAATAATAATGGTTTCATAATAATGTTACTTTTAAATCATTCTTTTCGGTAAATAGGGTAAATAGGTGCATTTTTACCTTCTTCTTTCCCTAAAACACTATCAAAAAAGTTCCAATTAAAGAAAGAATCAGGTGCTTGAGGTTCTAAGGTTTCTAACAGATAGTGTTTAGCGGGTTGCGCTACCTCAATAAGATAATCGCCTTTGTAAAATTGTACTTTTTCTTTCTGAGAACTCACTTGTGTTTGGTGATGCAAATAATGCCCCTCAAACGGATAGGTATAAGTTTTAAAACCCTCAATGCGATAAGATGTTACATTCATCAGCGTATCTTTCTCTATTTCTGTTATTGCTACACCGTTAGCTTTTAGGCGGTCAATTACTCTTTGCCATACTTTAGGAACGATATAACTTTGAGGAATACTAACACTCTGCACGGGTTTAAAATGATTGTAAAGAGGCTTTTCATCTACTTTTGTATATTGAGTAGAATCTATTTCCCATTCCAACGAATATTCTTTTTGTGCATTATCAGCCTCTGTTTGTTTGATTTTTACTTGCTTGATATACTGATTGTCAGCATCGGCTATTTCTACAAGGGTCTTCATCATCTCATAGTTAGCTTCTACGCGTTGTTTGTAGGGTTTCTGCCCATTAGTATTAATGCGGATACTCATACAGTTCCACAAGCTGACATAACCAGTGGCATATCGAGGAATATCGGGGTGTGAGGATAAGGTTAATTGCTTAAAAGAAGCTCTCAAACTATCGCTTTGGAAAGGAAGTTGCCTTTTTTCTAACTGCTGAGAGAGACGTGGCAATAAAGCATCACGTACATAACCTCCTGTAAAAACGCCTAACTTCTCAATTTGTGAGGTAGAATAGCTTAACACATAAGAAGCATTAGCTACATCAGTTACGTGGTTATCAATAAAGATATCTGGCTGTACTTCTTGTAAGATTTTAGCAAACGACAAGGTATTTTCTACATCAGCTTTTACAAAATCGCAGTTCAAATTGTAGTTTGCTTCACTATTTTTCTTACCTGTGAGCATTCCGCCTATATTGTACACTGGGATAGTTACTACTATCACATTTTTGGAAAGCTTGATTTCATTCTGCGCCAAATTACGAAAGAGCAACATAGTAGCGTCCACTCCATCAGGTTCGTTGCCGTGAATAGCATTATTGATAAAAACAATAGTTCTATCTTTGTGATACTTGGAGAGATTAAACTCGGCATCGGGACTGTAGATTACCAAGTGCAACGGCTGACCATTATCGGTTTGCCCCATTGTTTTAAAGGAAATAGATGCAAACTCTTTCGATAAATCTTTGTAGTACTCTATTACTTCCTCATATGATGAGCTCTTGGTACCATCAGTTTGCTCAAAGGGTGTTTGGTAGTTTTCTCTTGGAGAGAAGAAAGGTGTATCACAACCCGCAAAAGCCACAGCTAATATTATATAAGCAATATATTTCACTTCTATTTTTAACATATTATTCTTTTAATATTTATTTTTTAGCAATTGATTGACCTTATACCTTTGTCGAACAAACTTACCTTATAGCCTAAGGCTTTGGCATCATTAGCACTATAAGCTACACAAAAATCACCTGCTAAGCCACAAAATACGAGTTCTGTAATGCCTTTGTCTTGCAAAAAGCCGTGTAATCCTGTGTTGTTCTGTTTATTATTATCAAAAAAAGCACTGTAGCTATCTACTTCGGGGTTCATTCCTTTGCGAAAGATGGCTGCAATGGGACGAATATCTAAATCTTTATGCAGTTCAGCTCCGAAAGTACCTTGCACACAGTGGTCTGGCCACAGTATTTGGTCGATACCTCCGAGCTGTATTACTTCAAAAGGCTTTTTACCAGCGTGCTGACTTGCAAAACTTTTATGAGTAGCAGGGTGCCAATCTTGTGTTGCAACAATAAGGTCATACCCTTGTGTCATTTCGGCATTGATAAAGGGAATTATTTGGTCGCCTTGGGGTACAGGTAATGTACCGGTAGGCATAAAATCGTTTTGAACATCTACAATTACAAGTGCTTTCATAGTAACTCTTTTCTAAACTAATGATTAATGATTAATGGTTAATGATTAATAGTTAATGGTGAGTTAGGAAGGTTTATAATCTTATGTGATAAACGGTGCGAGCCACACTAGCAAATAAGCAATGAACGAACAAATGACGAACAATGAACGAACAAATGACGAACAAATGACGAACAAATGACGAACAAATGACGAACAAATGACGAACAAATGACGAACAAATGACGAACAAATGACGAACA
>NZ_KE150491.1:188740-195983 GCF_000411575.1 Capnocytophaga sp. oral taxon 336 str. F0502 | reverse complement strand
AATGACGAACAAATGACGAACAAATGACGAACAAATGACGAACAAATGACGAACAAATGACGAACAAATGACGAACAAATGACGAACAAATGACGGTGCGAGCCGCACGGGCAAATGAACAATGAACAAAGAAAAGGTATAGTAAAGTTATTGTTATATTGGAAATAAAAAGTACTTTACCTCGCTTCTTCTACATTTCTATCAATATCCTCTACCTTTGGCTTTTGTGGCAAAGGTACAGCTTTTTTGAATATTATTGCTATCTTTGCCAAAAAAATATTTTACCAATGCACTTTTTATCAGAAGATTTAGAAAATTACGCTTGCGAACATACTGACAACGAACCTCCTTTACTACAAGAACTCAGTAGGCGCTCTCACCTTACTGTACTGCAACCGAGAATGATTAGTGGTCATTTACAAGGGCGTTTCCTCAGTTTGCTCTCTAAATTGATACAGCCTAAAACTATTTTGGAAATAGGCACTTACACAGGCTACGCAACCCTCTGTTTGGCAGAAGGGTTGGCAGTTGATGGTGTTTTACATACTATCGACATCAAAGAGGAACTCACTGACCTGCAAAGAGAGTTTTTTGACCGGAGTGGCTATGGGGCGCAAATTGTGCAACACTTAGGCAAGGCAACCGATATTATCCCTACTCTCAGCACTACTTTCGACCTTGTTTTCATAGATGCTGACAAACAGAATTACGCTCATTATTTTGATTTGGTGATAGAGAAAATGAACTCAGGAGGTATTATCCTCTCTGACAATGTGTTGTGGAGTGGTAAAGTAGTGCAAGAAGTAAAGCCTTCGGATAAACATACCCAAGCCTTAATGGCTTACAATCAAAAACTAAAAGAAGACCCTCGTATAGAGACAGTGCTACTCCCCATACGGGACGGTATTACCATATCGAGAGTAAAATAGAGTGATTAAAAAATTAATCCTCATTTTTATATTGTTATTTGTTAATTATTTTATACCTTTGTACCTGTTTTAAAAAGCAATTCATTGGATGAGAATATTCTTAGCAACCATATTTCTGATACTTAGTAGTCCTCTTCTGCGTGCGCAAGATACTACCCACAAAAAGGATTTAAAAGTGGGATTGGTACTCAGCGGTGGAGGTGCGAAAGGGTTAGCACATATAGGGGTACTAAAAGTGTTGGAAGAAGCAGGGGTGCGCATCGATTACATCGGGGGTACGAGTATGGGGGCTATGGTAGGAGCTTTGTATGCGGCGGGTTATTCAGCCAATGAGTTGGACTCTATCTTCCGTCAGTTAGACTTTGATAAACTCTTGCAAGACAAGACTTCACGCCGTGCTAAATCATTACACGAGCGCTATATATACGACCGTTATGCAGTAGCATTGCCTTTCAATAACTTCAAAGTAGGGTTGCCTCGTGCGGTATCAAAAGGACAAAACATCTACAATGAGTTTGTGAAACTACTCTATCCAGTGAATGAAATCTATGATTTTTCGCAGTTACCCATTCCTTTCTTGTGTGTAGCAACGGATATAGAAACAGGTAAAGGCGTAGTACTTGAAAACGGTTTCTTGCCTCAAGCAATACAAGCAAGCGGTTCGTTTCCTTCGCTATTCGATTTGGTAGAAATAGATGGTAAATGGCTTACCGATGGCGGTATTGCCGATAATTATCCGGTAGACGAAGTTAAGAAAAAAGGAATGGATATTATCATAGGGGTAGATGTACAGAGTCCGCTAGCAAAACGAGAGGAGATTAACTCTTTTTTGAGTATTTTTTCGCAGATTACTACCTTCCCAATGATAGATAATATGCCAAAAAAAATAAAAGAGACCGATGTATACATCAAACCTAATATAGAGGGATTCAACGTTATTTCGTTTGATAAAGGAGAGACAATCATCAACAATGGCAAAATAGCAGCAGAACATTTTCTACCAAGATTGCGTGAGATTGCAGCTCAACAAAAACATACAGAGGAAAGAGAACGAATACAAAAGATAGATTCCTTTTACTTAAAAGACGTCCATTTTCATAACAACGAGCACTTTTCGCGTAGTTATTTGCGCGGTAAACTACACTTGAAATATTTAAACCGTAAAATTTCGTTCGAGCAACTGAACAACGGAATAGACAACTTGATGGCTACTAACAATTTCCATTCTATCAATCACCAGATTAGGCACACATTTGAAGGGGAACATATAGACTTTTTTTTAAAAGAGAATCCGCAACGCACCTTTTTGAAATTTGGGAT
Source organism: Capnocytophaga sp. oral taxon 336 str. F0502 (assembly GCF_000411575.1). Lineage (NCBI taxonomy): Bacteria > Pseudomonadati > Bacteroidota > Flavobacteriia > Flavobacteriales > Flavobacteriaceae > Capnocytophaga > Capnocytophaga sp. oral taxon 336. The sequence goes on along the minus strand of NZ_KE150491.1, from coordinate 193,734 downwards.
ACATTATGACAATCTGCTAAAAACAGGGTTCTTGATGAACTATACTCGGAACTATTTCTTACAAAGCAGTGATTTTCTATCACTCGACCTTATTGTGGGAGATAACATACGCTATCAGTTTGATTATTTTGTGGATAAGGGATTCTACATCAGTTATGGATTGCGGTCTAAGTTTGTGCAATTCGACCGAAAACTGAACACAAAACGCTTATCTAACTACCGAATAGAGCAGTCGGAACTCAACCGAATGGACGTAGAGGCTTACGACTGGGTAAATCAGCTGTATTTGCAAACACTTTCGGGTAATGGTTTTGTATTTGGCTTAGGAGTAGAGCACCGCAAAATACAGTTTGATACTGAGCAAGTGTATTCAATAAGTTCAGCGACTTCGTATTCGGAAAAGAGTCATATAGGCAGTTTCTATTCTTATCTTAAATACGACAGCTTTAACAATAGCTTTTTCCCCAGTAGAGGGGTGTACTTCAATACACAGTTCAATTTTTATGCACTTGCCTCAAACTACTCAGATTTTAACAAATTTACAACGGGTAAAACAGAGTTATCATTTGCTTTTCCTATCTTGCCAAGATTGAGCGCACGAGTAGGATTAGAAGGCGGTGTTACGATAGGAGGCTCTAATGTATACTCATTAGACTTCTTTTTAGGAGGGTATAACAAGAATGTATTTACAAACTATTCACCTTTTTACGGCTATGATTTTTTGAGTATTGGTGCTAAAAACTACTTAAAATCAGAATTGGTAATAGATATCCAACCCTTTAAAAAACAACACTTGCTATTATTAGCGAATATTGCTAAAGCAGACAACAATCTTTTTGAGAGCTTTGAGTGGAAGAAATACCCAGACTATTCGGGGTATGGGATAGGATATAGCATTGAGAGCTTTTTAGGTCCTATAGAACTGAAATGCACTTACTCACCTGAAATAAGACAAGCGATATGGCTGTTTAATATAGGGTACTGGTTCTGATTAGGTAAAAGATAAAAGGTAAAAGGTAAAGCCAGCGAGGACTCACAGCTGGATATGTAAATAAAAAGTAAAAGGTAAAAGCAGTAGCGACTAAATACTAACAACTGATAACTAAAAACTAATAATTAATAAATATAATGAAAATAACAGAGTTAGAACCAAAACAGTTATGGGCGAACTTTGCGAGCTTGAATGCCGTGCCTCGTCCATCAAAAAAAGAAGAGAAAGTCATTGCTTTTATGGTGTCTTTCGGCAAAAGTTTAGGACTTGATACCTACCAAGACGAAACGGGCAATGTAATCATTAAAAAGCCCGCTACGGCAGGAATGGAAAACCGCAAAACAGTAGTGTTACAATCGCACCTCGATATGGTACACCAAAAGAACAATGATACGGTATTCGACTTTAGTACGGAAGGTATCAAAATGTTAGTAGATGGCGACTGGGTACGGGCTGATGGTACAACTTTGGGAGCCGATAATGGTATTGGGGTTGCGAGTATTATGACTATCTTACAAAGTAAGGATATCCCCCACCCTGCTCTTGAAGCTCTCTTTACTATTGACGAAGAAACAGGAATGACGGGTGCTAAAGGGCTCAAAGGCGGATTGCTCTCTGGTGATTTTCTTCTCAACTTAGATACTGAGGAAGACGACGAAATTGATATAGGATGTGCCGGTGGTGTAGATGTATCGGCGTTTAGAGAGTACGACGTGGTAGATACGCCTGATAATTCAGTAGGCTATACACTTACCATAAAAGGATTGCACGGCGGACATAGTGGTACAGATATCCATAAGGGTTATGCTAATGCCAACAAACTGATGAACCGTATATTATTCACTTGTACTGAGAAATTTGGTTTGCATATTGCAAGTGTAGATGGAGGCGGTTTGCGCAATGCTATTCCGAGAGAAAGCGTAGCGGTGGTAACTATTAATAAAAACGACGAAGTGGCTTTAAAAAAAGAAGTAGCTACACTTACCCAAGCACTCCAACACGAGTATTCAGTAACTGAACCAACTCTTACAGTATTACTTGAACCTACTGCGGTACCTGAGAAAGTAATGGAAGAAGAAGAACAAGAAGATGTATTACGCGCTCTTTACGCAGCTTTCAATGGGGTGTACAAAATGAGTCAGACGATTGCTGACCTTGTAGAAACCAGCAATAACGTAGCAAGGGTACAAATTAAAGACGGCGAAATAAACGTGTACTGCCTCACTCGTTCGGCTTCAGAAACTTCTAAATATGATTTGGCTGATACGATTCGCAGTAGTTTTGAGTTAGCTGGATTTGAAGTAGAATACACCGGTAGTTACCCAGGTTGGGAGCCCAAAGTAGATGCTGAAATCTTGAAGATTGTAAAAGCACAATACAAAACGCTCTTCGGTGAAACACCTAATGTAGTAGCTTGCCACGCAGGCTTAGAATGTGGCATTTTAGGAACCCATTACCCCAAAATGGAAATGGTGAGCTTTGGTCCTACTATCAAAGGGGCACACTCGCCTGCTGAAAAGGTAAATATAGCTTCTGTACAGAAGTTTTGGAAGTTCTTACTAGCGATATTGCAACATATTCCTAACAAATAAGAACAAGTATATACTTATTTATATAAAAAAGGGAAAGCTATCTAATTGATAGCTTTCCCTTTTTTTTAATATTATAAACTTTTTATATTACTTATTTAAGGCTTCCGACCATATCCTCAGGGCGTACCCATTTATCGAAGTCTTCCGGAGTTACATAGCCTAAACGCACAGCTTCTTCTTTAAGGGTTGTGCCATTGCGGTGAGCCGTTTGGGCTATTTCGGCTGCTTTATAATAGCCAATCTTAGTGTTAAGAGCTGTAACAAGCATTAACGAGTTATCTACTAATTCCTTAATACGTTTGTAATTAGGTTCAATACCACTTGCACAGTGTTCTTCAAATGACACGCAAACATCTCCTATCAACTCAGCTGATTTAAGGAAGTTAGAAGCCATCAATGGTTTAAATACATTTAATTCATAATGACCTTGTGTACCTCCTATTGAAATGGCTACATCATTACCCATTACTTGAGCTGCCACCATTGTCATAGCTTCACATTGAGTAGGATTTACTTTACCGGGCATAATAGAGCTACCAGGTTCGTTAGCAGGAATGATGATTTCGCCTATACCTGAGCGAGGTCCTGAAGCCATCATACGAATATCGTTTGCAATCTTATTGAGCGATACGGCTAATTGTTTAAGAGCTCCGTGGCTTTCGACAATTGCATCGTGAGAAGCTAAAGCTTCAAACTTATTAGGAGCGGTTACAAAAGGTAGACCGGTGAATTTAGCAATGTATTCAGCTACTTTCACGTCGTAACCTTTAGGGGTATTGAGCCCTGTACCTACGGCTGTACCTCCTAAGGCTAATTCTGAAAGGTGAGCTAATGTGTTTTTAAGAGCACGCAAACCGTGGTCGAGTTGAGATACGTAGCCTGAAAGTTCTTGTCCCAAAGTAAGTGGTGTAGCGTCCATAAGGTGCGTACGACCTATTTTTACTACATTTTTAAAGGCTTCGGATTTAGCAGCGAGAGTATCGCGTAGTTTCTGAACACCAGGAATAGTTTTCTCAACTACCATTTTATAGCAAGCGATGTGCATACCGGTAGGAAAAGTATCATTAGACGATTGTGATTTGTTTACATCGTCATTGGCTTTTAGTACGGGATCGCCTTCACCTATTTTTTTACCAGCCAACACTTGAGCACGATTGGCAATCACTTCGTTCACGTTCATATTAGATTGTGTACCTGAACCGGTTTGCCAAATTACTAATGGGAATTGGTCATTGAGTTTGCCTTCGAGAATTTCATCGCAAACTTGAGCGATAGCATCGCGTTTTTCGGCTGAAAGCACTCCTAAATCGAAGTTTGCATAAGCGGCAGCCTTTTTAAGGTAAGCAAAACCACGGATAATTTCAATCGGCATAGAAGCGGGTGCACCGATTTTAAAGTTGTTGCGTGAACGCTCTGTTTGTGCTCCCCAATATTTATCGGCTGGCACTTTCACTTCACCCAAAGTGTCTTTTTCAATTCTATAACTCATTTTGTTTGTATTAGTTAAAATAATCTTCTTTTAAAAACGCTACAAAGGTACGTTGTATTTTCTAAATATTAAAATTTTTCTGAGATTTTTTGATACCATTACTGTATTCTATTTATTAAAGACAGGTAGTGCGAGCCACACAGATAGGTGCAAGCCACACAGACAGTCGTAGCACGACGGGCAATTGTAGCACAACGAGCAGTTGCAGCACAACGAGCAGTTGTAGCACGACAAGCATTTTGGGGGTGAAATGAATTAATGATGAAATTAGGAGAGGAATATACAAAACTTATAGGAAACTTACAGGATAATCGAACAATAAGTGGCTTTTCAGTAGCTCTACAGTAGCTCTACAGTAGCTCTACAGTAGCTCTACAGTGGCTCTACAGTGGCTCTACAGTGGCTCTACAGTGGCTCTACAGTGGCTCTACAGTGGCTCTACAGTGGCTCTACAGTGGCTCTACAGTGGGTCTACAGTGGCTCTACAGTGGGTCTACAGTGGCTCTACAGTGGGTCTAGAACGAATAAAAGACGAATGATGAATAAATCTAAGTTAAAGCTAAAAGATAGATAAAAAGAAGGTTATAAGTAGATTTCAACTTTGCCAAAGTTTGAAACTTGGGCAAAGTTCATACAAATAACGGTGCAAGGTACAAGGTCAGATAGAGAAAAGAGGAGTGAGAAGCCCCCGAACCCCCGAAGGGGGACAAGCCTTAAAGAGAAATTGGTAAAGGCTATCGGTCTGAAAGACAAGACTTATTTGAAGATAGAACAAAGTTAAAGCAAGCTTAAGAAAAACAAAAGACGGTGCGAGCCACAAGAGCAGATAATGAAATAACGAACAAAAGACGAACAATGAACGAACAATGAACGAACAATGAACGAACAATGAACGAACAATGAACGAACAATGAACGAACAA
>NZ_KE150491.1:172663-188715 GCF_000411575.1 Capnocytophaga sp. oral taxon 336 str. F0502 | reverse complement strand
ACGAACAAAAGACGGTGCGAGCCGCACGGGCAAATGAACAAATGACGAACAAATGATGAAGGAAAGATGAGGCTATGATAATTGTAAAAAAGCGTTTTTATCGTATTATGATATAGGTGAAATACAGCTTTTAGTTATATTGAAATATTAGTAAATCAATCAATTAACAAATTGGGAGATTTTTTTTTCATCGTTCGCAATTATTTTAGTACTTTTGCACAAATTTTTTAGATTATGAATTTCGATGTAAAGGAGATTGTCTCCGCTACTATGGTGCTCTTTGCGGTAGTTGATATTATCGGGAGTGTGCCTATCATTATTAATCTGCGCAAAAAAGCAGGACGTATACAATCTGAGAAAACAGCTATTGTAGCCGGTATTTTGCTTATTCTGTTTTTATTTATAGGCAAGCAATTACTCAATTTGTTTGGAGTAACGGTTGAGGCATTTGCTGTAGCTGGGGCATTTATTCTCTTTTTTCTCGCCTTAGAGATGATTTTAGGTATCACCCTCTACAAAGGTACTACGCCTGAGACTGCCTCTATTGTCCCTTTGGCTTTCCCTATGGTGGCAGGAGCAGGGGCACTCACTACTGTACTCTCCCTTAGGGCAAAGTTTTATGTAGAGAATATTATAGTGGCAATCCTCATTAATATGATTATTGTGTATATAGTGCTTAAATCTTCGGAGAAAATAGAGAAGTTTTTAGGCAAACAGGGCATTACCGTAATTCACAACCTTTTTGGAGTTATACTTTTAGCGATTGCAGTAAACTTGTTTACTACTAATATTAGGGCGATGTTATTTGGGCAATGATGAATGACAAATGACAGTACGAACCTCACCGACAAATAAAAAATTACGAAAAAGCTACTAACCTCAAAGAATTATACCTAACAATTAAACAAAATGATAAACAAAGAAGATAATTTCTTTCTCTTAGCGGGACCTTGTGCTATAGAAGGGGAAGATATGGCGATGAAAATTGCTGAACATATAGTGAATATCACCCATAAACTGAATATATCCTACATTTTTAAAGGGAGTTTTAAGAAAGCCAATAGGAGTCGCGTAGATTCGTTTACGGGCATAGGCGATGAAAAGGCACTAAAAATACTCCAAAAAGTAGGGCAAACCTTTAATGTTCCTACTGTTACTGATATTCATCAGGTGAGCGATGCGGCGATGGCTGCCGAATATGTAGATGTACTGCAAATACCAGCTTTCTTGGTGCGCCAGACTGATTTGGTGGTGGCAGCAGCCGAAACGGGCAAGGTAGTGAACCTGAAAAAAGGTCAGTTTATGAGTCCTGAGAGTATGCAATTTGCCGTGCAAAAAGTATTTGATAGTGGCAATGAAAAAGCGTTGATAACTGACCGTGGCACGATGTTCGGTTATCAAGACTTGATAGTAGATTTCCGCGGAATTCCGACGATGCGCAAGTTTGCTCCCGTAGTAATGGACGTTACGCACTCGCTACAACAGCCTAACCAAAGTAGTGGGGTAACAGGCGGTCGCCCAGATATGATTGAAACCATTGCCCGCGCTGCTATTGTGAACAATGCTGATGGACTTTTTATCGAAACCCATTTTGACCCTGCTAACGCCAAAAGTGATGGGGCAAATATGCTACATCTCGACCTCCTTGAAGGTCTTTTAACGCGTTTGGTTGCCATTCGCAAAACAATTAACGAATTTTAATGAACTATACTGAAGCGCTTTCTAATCCTATTTTTAAACTCATAAGCGATATTTCAGCTGAGATATCGGTTGAAAGTTACGTGATTGGGGGCTTTGTACGCGATTATTTATTAGAGAAAAAACTTCCCAAAGACATCGATGTAGTATCAATCGGTAGTGGTATTTCGTTGGCTGAAAAAGTAGCTGAGCGACTGCCTAATGCTCCTAAAGTATCGATATTTAAAAACTTTGGTACAGCAATGATTAAAGCCGATGGCTTAGATATTGAGTTTGTAGGGGCACGCCGTGAAAGCTATGAGGCAAACTCACGCAAGCCTTATGTAGAGAGTGGCACGCTACAAGACGACCAAAATCGTAGGGATTTCACTATCAACGCAATGGCTTTTTCTCTGAACAGAGATACTTTTGGCGAGCTTATCGACCCTTTTGACGGCTTAGGCGACTTAAAACGAAAGCTCATTCGCACTCCCTTAGACCCTGATATTACTTATTCAGACGACCCTTTGCGTATGATGCGTGCTATCAGGTTTGCTACCCAACTGAATTTTAAGATTGAAAAGCAGTCGCTGAAAGCTATTACTGATAATAAGGAACGGCTAAAAATCATCTCGAGCGAGCGTATTGTAGAGGAACTGAACAAGATACTCGCTTCGCCTAAACCTTCTATTGGACTGAAATTGCTGTACGAAACGGGCTTGTTGCACTATATCCTCCCAGAACTCATTGCCTTGCAAGGGGTGGAGGAACACGACGGACAACGCCATAAAGATAACTTCTGGCATACCTTAGAAGTGGTGGATAATATATCAGAAAACACCGATAACCTCTGGTTACGCTGGGCAGCGCTCTTACACGACATTGGCAAAGCACCTACCAAACGCTTCGACAAGAAGATAGGTTGGACATTTCACGGACACGAGTTTGTGGGGAGCAAGATGGTATATCACCTCTTCAAACGTTTGCGAATGCCTCTGAACGACAAGATGAAATACGTGCAGAAAATCGTAAAGATGAGTTCGCGCCCTATTATCATCGCTGATGATATTGTTACTGATTCGGCTGTACGCCGTTTGGTATTTGATGCTGGAGAGGAGTTTGAAGACCTAATGACCCTCTGCGAAGCTGATATTACTACTAAAAACCCTAAGAAATTCAAAAAATATCACGACAATTTCCAGATAGTACGCCAAAAGGTAGTGGAAGTAGAAGAGAAAGACCACATTCGCAATTTCCAACCTCCGGTAAGCGGTGAAGAGATAATGCAGACGTTCAACTTACCTCCTTCACAACCGGTAGGAATGCTAAAAGAAGCGATAAAAGAAGCGATTTTAGAGGGGAAAATCCCTAATGAATACGAGGCTGCCAAAGCCTTTATGATGGAGAAAGCAAAGAAAATGAAGTTGATTTAGAGGTGCGAGCCACACAGGCGATTAATTTAGTAATGAGATTATGGTTTTTCATATTATTGCTGATAAGTCCGCTTTTGATGAGAGGGCAAGAAATGACACGTATCAATTATACGAATGGTTGAATGAAATGCGAAGCACACAGACAAGTAATTAGCAATTTTGCTAACTGACATATTTGCTAATTAAAAAATTATTCGTACCTTTGCTAACGAAAAACAACGCTGATAAAATATATAACAAGAGTCAGCCTCTATATAAAATTAATTTTATGAAAAGTATTGAAACAGCAAAAATGTGGCTTTCTGACACTTTTGATGCAGAAACTCGCAACAAGGTTCAAGCCCTCATCGATGGGAATCCCGATGAGCTCAACGAAGCCTTTCACAAGAACTTAGAGTTCGGTACTGGTGGTATGCGTGGTATTATGGGAATTGGTACTAACCGAATCAACAAATACACGTTAGGCAAAAACACCCAAGGATTGAGCAACTACCTCAAAAAATGCTTCCCTAACCAAGAGATTAAAGTGGCTATCGCTCACGACTGTCGCAACAACTCTAAGAAGTTTGCCAAAATAGTAGCCGATGTGTTTGCGGCTAATGGCATAAAAGTATTCCTCTTCTCTGACCTCCGCCCTACCCCAGAGCTTTCGTTTACAGTACGCTACTTAGGCTGCCAAGCAGGTATCGTGCTTACCGCTTCTCACAATCCACCAGAATACAACGGTTATAAAGTGTATTGGCAAGACGGCGGACAAACTGTACCACCCGAAGACGGTGATATTATGAAAGCTATTGAAGCTCTTGACTTCAAAGATATCAAATTCAACGCCGATGAGAGTCTTATTCACTACATCGACAAAGAACTTAACAATGCTTTTGCCGAAGCATCTATCAAACACGGAGACTTCAATGCTCCTGAGAAAGACAAGCTAAAAATTGTATTTACTTCTTTGCACGGAACGTCTATCACTATGGTTCCCGATGTGCTCAAACGCGCAGGCTTTACCAATGTACACATTGTAGAGGAACAAGCTGTACCTGATGGCAATTTTCCTACGGTAAAATCACCTAACCCCGAAGAGCCCGAAGCTCTTACGTTGGCACTCAAAAAAGCAGACGCAATAGGAGCTGATATCGTAATAGGTACTGACCCCGATTGCGACCGAATAGGTATAGCCGTTCGGGACCTTCACGGCAAAATGGTGCTACTTAACGGTAACCAAACAATGGTAATGATGACCGACTTTCTCTTGGCACAACAAAGCAAAAAAGGCTTTAAAGGCAACGAGTTTGTAGCTTCTACTATCGTTTCGACTCCTATGGTTCACGCAATTGCTAATGCATACAAAGTGCAATACAAAGAAGGACTCACGGGCTTTAAATGGATTGCCAAGATGATAAAAGACTTCCCTAAGCTTACTTTCATAGGCGGTGGAGAGGAAAGCTTCGGTTATATGGTTGGTGATTTCGTACGCGATAAAGATGCTGTAACTGCGACTTTATTGGCTTGTGAGATTGCTGCATTTGCTAAAGCTAAAGGCAGTTCGTTCTACAAAGAATTGCTACACGCTTATACCAAATACGGTTTCTACAAAGAGTACCTTATTTCCTTAGTAAAAAAAGGTATTTCGGGCTCAGAAGAGATTGCTAAGATGATGAAAGACTTACGCGAAAATCCGTTGAAGGAAATTAACGGAGAAAAAGTAACGCTGATTTGCGATTACCAATCGTCTAAGGCATTCCACCCACTTACTGGCAAAGTAGAAGAAATAGACGTTCCTAAATCGAATGTGCTTATCTACCACACCGATAAAGGCACTCGTGTGGCAGCACGCCCCAGCGGTACAGAGCCTAAGATTAAGTTTTATTTCAGTGTAAATACATCTTTGAGCAGTGTAGACGCTTTTGAAGCAACTCAAAAGGTTTTGGACGGAAAAATCCAAAAGATAGTAGAAGAGTTGAAGCTAAAATAGTGAACCACTCTATATACTCTATATAGAGTCTGCAAATAGACAGTACCTTTGCATTCAACAATTGAATGCAGAGGTACTTTTTTTGAAGAAAGAAATATGTAAAACAGAAAACAGAGCCCCTCTTACAAGGAACTCCGTTTTCATCTTCAATAAAGCTAAAAATCTTTATCTTTATTTGTAACCAGGTGTTTGAGTAACGAGTGTATCTCTGCTGATAATATCAGAATTGATAGGCCAAAGTAGCTTATGTGCTTCTGTATTTTGGTTCAGTATAGGCTCTACATTGCCTGCCACTGTACCATAACTTGCCTCTTTTGAAAATACAAGAGGTTTACCAGAGGCATCTTGTAGACGGCGAACATCAAACCAGCGTTTAGATTCGGCTACAAACTCTTTATCACGTTCTTTCAAGATAGCTAACTCACCATCAGCAAAGTTAGTATGTGTATACGCATTAGCTGAAGTATAATTTGAACCATAAGCCCTCTGTCTAATTTGGTTGATATAAGTAGAGGGGTCAGAGCCTTGCTTATTAGCTATCTCAGCATACATCAACAGTACATCGGCATAGCGGTATACAGGTATATCATCAGAGAAAACACGAGTGTTCGCTGAGTTTATAAAGCCTATATATTTGATGAGAGCTATCCCTCTCCCTTGTGTTTTAGCTGCATTAGAGTAGAACGATAGGAATGTAGTAGCTCTACGGGTATCAGTAGCATCAAAAGCCTGAAACAATTCAAATTTATACTCATTGAATAAGAACCCTGACTGAATCTTCAAGGGGTCGTTATTAGGAAAAGCTTTCCCAGTTTCATCGTATTTATTGATAAAATTGGGCGGGTAATACATAAATGAGTTGAACGGAGTACTTGCTTCATTTTCTAAAAAAGCCATTGCAAATATAATCTCATTATTTTGCTTTTTATTGTAAGCAAATACATCAGCATAGTTAGGCAAAAGGCTAAATTTACCTGAACTAGCTACCTTGTCTAATGCTTCTTTTGCAGTGTCTAAATCAGATGCAGAAGGAACTTGGTCACCAGTAGTGACTTTGGCTGACCAAAGATAAATCTCAGCTTTGAGCATCAAGGTAGCATAATATGACCAATGTATTCTATCAAAATTATTCACTCTGTTAGAATCTGTAAAATATTTTTCAGAGTTATTAATATCGGTCTTTATGAAATCTAAAGTAGCTTTTGGAGTACTACGAGGCGTAAATAATTCTTTACCACTACTAGGCGTCTTGTCTAATATTTCAGTTCCAGTTTTAATGGGTACACCCCCATAGGTTCTGTAAAGCCAGAAATAGTACCACGCACGCATTCCGTACATTTGTCCTAAATAATAATTCTTATTGATTTCACTTAAATAATTGGCTTCTTGAATATTCTTAATAGCATTGTTAATATTAAAAATCTTTCCATAAAAGTCAAACCAAGAACTGTTATTAGGATTTTGAGCAGAAAAGTTCTGCTGTTTTATATCAATATAGTATATATTCTGTTCTAATGATGAGGTACCACTGGGCACCATAGTACCTCCACGTGCTTCACCCATTATCCAATAGTTAAAATCATTGCTTCTAAATTGGTTGTGCACTCCCTCGATAGCCCCTACTACTTGGGCTTCATTTTTCCAGAAGTTACCACTACCATTATAGTCCTTTGGAACAAGGTCTAAATCATTACAAGAGACTGTAAGCAATAGCCCTGCGATAATTGTTATATATTTTAAAACTTTCATATGTTGTATTTTTTAAAAGGTTAGATTCAATCCTAAGATAATAGTCCTTGGTAATGGATAGCCTGAGTTTGATTGTCCTAAAGCCTCAGGAGAATAGGTTTCAGCTTTGGTGAGGTAACCTAAGTTTTGACCTATCAAAGATAATTCTAAATTATCAAGTCCCATTTTACTCACTATATCTTTTTGGAAATTATAACTAAGAGCTATCTCACGGAAGGCTAAGTAACTTCCTTCATAAATAAACATTGTTGAACTGCGGTAGTAATTACGTTTACCAAGCTGGTCAGCCCAATAATATTTAGGATATTTAGCAGTAGGATTATCGGGTGTCCAAGTATCATTTACCTGTTTAACAGTGTTAAAAGTACCTTGCATATTACCTAAGTACCAAGGTAATGAGTTACCTACTGAGATACGCTGTTTGAAATTAAGCGCATAGTCCATACGGGCAGAGAGTCGGATATTTTTATAACTTAAGGTAGTATTGATACCTCCAGTCCATTTAGGATAGATATTACCAGCTTTCACTAAGTCATAATTATCAATTTTACCATCTCCATTCACATCTCTCCAAATTACATCTCCAGGCTGGATAGGAAGTCCTTTTTCTTTTTCAGCATCGCTTAGTCTTGCCCAAGCGGCAGGCCCGTATAGTTTTTTAGGCCCGGTTTCATCAACTAAATTATTAGCCAAGCGTCTTACTTGTTCTTCATTTTGGTATATACCTAACGCTTCGTGAGCATACATATCACCAGGCTCTTGTCCTTCTTGATAACCTCCTACCCATTCTTTTTTACCTGTGGTAGGGTTATATGCCTCAATAGCATTTTGTCTATTATTAGGGTAACCGTTATGAGGCAGTTTTACTACTGTATTTTTGTTATAAGCAGCATTTATTGCTAAACTCCAATGCAAATCATTCTTATCAATAATCCGGAAGTTGGTTTCCATCTCCACCCCTCTGTTTCTGAAAGAACCATTGTTAGTATTGATAGCAGAAGCACCTGATGAGTGTGGAAGTGTCATTGACTGTATCTTATCACTTGTCAAACGATCGTACAATGTAAAATTAGCATTGATACGGTTTTGGATAAAACCTAAATCTAATCCAACTTCAAAGGTACGCGTTTTCTCCCAACGAAGTCCTTTATTAGGAAAAGTACCTATGGCATAGCCTACTGCCCCATTGTACTTATTAGTGCCATAAGAACCTTGTAAGGTATAATCACCTATAAATTTATCTGGCACATTACCATTCAAACCAAAACTGGTTCTGAGTTTTGCAAACGAAAGTACTCGTTTTATATTGTCAGGAATAAACTCTTCACGGGTGATAATCCAACCCAGAGAGGCTGCAGGGAAGTTACCCCAACGGTTATTAATCAATCGAGAATATCCATCACGGCGAATAGTAAATGAAAACAAATACTTATCAGCATAGTCATAGTTTAAACGTCCAAAATATGATTTGATTCTATTGCCATAATGATATGAATCTATCCCACGTTTACCTTCTTTGTTAGAAGTCAAACCTAAGTCTTGGAATTCATCGGTAGGTGCTTCTGAGCCTGAAGCACTAAGCCCGCGTGTATAGCTGTCGTAATACTCATAACCTGCCATAGCATCAAAGTGATGAGATTTTATATCAAACTTGTAGTTTAAGATACTATTATAAGTTTGGCGTATAGTTCTTTTAAAGCTAGCTGAAGTACTTCTAGTTCTACTCCAGTTATTAGCAGCTTTACCTGGTGAGGTTTGGTGGTCTTTATTAAAGCTTTCATAATATTCTTCATCAAACATCACTTGTCCACTCACTGTTAATGAAAGTCCTTTGTACAAATCAGCTCTAAGACTTTGTCCGAAATTAATTTTATTTGTATTATTATCACGAAGAAATATATTTTCATAAAAACGTGGGTTACCGTCAGCACCACCACGTCCCATTACTATCTGTCCATTTACTTTTTCTTTTTGAGTGGGAGGAGCTGAAAGCATACGTCCAAAATAGGCATCATCTGCAGAAGTATTCACATTTTTATACCAAGTAGCATAGGCTATTGAGAAGTTGCTGGTGGAAGTAAGCCAAGGTTTTAACTTATACTCAGCGTTCAAAGTACCAGTGAGTCGCTTATACCAACTCTTGATAGGCAAACCTTCTTGGTTATAATAGCCCAAACCAGCATAATATTTTCCTTTGTCATTACCTCCTGTCATTGATAACGAATAGTCTCTAGTAAGAGCAAAAGGACGGAAAGCTGCCTTTTTGAAATCAAAATCATAAAAAATAAGTTCTTTACCTGTAATAGGATCCGTCATCGTTTGCCATCCTTCTGAAAGAAGTTTTTGTTTTTGAGAAGGTGAAAGGCTTTCTGAGAACATAGTAGACCAATATGAATTGGCACTTTCATTAGGATTTAATACCGTATCATCGGTCATACTTTTGAAGTGTTTATTACCTGTACCGTAAGGTTGTGCACCACTTAAACTCGCTTCGTTAGTAAATCCTTTCCAATCACCTGAAGCATTTTGCCATACACGGGCACTATTACGTACCGCCGTACGTTGCCAATAAAGATAATCACGTGCATTGAGAAACTCTACTTGGTTATTCATATAAGCAAATCCGTGCTTCAATTTTACATTCAGTGACGAAACACCTGCTCTACCTCTTTTAGTAGTTACCAATACTACCCCATTACTGGCTCTTGCTCCATAAATAGCAGTAGCACCAGCATCTTTTAATATATCCATTGATTCAATATCATCGGGGTTGATGTCATTCAATCCCCCTCTGATTTGTCCATCTATGATAACAAGGGGTGAGCCTGAACCATCAAGATTAGTACCTCCACGAAGTACTAAGGTAGGAGCAGCTCCTGGACTTCCTGAAGTCTGTGCTACCCTAAGTCCGGCCACTGCTCCTGAAAGAGCTTGAGCAGGGTTAGAAAAAGAACCGGTTGATAATACTTCTGTTTTCACTGAAGCAATAGAACTCGTTACTTTTGCTTTCTTTTGTGTACCTCCATAAGCAGTAAGCACTACTTCTTCCAATACATTCGCTTCTTCCTTTAACGACACATTAATAGGGCGACTACCTGTTACTCTTCTCTCTTGGGTAGTATACCCTACAAAGCTAAATACAAGAATATCACCCTCCTTTGCAGTGAGAGTATAGTTTCCTTCAAAGTCGGTCTGGGCACCGTGTGTGGTACCTTTCACAACTACAGCAGCGCCTGGCAACGGCATTTCATCAGAAGAAACCGTCCCTTTCACTATTATCTCTTGCGCCCAACCTATTGTGGTAAAAAACAACAAGAAGAATACATTAAATAAATACTTTTGCTTCATTACTTTAAATTTTTACTGATTGATTCTATTAATACAATGGGGTGGTAGGTTAATTACATTTTATATATACTACATTTGGTTACATTTGTTAAAGAAATCAATGCTTTCCAATTCTTTCTTAATGACTGCTTCCTCTTCATCAGTAATGTTTTGGAAAGGCGTACGGTTGATACCTAAGTCTAAACCAAGCAACTTCATTATACGCTTGCCGCACACTATGTTGCCACGATATTTAGCAATTACATTTATCACGTCTTGGGCGTAGTTTTGCAACTCAGCAGCTTTGGCAATATTGCCTTTGTGATATTCATCTATGATACCTACCAATACCTTGCCTATATAGCTACCAGTACCGCTAATACCACCACGAGCACCCCCCATTACAAGAGCATTGAGGATAGTCTCGTCTAAGCCGTAGAGCATATCGTATTTACCATTGTTGTACAACATACATTGGTTGTACTCATAAAGTGGTTCGTAGGTGTATTTGATACCCGCTAAGTTAGGAATACGTCCGTCAGCTGCTTTAAGGAACGGCAACATAGGAAGGTACACCCCATTGAGCACAGGGATATGGTAAAAATAGAAAGGCAGATTAGGCGCTCCACAAGCTATTTCCTCGCAGTATTTCACCAGCTCCTCTACCCTACCCGCTTTGGGGAAAGGTGAAGCCATTGCCCCAATACCGAAAGCTCCAATTTCTTGGGCGTGTTGTGCCATTTTGTAGCTATCTTTTATGCAGGTAGCCCCACAGTGTACAATCACTTTGAAGCCTTTGGGAGCTACTGATACCCATTTTTCGGCTATCTTCATACGTTCTTCAACCGTCATCATATAGCCTTCACCTGACGAACCGTTGATAAATACGCCTATCAATCCATTTTTTTGCAAGAGTTTTGCATATTTATCAATAGGGTCTAAATTTACTTCTCCTTTCTTGTCAAAAGGTGTAAAGGGCGCTACTATCAGCCCATTAATTTTTTCAAATGTCATTTTATTTAGTTATTTATTCCTCTCCCTCTCCTTTCTTCCCCTCCCAAAAAGGAAGGGGAAGGGGAACCTCAAAA
Organism: Capnocytophaga sp. oral taxon 336 str. F0502; assembly: GCF_000411575.1. Lineage (NCBI taxonomy): Bacteria > Pseudomonadati > Bacteroidota > Flavobacteriia > Flavobacteriales > Flavobacteriaceae > Capnocytophaga > Capnocytophaga sp. oral taxon 336. The sequence continues at coordinate 177,466 of NZ_KE150491.1, read as the reverse complement.
GCAATAATAAGGAGAGTGTTTATTAATAATTCTATTTCAATTAGCTCCTCCTTGGGAGGGGTTGGAGATTATTATTCTCCACACAATTCTCTCTTAGGTTTTAAGAATAACAACATCAGTACAATGGCTATTAAGATAATCACCGAGAGTTTGCTAAAATCAGCTCCTAAGTTGCCCGCATCGGTAGAAGTACCGAGCATTAAGGTAACAGCATAGCCCGAAAATACGCCTCCCATATTCATAATGCCATAAGCCGTAGCGCGTTGCTGTTGTGGAATAATTTGGCATAAAATAGGCATATTGTTGGTATCGAACATTCCGTAACCAATACCAAAAAGCAAGGTTGCCCCTATCATTGCTACATACGACTCTCCAAAACCTATGAGTATCAAGGCAGGAATGGTAAGCCCTAAACCAATAGTACTAGTATAGATGCGCGCTTTGATATTTGTCTGTACCCAGCGGTCGGACAATGTACCTCCTATGAGCACGCCTAAGAAAGAAGATATAGCGATAGAAATTGTTGCTATAGGTCCTGCGGTAGCCATCGGTACATTTAAGTTGGTTGCAAAGAGCGTAGGCAACCAGTTCTTAGTTCCCCATCCTGGAAAGCTCGATGCCATAAAGTAAAACAAGAGTATCCAGAAAGAGAAAGTGCCAAACACAAGGGCAAGCGACGACAACAATGAGTTTTTCGGTGCTGGCGTTGTTTGTGTAGTTGCTTGTGGTTTACGCTCTATATCAAAGAGAGTAAATACCAAAAAGAAAGCATACACTATCCCTACCATACCAAACCAGTGAAACACAGTATGCCAAGTATAGTTAGAGGCTATAGTGGCTCCAAAGCCTCCTAAGGCTTGTCCTGCATAAAGCCCCGACATATGAATACCTATAGCCAAAGAACGTGTTTTTGAAGTATGGTAATCGGCTATCATAGAAAGAGCAGTAGCTAAGTAAAGCGCCTCACTGAGTCCCATTAAGGCGCGCAACCAATACACCTGATTAAAGGTTGTCGCATAACCCATACCATAAGTTACTGCCGACCATACAAACAGGCTTCCTACAATCATCCACTTGCGGTTCACGCGGTCGGCAATAATACCAGCCACAGGGCTCATCAATCCGTAGATAAGAAGGAACACTCCCATCAGCCTACCAAAGTTTTCTCCCACAGCAAGCTCTTTGATATCCATTTTCATCGACTCCTGCATCGTGGAGAGCATTTGTCGATCTAAATAATTCAATAGTGCCACCACCCATAGCAATGCCACTACTATCCAAGGGTATATTTTACTGTTTTTCATAGTATCAATTGTTATATTGGTTTGTTAAAGAGCCTTCCTACGGTCAGGAAATCTAACAGATTAACAAAAGTTTGTTTGATTTTGTTTTTTTGATTGATTTCTGAGACGTAGCCTCTCCTTTAAGTAAGTATATACTATTTTACCACAACTTTGAAAGTTTTATTGCTACGTACACCCGGTTTTAGTTCTCCTTGCACGAGGTAAAACTCTTCTGGAGAGCCTACTAAGGTAGCTCCTGCTCGAGCGAAATCAGTTTGTGTATCGAGCACCGACCACTGTTGCGTGTGAGTATCGAACAGATAACACTCTTTATTGAAACGATAGTACTCAATAGGCTGTGTCATATAATGCGACATATAGTCGTAGTTTTTCTGCTTGCGTGTCTCATCAGTGAGGGTAGTATCTCGACCTATATGATAGAGGTCGGTGATGGTTTTTAAGAAAAGTGTCGCATTTACACCTCCAAAACAAGCAATATAGCGGTTATCAATAGTCAAAGCTGTAGCTCCTGTGAGCGAAAATAGCACTTTATCAGGACTTTCTTGTGTAGCTACTTTTTGCCATTGCTGTTGCTGCACACTATACCTCCACACAGTAGTAGAGAGAGTAGGCACGCGGGTAGTATCCCCACCGAAAAAGCCTCCTAACAAGAATAAGTGTGTATCACCCTCTTGTTCCATCGCTACTAATACAGGTTGTACACTGGGCTCTTCGGGGAAATCAGGTAAGCGATGCCACTCTTCATCAGTAGCAGTATCGATATAATACAGTTTGTTAGAGGGTTTTCCCGAAGCACTACCTCCTGCTACAAACACCTTGCTACCTATACTCGCACCTGCAAAGTTATCGAGCGGTTCAGGCAAAGAAGGGAAAGAAGTAAGCGTAATGCCTTTTTCTTTTGAGTACTGCACCTTATAGCAATTGGCTAAAGAGTGTGTAGCCGTCTGTCCTCCTATCCACAGATAGCCAACAGGAATCGCTACCGATACCCCATACGCCGCTGCTTCAGGAAGTTTGCCTACTGTTTGCCATTGGTTTTGCGTTTTATTGAAGTGAAGTATTTCATCGTAAAACACTTTCTTTCCGCCTTCAAACCCGAGTTTATCAGGGAAGTTACACCCTCCTGCTACCAATAATTCACCGTTGAGCAGGGCAGCATAAGAAGCCGAAACGCCTTTCTGCAAATCGCCTTCCAAGCCTTGGGTGGTAAGTGTTGTAATATTAATTTTCATAGGTTGTTCTTTTTGAGTTTCTGTACAAGCCGTCAATATTATTAGAGATAAAACAAATAGTGCAGACTTTGCCAAAGGTGCGAGCCGCACGGGCAGGAAACTTTGGCAAAGTAGCTTAGACTTTGTCAAAGTTTTTCTGTTCATTATTTGTCTTTTATCATTAACCATTAACAACTAACCATTAATCATTGCAATTGTTTTCCACACTTGATATAAGCCACGTGGTACGTGGAAACAGCCCTTCCATTTACCGCCTTTAAGGTCTAAGAGCACTTCGCCTTGGCGGTTGAGGTACCCCCACCATTCGCGATGTTTAGGGTCTTTAAAATGTTCCCAAGTGTAATGATGCACTTTCTCAAACCACTGCAAGCATTCTTTATTACCAGTGAGTTGATATCCTTTTATCAGCGAGATAAGCGTTTCTATATGTACCCACCACAGTTTCTGATCCCATTCTAATTGTTGGGGCGGACAGCCTTTTCTATCCATAAAGTAGTAGATACCGCCATACTGTTTATCCCAACCGTAGTCAATCATTCTTAGAGTTGTTTGCACCGCCTTTTCGATGAGCTCAGGACGATTGAGACACTTGCCTAAGTCCATTATAAACCACATTGCCTCAATGGCGTGACCGGGAGTAAGCTGACGACCTTCAAAAGTATCAGATAGCGAACCGTTTGCATTTACATTTTCTACTACGATGCCACCCAGTTCAGGGCGTAAAAATACGTCCATTACTTCGTGAATACAAGTATCCATCGTTTTCTCGATAAAAGCCTCGTCCAATAAAGGTTCTATCTCCAATGCCAAATTACAGAGAATCATAGGCAAGGCAAAGTTTTTAAGCGAACGAGTGCCTGGGTAGGCTTTGTTCCATTTTCCCTTAGGATTATCTTGTTTAGAAAGGATAATATCAAAAGTGCGTTTGGCTATATCGGCATATTCTTGATTGCCTGTGGCAATGCTCAACTGACCGAAAGCCATCGTAGCAAAGGTATAAGAGAAAATATTATAAGGTTCCACAAGAGGGTTACCTTGTCGGTCTAATGAAAAATACCAGTTTAGGTTTCCGTCGTGTCCGTATTTCTTGAGGAACTCTGCCCCTTGTATAGCACAGTCCAACCATTCCTGCCGTTTTTCTACACGGTTATAAAGCATTGCAAAGAGCCATACTTCACGCCCTTGTAGCCAAATAAACTTATCGGTATCAAATACATTTCCTTGGCGGTCAAGACAAGTAAAATAACCACCATATTCTTTGTCTTGCGATTTCTCTAGCCAAAACGGAATCACGTTTTGTAACAATTCATCGCGATATTGTTTTTCTAATTGTTTAAAATCCATTATTAAAATAGTATCTTAGTTTTAATTGTGATTTAGTTTTTATTCTTCTTTAATCGACGGGGCAAAATAACAAATAAAAAATGATATGACCAAATATTTAATAAAGTTTTTTTATATATAAATTTTATGAAATGTTGATTTTATGTATAACATACTGATTTACATATATATTTGAATTAAACAGAAAGTATTATATTTTCGTATTATTTCGAAAAAACAACTATAAACAATCTTTTTATTTTCTATTTCATTCAAAAATCTATCATAAAGAATAATTTAAAATATTTTATTTTACAAATTCTACATAGCATAAAAACTACGATAATAAAACTTTTAATTAATAATAACCTATTAATTTATTTATAATAGAAAATAAAGCGCGTAATAATAAAATAGAAAGGTTATATTAATATGTATAAAGCAAAGCAAATAGCTTGGTACTATAATTTATTTCCAAGAATAAATCCATCATTTTCCTATTGCAATAGAGTCTCTCCCTTTTTTATTACACATTAGATATCAATTGCTTACAAACCACTCCCTATATTTCAACACTTATATTACTTCGCAAAACCTATTCTCTTTCATTGTTCCATTATCAGCCCGTATCACTCGCGCCGTTGTTTGTATGAACATTGCCAAAATTTCAAACCTTTGGCAATGTTAAAATCCACTAATAACCTTCTTTTTATCTCTCTCTTAGATTTAGCTTACCTTCTTTTTTCCTTCGTCATTTGTTTGTCTTTACGTCGCTTTATTTCTCTCTTTGGAGCAGGTTAGGGGGAGGTTTTGTTCGCCTTTTCTCTATCTGCCCGTGCGGCTCGCACCGTCTTTTGTTCGTCTTTTGTTCGTCTTTTGTTCGTCTTTTGTTCGTCTTTTGTTCGTCTTTTGTTCGTCTTTTGTTCGTCTTTTGTTCGTCTTTT
>NZ_KE150491.1:47810-172513 GCF_000411575.1 Capnocytophaga sp. oral taxon 336 str. F0502 | reverse complement strand
TTCGTCTTTTGTTCGTCTTTTGTTCGTCTTTTATTCGTCTTTTGTTCGTCTTTTGTTCGTCTTTTGTTCGTCTTTCTTATAAGCTCCATATCTACATTATTTCATTCTCCCGCCCCCATTTGCTAATTTGCTAATTTGCTAATGACACCTGCCTATGTGGCTCGCACCGCCTTTGCGTCGCTACACTCCCTTTTCCAGTATGGACTTTGCCAAAGTTTGAAACTTTGGCAAAGTTGAAAGCTCCCAATAGTCTCTTTCTTACCTCCATTATATCCTTATTTTGAATTTGTCTTTTGTTCATTCATCAAGCATTCTTAAACCACAGTAGACCCACTCATCATTCGTCTTTCCATCGCCCCCCTTACTGTCACTACATACTTTATCAAAGTTGAAATCCTCCCTCCGCATTACATTCGTCATTAACCACTAACCATTAATTAAAATTTTGCTCATTTGCTAATTATTCTCTACCTTTGCACTCCAAATTAACAAAGACATTATGATTTATGAAATATGTGCCAGCTCATTCGAGTCGGCTAAAAATGCACAAGAAGCAGGTGCTACTCGCATTGAATTATGCAGTGAATTGGGAGTAGGAGGCATCACTCCCAGCTACGGATTGATTAAAAAAGTAATGGACGAACTGAGCATCGGCAATTGTGTGCTGATACGTCCACGCAGTGGCGATTTCACTTATACCGAAGAAGAATTCGATGTAATGTTGCGCGATATTGTTCTTTGCCGTGAGTTAGGTTGTATGGGCGTAGTAACGGGTGTGTTGCACCGCGATAATACCATCGATGAAGAACGCACCGCACGCCTCATTGAAGCCTCTGGTGATATGGAATTTATCTATCATCGCGCTTTCGACTGTGCTCCTGACCCCATTGTAGCTATTCAAACCTTGAAACGTTTGGGAGTAAAACGCATTCTCACCTCAGGAGGTAAGAAATCGGCTATTGAGGGGCTCGCTCTTCTAAAAGAACTCAACCGCATTGGCGGAGGACAACCTACTATTATGCCCGGTGGTGGCATCAATGCGCAAAGTATCGTGCAGATAAAAGCTGCCGGTTTTACCGAAGTACATTTCTCAGGTACTGTTTTCGAAGATTTAGGTACTACCTTACCTTTCTCGTTCAAAACAGAAAGTTTTTTAGATGAAACCAAAAGACCTATTTCTAACGTTAAAGTTATTCGTGAGATTATTAGCAAATTAGCAAATTAACGAATAGGCAAATATTCTATGATTTATATTATACTTATCAGTATCTTTACGCTGTATTTCTTATTGAGTTTTTATGCTAGCAGAAGCTTAAAGACACTTGCCGTAGCACGATGGATACATTGGACTTTCTGGGGAATAGCAGTAGCGATTGTTCTCAACCTTCTTTATCATTGGTTCAACAGAGGTAAAACGGTGTGGAGTGCTCCTCAGCAATATGCTGTGGCAGGACTACTTACGTGGCTCATCATCTGCTTATTTGTCAGTTTGCCTTTGCTTATAGAAGATATTACTCGGCTTATACGCGCTCTTTTCAGCAAGAAAAAGCAAAACGCTTCTCGTTTGCCCTCACGACGCAAGTTTATCAGTATACTGGGTTGGGGCTTGGCGGCTATTCCTTTTGCCTCTATCCTCTACGCTATTTTTAAAGGAAAGTACAATTACAAGGTATGGAAGTATACCCTTTATTTTCCCGACCTTCCTAAGGCGTTCGACGGCTATCGAATTACTCAAATCTCGGATATTCACTGTGGAAGTTTTGATAATTATGAAAAGATACGTTATGGGGTAGAACTTATCAATGCTCAAAAGAGTGATGTCATTCTTTTTACGGGCGATTTGGTAAATAACTTGGCAGAGGAGGTTCACGATTGGAAAAGCTTGTTTGCTACGTTGCACGCTCCCGATGGTGTCTTTTCTATTATGGGTAACCACGATTATGGCGATTACTCTTCTTGGGAAAGCGTTGAAGCTAAGCGCAAGAACTTAGAACACTTGTTTGATTTACAAAAGGAAATGGGTTGGGACTTGCTCCTCAATGAACATCGCTATTTAGAACGCAATGGCGAAAAGATTGCCCTTATAGGCGTTGAAAACTGGGGGCGCGGTAGGTTCTCTAAATACGGCGACCTCAATAAAGCTATGGAGGGGGTAAACGAAGAAGATTTTAAAATACTGATGAGCCACGACCCTACTCATTTTCAAGAAATTGTTTTGCCCGAGAGAAAGAACATAGCGCTCACCCTTAGCGGTCATACACACGGAATGCAGTGCGGGATTGAAATACCCCAATGGCGGTGGAGTCCCTCACAATATATTTATAAATATTGGGGAGGTATGTATAAAGAAGGAGCACAATATTTAAACGTAAATCGTGGGTTTGGGTATCACGCATTCCCTGGAAGATTAGGCGTATGGCCTGAAATTACTGTCATAGAACTCAAACGAGGATAATATACATACATCATACTTTTGCGAAGATTATTATGGATACATTTTTAAAGGAATTAGAAAGTCTAAATGCTCCTCAACGTGCTGCCGTGCTTCAAAAAGATGGACCTATCATCGTGATAGCAGGAGCGGGTTCTGGTAAAACTCGCGTGCTTACTTATCGCATAGCCAACTTGATGAGAGAAGGTGTAGATGCTTTCAATATCCTTGCTCTTACCTTTACTAATAAGGCTGCCAACGAAATGAAAAAGCGTATTGCCAGTCTTGTAGGCAACAACGAAGCAAAGAACCTATGGATGGGTACATTCCACTCTGTTTTTGCTAAAATCTTGCGCATCGAAGCCGATAAATTGGGATATCCTCAAAATTTTACTATATATGATACCCAAGACTCTCAACGTCTTATTAATGGTATCATTAAGGAGATGGAGTTGGACAAAGATATCTATAAGTATAAACGAATACAATCGCGTATTTCTTCCTTTAAAAACAGTCTTATTACCGTGAGAGCCTATTTTAATAATCCTGAACTAATGGAAGCTGACGCAATGGCAAGACAACCACGTTTAGGAGAAATTTATCAAGAATATGTAGATAGGTGTTTTAAAGCAGGAGCAATGGATTTTGACGATTTACTGCTGAAAACAAATGAACTCCTCAATCTATATCCTGATGTATTGGCAAAATATCAAAATAGGTTTAAGTATATTCTCGTAGATGAGTATCAAGATACCAATCACTCTCAATATCTTATCGTGAAGGCTTTGGCAGACCGTTTTCATAACATTTGTGTAGTAGGAGATGATGCGCAAAGTATTTATGCTTTTAGGGGAGCAAACATCAATAATATTCTCAATTTCAAAAATGATTATCCAGAAGCAAAAGAATATAAGTTAGAGCAAAATTATCGTTCTACAAAAAACATTGTGGAAGCAGCTAATAGTGTGATAGAACACAATAAAATACGATTGGAAAAGGTAGTTTTCACTGAAAATGAATTAGGTGAACCTATTAAAGTGCATAGAAGTCCTACTGATGCTGATGAAGGTCGTTTTGTAGCGAGCTCTATCTTCGAAAACAAGATGCAATACCAGCTTCCTAATGGTAATTTTGCGGTGCTTTATCGCACTAATTCACAATCGCGTGCTATTGAAGATGCCCTTAGAAAACGTGACATTCCATACCGCATCTATGGCGGATTGTCATTCTACCAACGCAAGGAAATCAAAGATATGCTTGCTTATTTAAGACTTATCATCAATCCAAATGATGAGGAAGCTTTAGTGCGCATTATCAATTTTCCTGCACGAGGCATTGGAGAAACTACAATGGAAAAGCTTACTTTGGCAGCAAATCATTATAAGAAGTCTATCTTCGAGATAATGTATAACATCAATAAACTTCCAGAATTGCACATCAACACTACTACAAAGCAAAAACTTACTGATTTTGTGGTAATGATTCTTAACTTTCAAGCTCTCAATCAAAAAGCAAATGCTTTTGAAGTTGCCGAACAAGTCGCAAAGAAAACAGGGCTTTTGCAAGAGTTTAAAAAAGATGGTACCCCCGAGGGTATAGCCAAAATGGAAAACATTGAAGAGATGCTTAATGGTATGAAAGATTTTGTAGAAGGACAAGAAGATGTGGCAGATAGCAGGGCAAGTCTTTCAGAATATTTAGAAGATGTTGCGTTGGCTACTGATATGGATAAAGAGATAGGTGATGATGACCGTGTAGCTTTGATGACTATTCACTTGGCAAAAGGATTGGAGTTTCCGTATGTATACGTGGTAGGAATGGAAGAAGATTTGTTTCCTTCGGCAATGAGCATACAATCACGTAATGATTTGGAAGAAGAAAGAAGGTTATTTTATGTAGCACTCACCCGTGCTGAGAAACAAGCCTATTTAACTTATGCAGAAAACCGTTATCGTTGGGGAAAACTTTCTGATGCCGAGCCAAGTAGATTTATCGAAGAAATAGATGAACGCTATTTGCAGTATCTTACACCTTCTATTTCTAATCCTAATTATCGATATAAACCACTTATTGATAGGGATATTTTTGGTGAAGTAGATAAAAGTAAACTACGTTTGCAGAAACCTATAAGTGGAATACCTCCTCATAAAAACGCCCCAACAGGAGAAGAACAACAAAAACTCAGGAAGTTAAAACCTGTGAATGCTTTGTATAATTCTAATAGTAATAATAAAAATACTTATAACGGACTGGATATAGGAACAGTAGTTTATCACGAACGTTTCGGTCGTGGTAAAGTAATTTCATTGGAAGGAACAGGAAATGATAAAAAGGCGCAAATAAAATTCGAGACAGGAGGTTTAAAAAATATATTATTACGCTTTGCTAAACTAACTATTATTGATAGTTTGAACGAAGATTTATAACCCACGTTAGCTATTTGTCATTTCAAATTAAAGAGCATTATAGCTTTTAAGCTGAGGTACGAATTCCTCTCACTGAGAGGCTTACTCAATAACAAGAGGTTTTCTATAGCTTTATAGAAAGCCTCTTTTATTTGTTATAATTCACCCAAATAACTGTACCCCCTCCTTTCCGGTCGTAAATAGACTTAATAGTTCCCCAAGAGAAAGTGCGTTTCTTGCCTATATGTGCTGTAAGCCATTGGTCATAATATTTTTCAGTCTGCAATTCGTATACTTCACTCCAATCGTCCCACGAGGTTTGTTTTTCATTCTTCATTGCAAAACCTAAGAATTTTAGCTGTTCTCCTTCAAAACAAAGCGACACATTAAATAACTTCCCCTCAAAAGAACAATCGCTGAAATACAACCAATAATAGCCTGTCCCTACGTCCCATACTTTGTTATTAGGAAAACGTTCTCTAAGAATTGCAAAAGTAGTATCGGCAGTGATGGTCTCTCCTTTTATAAGGAGAAAATCGCCGTTTTTAATATTTATAAAAGAATCTAAAGTTTTCATATAGAACGCTATTTACTGAGTACAAAGATATAATTTTTTGTTAATATTTTCAATACCCACAGAAAAATTAGTACCTTTGCCTCTCTAATATATATCAAATATGAATATAGCCATAGTGTGTTACCCTACCTTTGGAGGGAGTGGTGTAGTAGCTACCGAACTCGGGCTTGCCTTAGCTCGCAAAGGTCATCAGGTGCACTTTATCACGTATAGTTACCCCGTGCGTTTAGACTTCTTGGAGATGAACATTCACTTTCACGAAGTGCACGTAGAGGAATACCCCTTGTTTCACTACCAGCCTTACGAACTAGCATTGTCTAGCAAAATGGCTTATGTGGTAAAAACCTATCACATAGATATTTTGCACGTGCATTACGCTATTCCGCACGCTTATGCAGGTTATATGGCTAAACAAATGCTCAAACGGGAAGGGATAGAAGTACCTATGGTAACGACCCTTCACGGCACCGATATTACCCTTGTGGGCAACCACCCTACTTACAAAGAGGCAGTCACGTTTAGCATTAACGAATCGGATATTGTAACTTCAGTGTCCGAGAGTTTGAAGCAAGATACTCTAAGACTTTTCCGTATAGATAAAGATATTAAGGTAATTCCTAACTTCACAAATATAAAAAAATCCAAAGAAACTTCTCCTTGCAAACGCACTGTAATGGCAAAGCCTGAGGAACTCATCGTTACACACATTAGCAATTTTAGGAAGGTAAAACGCATAGACGATGTGGTGAGAATTTTTTATGGCATTCAGCAGAAACTTCCTGCTAAGCTCATAATGGTAGGTGACGGACCTGAGCGCGAGATAGCCGACCAGCTCTGCAAGGATTTAGGCATCAAGAGCAAAGTGCTGTTTTTAGGTAATACTTCTGATATAGACCGCATTTTGTGTTTCACCGATTTATTCTTACTCCCTTCTGCCTCCGAGAGCTTTGGACTTTCGGCATTAGAAGCAATGGCAGCTGGCGTTCCGGTAGTATCGAGCAATACCGGAGGACTTCCAGAAGTGAATGAAGAGGGCGTATCGGGCTATCTGTGCCCCATAGGCGATGTAAAAGCAATGGCAGAGAAGGCTATTTACATACTTGAAGACAAAACCCGATTGGCACAATTTAAACAGAATGCCCGCAAAGTAGCCGAACGTTTTGATGAGGATAGAATAGTGCCAATGTATGAAGCACTTTACTACAGTGCTATCGACAATAAATAGGGAAAGTGCTTTTGCGTTTTTTCTGTTAAAAATAGCTAAAACAGCTATTTTTCTTCAAAATAAGACAGTAAAATGTTTTTTAGCCCCAAATTTATAAAGTACTGAAAAACAGCACAACTAAACATTATCGTATCTTATAGGTAACTTATAGGAAACTCGAAGCTAAAGCGAAGGTAAGACGAACAAAAGACGAAGGAAAGACGAAGGAATGAGCTTACTATACTGAATATCAGAGGGAGATAAGACGATTTTAAAATATTGAATAAATTAAGGGTAAAACCTCAATTTTAACAGAAAAAATGCAACAATAGCAATTCAGAGGTTTATGCTATATCATTTCGTTGTAAGGGACGCAAGTATCAAAACCTTTGGAGGCAAAATAAGCGGGGGTATCTTCGGTTTCGGAAATAGCTAATACAAAATCACCACCCCAAGCGCCCAAACTCTTCACTGTGCCGTTGAAATCGGAAAAAAGGCGTTCTTTAACGGTGGGCATACTCAAGTAGTTGCTAATGAGGGTTTCGTGTTCGTTTAATATCTGGCAAACATCGGTTACGGTGTGCGCTAAAACAAACTGTTCAGTAAGGCGAGTAATGCTCTCAGCAAGTTTGCGTTTACTTTTAGTTACTGACCGATAACGCGCAATTCCGCCCTTGCTATTTTGTTTCTGATTGAGATAAACGAAGTAGATTTGATGCGTATGAGGAAAAAGAAAGCGCAAAGGGTAACTATGTGGTTTGCCTCCTTCCAACTTATACAACAATGGGGTATTGCTTTTGGCACAAGCGATATCGTAACCACTGCCACCAAAACTCTTAAAAAGCAGTTCGTATGGATTTACGGCTGCCCACTGCGCTATATTGTTGATGAGTGTAGACGAAGTGCCTAAGCCCCACAAACGAGGGAACTCTAAATGAGTTTGCACTTGAGAGTGTAGCCATTTATCTTTGAAATTGGGGTTGAGGAGAGTAGCCGTAGTGAGAATTTTTTGCAATGTTTGTGCTATTTGTTGGTCGGTTTCAGTAGTGAGTGTCGCACTGTCGAACCACAAATCACCGTTGGCATCAAAGGCTTGCCATCGGTTTTCGTTTGCTCCTTCTGTTACCTTCAATGTCTGTCCTTTCTGGGTGGGTAAAGCAAAAGCGAGCGCCCCGTCGAGCACCGCATATTCGCCCGTAATGAGCAATTTACCATTACTATGAAAAGAATAAGTTTGTGTTACTCCCATATTTTTTATATCTTTGCACTCTGAAAGGACAAAAGTAATAATTATTTACAGATAAAAAATAGAACAATGAAAAAAATAAAACAACTTTTATGCGTGTTTGCCCTCGCAATTCCGTTTGTTGCAGGGGCACAATCTATGCAAATAAGAATTGCCACTACCAGCGGAGATGAACAAAGTTTCAGGAGCGCTGAGGAGCTTATGAAGACTAACTTTGCTAAGCTAAAAGAAGTTAGAATTTATAGCAATTCAAATAATGAAGTGCAAGTAAGTGAGGCTTTATTGAGAAGGCTTTTCAGTGAAGCACAGCAACTTGAAGTATTGGAAATAAAGGAAGTGGGGATAGCTTCATTTCCTGAGCTAAGTGTTGAAAATAAAACACTAAAAGTATTGGTGTTACGCCTCAATAACCTCAGCAAATTACCTGAGAACATCGGCAGTCTTTCGGCTTTGCAAACTATAGATATCTATAACCCGATTACTGAAGTGCCTGCGTCACTTATGAACTTAAAACAGTTAGAAAATTTGAAGTTTGAAGGAGCCGAATTTACAGATTTCCCAGAGCAAGTGTTTGCTTTACCTAAGTTGAAATCACTTATCATCAGTCAGTTTGACACGAAGAACAAAATAAAAGTACTTCCTGATAACTTCGACAAGTTGCCACTACTTGAAGAACTGTCGTTGCGCAATGCTGCGCTTAGCGAAGTGCCTGCCTCAGTAGGACGTTTGCCAAAATTAGAAAACGTATACTTCAATGCGAACAACCTCACTAAATTACCACAAGCATTGGCTGAAAATCCACGTTTAACTTACGTGAATATCAACGACAATCCGCTTGATTTCAAACAGTTTATAAAATCGATAGAGAAAATACAGTGGAAGGGTGTTTTGTACATCAACAACCGTAATTTCACTACTCAGCAATACGAAGAAGTAGAAAAACGCTTGCCCAGAATAAGCGTATTCTACACTCAGAGAGAAGAATAAGTACTTTAAAATGTATTTCATTTTATGAAAGAAAAACCCATAAAAGTAGGAATTTCCATTGGTGATATGAACGGTATAGGGCTTGAAATTATCCTAAAAACCTTTGAAGACCACCAAATATTGGAATTGTGTACGCCTATTATTTTTGCTTCGAACAAGTTAGTTTCTTTTCAGAAGAAACATTTCAATACCACTGCCAATTTTCAAGGAATTGAGAGTGTGGAAGCTGCTATTGACGGCAAGCTAAATGTGCTAAACTGCTGGAAAGAAACACCTACGGTTACCTTTGGACAAGAAACCGAAGAAGGTGGCAAATATGCCTTTTTATCATTACAAGCTGCGGTGGAAGCGTTAAAAAACAACAGTATTGATGTGCTGGTAACCGCTCCTATCAATAAGAACAACATACAGTCGGACGCGTTTCACTTCCCTGGTCACACCGATTATTTGGCACAAGAGCTCAACGGTACTAGCCTGATGTTTATGGTGAGCGAAGACCTGAAAGTGGGTTTACTTACTGACCACGTACCTTTGAAAGAGGTTTCTTCTCTTATTACAGAAGCCCTCATTATGGAGAAAGCGCGCCTGATGAACGAATCACTCATTAAGGACTTCCGCTTACAACGCCCTAAAATAGCCGTATTGGGCATTAATCCACATTGCGGAGACAAAGGCGTGATAGGTAACGAAGATGACGAAGTGTTACGCCCAGCCTTGAAAAAGCTGTATTTTGATGAGAATATATTGGTATTTGGACCTTTTGCTGCCGATAGTTTCTTCGGTTCACAAACCTACCGGAACTACGATGCGGTATTAGCACCTTACCACGACCAAGGGCTTATCGCGTTCAAAACCATTGCCTTTGGTAGTGGTGTGAACTATACAGCAGGACTTAGCAAAGTACGCACTTCGCCCGACCACGGTACGGCTTACGAAATAGCCGGCAAGGGCATTGCCGACCCTGAGTCGTTCCGTCACGCTATTTTCACTGCTTTAGATGTGTTTAGAAACCGTGAAGAGTACGCTGAACTGATTAAAAACCCGCTAAAAGTGCGCTCTTTAGAAATGGACAAAGACAAATAATTACGATATGAATATCAAAAAATTAGGAGCGATAGACATAGGGTCGAACGGGGTGAGATTGCTCATTTCGAACGTATTGGAAGAGCCTAACGAAGCTCCGAAATTTACCAAAGCCAGCTTGGTGCGCGTGCCTATCCGTTTGGGAGCTGATGTGTTTTTAGACGGGCTCATCTCAGAAGAAAACACCGATAGATTGGCAGACACGATGCAAGCGTTCAGTTTGCTGATGAAAGTAAACCAAGTAGAAAAGTATCGCGCTTGTGCGACCTCGGCAATGCGAGAATCCACCAATGGGCAACAAGTAGCCGATGAGGTATACAAACGTACAGGAGTGCGCATAGATATTATAGATGGCGCCGAAGAGGCGAGCATTATTGCCTCTACCGATATTTCAAGTTTAATACAAAAAGATAAAGATTACCTATACATAGACGTAGGCGGGGGTAGTACCGAGTTTACGGTCTTCTCGAAGGGGAAGGTAAAGAAGTCGCGTTCGTTCCCCATAGGTACAGTACGTTTATTAGACAACAAAGTAAGCAATAAAACGTGGGAAGAAGTAGAACACTGGATAAAAAAGCATACGAAAGACTGTGAGCATATAGAAGCCATTGGTTCAGGAGGGAACATCAACAAGATACACAAGAACTCCAACAGCAGAGAAGGAGAACCACTGAGCTATCAGTACCTCACCGATTACCTTAACTATGTATCGGGATTTACTTACGATGAACGCATCAGGCTCTTAGGCTTTAATCCCGACCGTGCCGACGTAATTTTGTATGCACTTACAGTGTTCATCAATGCGATGAAATGGTCAGGAGCAGAAATTGTACACGTACCCCGCATTGGTCTTGCCGACGGGATTGTAAGGAGCATTTATAATGAAGGATAAGTGGTTAAAATTTTAATAGTTTGTAATAAAAAGTGAAAGAGCTTAATACATCATTCGTATTAAGCTCTTTCTTTTTACAATGAAAGTTAAACTAAACTCGGAAATTATTGCTTGGTAGAGGATAAGTACCCTCTACTAAAATACTACTATCTACATCTTGGAGGTTACGATGACCTGAAAAAGCCATAGTAGTATCCATTTCGTCATATAATATTTGCAAAGCACGTGTTACGCCTTCTTCGCCATAAGCACCAAGCCCATATACAGGAGCACGACCAAGCATAATACCTTTGGCACCTAACGCCCACGCTTTGAGCATATTTTGCCCTGTATAGAAACCAGAGTCTATCCATACTTCGGTTTGGCTACCTACGGCGCTTACAATATCGGGGAGTGCTTTGATAGTGGAAATAGTATCGTCCATTTGGCGACCACCGTGGTTAGACACAATAATCGCATCGGCACCATATTTCACAGCTTCGATAGCATCTTCAGGAGTCATAATACCCTTTAAGATGATAGGTCCCCCCCACAATTCTTTAATTTCGGCGATATCTTTCCAACTAAGACTTGGGTCGAACTGTTCTTTTGTCCAAGAGGAAAGTGAAGAGAGGTCGGATACGCTTTTCGCGTGACCTGCAATATTGCGGAATGTCCAACGGCGGTTGCCAAACACATAGCGCAACCCCCAAGGAATTTTAGTAGAGAGGTTAATCATATTAGGGATGGTGAACTTAGGAGGGGTGGAAAGTCCATTCTTGATATCGCGATGACGATTGCCGAGCACCTGCAAATCTACGGTTATCATTAAAGCAGAGCATTTAGCATCTTTAGCACGACGAATAAGGTCTTTCATAAAATCGCGGTCGCGCATTACATACAACTGAAACCAAAAGGGCTCTACTCCTGCTTCTACCAAATCTTCGATAGAGCAAATAGACATCGTAGAAAGCGTAAAGGGGATTCCAAATTTTTGAGCGGCTTTTGCCATATGGATTTCACCATCAGCCCACATCATTCCCATAAAGCCAACAGGAGCCGTCATAGCGGGAAACTTTACCTTTTGCCCTAAAAGAGTACTTTCGAGGGTACGGTTATCCATATCCACTAATATGCGTTGACGGAATTTAATAGGATTAAAATCGGAAACATTTTCTCTGTAAGTTGATTCAGTCCAAGAGCCGGTGTCTACATACTCATAGAACATCTTAGGGACGTTGCGTTTACACACCACACGCAAGTCCTCAATGTTTGTCATTTTAGTTAAATCTCTCATTTGGATAAGTTTTTTAAATTGATAATCTTAATACTTTTAAAGAAATAGATATTGTTTTCTTTTTCTAATTTGGTCGCAAATATAAACAATAATTTTGATTTAGCAACTTTTTCTTTTGAAAAAGTAAATTTACAATCAAAAAAATATTCCAAATAATCCGACAGACTACAAATGAGAACCTCTTTGAAGCACGATAGAACTTTCAATTTGTGAATTGACAATTATTTTCTATCTTTGCACCTTTAATTATTAGTTCGTTGTCTCTCGGTACAGACAACTCACAACTCATCACTAAAAACTAAACACTAAGAAACAAATGAAGAACATACGTAATTTCTGCATTATTGCACATATCGACCACGGGAAGAGTACCTTAGCCGACCGTTTGCTCGACTTTACCCAAACCGTAACCGAACGCGAAAAACAAGACCAATTGCTCGACAATATGGACTTGGAGCGTGAGCGCGGTATCACTATCAAGAGCCACGCGATACAAATGGAATATGTGTACAAAGGCGAAACGTATATTCTCAACCTTATCGATACCCCCGGTCACGTGGATTTCTCTTATGAAGTATCGCGTTCCATCGCTGCTTGCGAGGGGGCTCTCCTGATCGTAGATGCTGCCCAAAGCATACAAGCACAAACGATTTCTAACCTCTACTTAGCTCTCGAAAACGACCTTGAAATCATTCCCGTACTCAACAAAATAGACCTACCCAGCGCTAATCCCGAAGAGGTGAAAGACGACATTGTAGACCTATTAGGTTGTTCGCCCGATGAGATTATCCCTGCCAGTGGTAAAACAGGTTTGGGCGTAGAGGCAATTTTAGAGGCTATTATAGAGCGTATTCCTGCCCCTACTGGCGACCCTAAGGCACCACTACAAGCGTTGATATTCGACTCGGTATACAACTCTTTTCGCGGGGTGGAGACTTACTTCCGGGTGATGAACGGTGAAATACGCAAAGGGCAGAAAATCAAGTTTATGTCCAACGGCAAAATCTATGATGCCGACGAGGTGGGTACGCTTAAACTCAACCAAGTGCCCAAGCAGGTTATTAGTACTGGCGATGTGGGGTACCTTATCACCGGTATTAAGGACGCACGTGAGGTGAAGGTAGGTGATACCATTACCTCAGCAGTAGATGGTTGCAAAGAAGCTATTGACGGCTTTGAGAACGTGAAACCAATGGTATTTGCAGGTATTTATCCGGTAGACACCGAAGATTACGAAGAGCTACGCACCTCGATGGAAAAACTCCAACTGAACGATGCCTCGCTGGTGTTTACCCCCGAAAGTTCTGCTGCTTTGGGCTTTGGCTTTCGCTGTGGATTCTTAGGAATGCTACACTTAGAAATCGTGCAAGAACGCTTGGAACGCGAGTTTGGTATGACCGTGATTACCACCGTGCCCAACGTAAGTTACCACGCCTATACCAAAAAAGAACCCGAAAAAGCGATTATCGTAAATAACCCTTCTGACCTACCCGACCCGTCGAAATTAGACCGCGTGGAAGAGCCATATATCAAGGCGAGCATCATTACCAAGTCCGATTTTATAGGACAGGTGATGTCGCTCTGTATTGAGAAACGCGGACAGATAACTAACCAGCACTACCTCACCCCTGAGCGTGTAGAGCTGAACTTTGATATGCCTCTTGCCGAAATCGTGTTCGACTTTTACGACCGACTTAAAACAGTGAGCAAGGGGTATGCTTCATTTGACTATTCGCCTATTGGGATGCGCGCTTCTAACCTTGTGAAGGTGGATATCCTTATCAACTCGCAGTCGGTAGATGCGCTCTCTGCCCTTATCCACGCCGATAATGCTTATAATATAGGCAAGAAGATGTGCGAGAAACTACGTGAGCTGATCCCGCGTCAGCAGTTTGATATTCCTATTCAGGCAGCTATTGGGGCTAAAATCATCTCTCGTGAGACTATCAAAGCGCTCCGCAAAGACGTTACTGCCAAGTGTTACGGGGGTGATATCTCGCGTAAGCGCAAGCTCTTAGAAAAGCAGAAAGCCGGTAAAAAACGTATGCGCCAAGTGGGGAACGTAGAGATACCACAGAGTGCGTTTATGGCGGTGTTGAAGTTGAATGATTAGCACCACAAGCTTTGTCAAAGTCAATATTTATTTTACAAATCTTATAAATATTAACAAATATGAAAAAAATAATTATATTATTGATAGCTATCACAAGCTATATTTCTTGTAAAAAGGAAGAAAATCACCAAAAGAAATATGGTGAAGATGCTATAATAGCTGAATATGCAATACCTTTAGGTTTTTGCAAAGACTTCCTTGTAAAAGATGGAGAAGTTTATACTCTCTATTCTGGAGATAGATATGGCGATTTTGATCCATCTATAAAGAAAATAAATAAGAAAGGGGAAGTTACTATATTAAGCAGAATAGAACACTTATTTTTCAATAATATGGGTATGGCGTTATCTCCTCAAAAGGATTCTATATATCTTGTTACTGATACCCCCACTTCTGTAGGACGTAATGTGTATGCACTACCTTTTAATTCTAATAGAGAAAAAGAATATACTACTCCTTCTCAAATGTTAACAAATATAAAACAATTAGATGAAGATAAGTATATCTTAGTAGGAGATAGAGAATCTCGACTTTTATTATTTGAGTCCAAAAGTAAATCTTGTACTTATATAGCAGGTACTGCTGCTACAAGAGGTATAAAAGATGGAAAAGGTAATGAAGCTTCTTTTGGTAGAATAGATAATGTCGTAATCATCAATAAGGTGATATATGTAGTTGATACAGATAAGAACTTACGAAAAATAGTGTATGATGCCGCTTCAGATTCTTATAATGTAACCACTCTTATTGCTAATTTCCCCCAAAATCTTAGAGATATTTTTTCAGATGAAGATAATAATCTTTTAGTATTATCAGATAAAGTATATAAGTTTGACCCTACTAATAATACCTTACTTCAATATTTTATAGATGATACTAAAGAGGAAATTACAGCAGAAGGACGTACTTTAATCACCAACTTATTGAGAGTAAAACTTTCTCAACCTAATTCTTATACTCAAATAAGTTGGAGTTCTGTAAATAGAATTTTTATTGATAAAAACAACTTGTACATAGATAATACTTTTCATTTTTTTAAGTTTTCTAACTATAAAAAGATTTTTGTAAAGTAATCTTATGTCCATCCTCATCGGCAATAACCTCTTTATCAAAGAACTCCCAGTAGATTACAATGGGAAACTGTTAGATCTCGACCCTTATATTGCACCGCTAAATACATTTTTTGATAAGTTAGAGGTAGAATGTGTTAGGGAGTGTTGTGGTATTCAGGCGTTTTCGTTTATGCCTGAGGATATCCACAAGGCACTTGTAGGACTCTCTGCCGAAACTATTGTAACACAACTCAAAGCAACGCAAATAGCTATTGAGGAACAATGGTGGTACAACACTGTAGGTAGCACTATTCTAAACAATAATTTTGATAGAAAAGTATTTTTGCAACTGTTAGCGCATATTATAAAAAACACTGAAGGAAGTATTGCTTTTTTAGGAGAATAGTTATAATTTTGCGCCAAAATTGAAACTACTTTTATAATCTATTTTAAATAAAGAAGATACAGGAATTACAAGAAGATTAGGTAATGATTTAGTAATAGCTCTTATTTCATTTGATTATACCTATTTTCTCAGTAACTTCTAGGTGCAAAGGTACAACATCTTGACAATATAACCAAAAAAATTTACCTTTGCACCCGCAGACGTGCAGCAACGCACGTCTGCGTGGAGCTGGTAATGTGTCAGATGTGTTATTTTTAATTATGTAGTAGAATGCGACAAAATCAAAAAATTTTATCAGATTGAAAAAAAAATGTATCTTTGCTCCCAATATGAGATTTTTCACCTTCATACTTAGCTTATATCTGTTGGCACTCACTGGGCTGCCTTGTACGGATATGCTTGAAGGTGAGGAGTCTTCAGCTTCTTATGAATTTGTAACAGCCCCAACTGGGGAAGACTCTCATTTTCATTTGGATAGCTGTTCACCTTTCTGCATTTGCACTTGCTGCCAAATGGTAATCAGCACGCCCACTACTTATGAGGCCTTAACCATTGCTCAAGCCACCGCAACCATTCCCTCCTATAGCTATCCCCTGACCGTATGGTCTTCGAACTACTATGGGAATATCTGGACTCCTCCCAAGATATAGTCTTTTCTTTCTTCATCTCAAGTGATTGTTCATTAGTCATCTCACCCATCATTAGTCATTAACTAATCATTAATTCTTATTAGAAATGTTAGACAAAATCATACTATTTAGCATCAAAAATAAGCTATTTGTAGGATTCATGACCCTTATGCTTATTTTTTGGGGCGTATGGAGTGCTACAAGGCTCCCCATTGATGCCGTTCCAGATATTACTAACAACCAAGTACAAATCATCACCTCTACCCCTACTTTGGCCTCACAAGAGGTAGAGCAACTGGTTACTTTTCCTATTGAGCAAGCCATCGCCAATATTCCTGGGCTGGAGGAAACACGCAGTATTTCCCGCTTTGGCCTCTCGGTCATCACAGCCGTCTTTAGCGAGGATATGGACATCTACTTTGCCCGCCAGCTAGTCAATGAAAAGCTCAAGGAGGCACAGGAGCAAATCCCTCAAGGCATAGGCTCGCCCGAACTCTCACCCGTGAGTACCGGACTGGGGGAGGTATATCAGTATATCATTCGCCCTACGGAACAGAGCAAAAACAAATATTCCGCCAAAGACCTCCGCACCATGCAGGACTGGATCGTGGCTCGCCAACTCTATGGTACCAAAGGAATAGCCGAAATCAACAGCTTTGGAGGCGAACTCAAGCAGTATGAGGTGGTTATAGACCCCGATCGCCTCCGTGCCATGGGGGTGAGTGTCAGTGATATTTTCACTGCTTTGGAGCAGAACAACCAAAATACAGGAGGTGCCTATATCGACAAGCGCCCCAATGCCTACTTTATCCGAGGAATAGGCATGGCTCGCTCCCTTGAAGACATAGGCAATATAGCCGTAGGCAAGCACACTCCTCCCCTCTTTATCAAGCATGTAGCCGAGGTACGCTTGGGCAGTGCCCTCCGCTATGGTGCCCTTAGCTATAATGGCGAGGTGGATGCCGTAGGTGGGGTAGTGATGATGCTCAAGGGCGAAAACAGCCACGAGGTAGTCAGTCGTATCAAAGAAAAACTGCCCACCATACAGCAATCCCTACCTGAAGATGTAGTGATAGAGCCATTCTTAGACCGCACGGACTTGGTACAACGCGCCATCCATACAGTAGAGAAAAACCTCTTAGAGGGGGCGCTGATTGTCATCTTCATCTTAGTACTTTTCTTAGGGAACCTGCGTGCCGGACTGATTGTTGCCACGGCCATTCCGCTCTCCTTGCTCTTTGCCTTAGGAATGATGAACCTCTTTGGAGTAAGTGCCAACCTGATGAGCTTGGGAGCGATAGATTTCGGAATTATCGTAGATGGATCGGTTATCGTGGTAGAAGCAGTGATGCACCACTTGGCGATCCGAAAGAACCACCAACGACTTACCCAAGCACAAATGGATGAGGAGGTATTCCATTCCGCTTCCAAAATACGCAGTAGTGCCGCCTTCGGAGAGATTATCATCCTGATGGTGTATATTCCCATTCTTACCTTGGTAGGAGTAGAGGGCAAGATGTTCCGCCCTATGGCACAAACCGTCGTCTTTGCTATTTTGGGTGCCCTGATCCTTTCCCTGACTTATATCCCTGCCATGAGCGCTTTGCTCCTACCTAAAACAGTAAGTGACAAGCGCAGTTTTGCCGAGCGAATGATAAGCTGGCTCTACCGTCACTACCAACCGCTCTTTGTCCGTTCTATCCGCCTTAGGGGATGGATAATAGGCAGTACCGTGGTACTGTTCGTTCTTGCGGTAGGCATTTTCAGCCGTATGGGAGGTGAGTTTATTCCACAACTACAAGAAGGCGATTTTGTTTTTGAATGTATTCTGCCACCGGGCACTTCCCTGAAGCAGAGCTTGGAGACTTCCATGCAGGCCTCTCGCCTGATTCGTGAGTTCGACGAGGTGAAAATGGTGATAGGCAAAACAGGTTCTGCCGAAATACCTACCGACCCTATGCCGCTGGAAGCCTCCGATATTGTGATCGTACTCAAGAGCCAAGACCAATGGAAAAGTGGTCGCTCCTATGAGGAATTAGGAGATGCCATCATTGAGCGGCTCAAGGATATTCCTGGGGTCTTCTTTGAGAAAAGCCAGCCTATACAAATGCATTTCAACGAATTGATGACAGGTGTCAGACAGGATGTAACGATAAAAATCTTTGGAGAAAACATGGATACCCTCGCCCACTACGCCCAAAGAGTAAGCCAACTTATCCAGAAAACAGAAGGTGCTACCGCCCCACAGGTCGAAAAAGTAAGCGGACTTCCGCAAATCAATGTTACTTACGATCGGGTACGCTTGGCCAACTACGGACTTTCGGTGCAAGAGGTCAATGAGGTACTCAGTACCGCCTTTGCTGGTAAGAAGGCTGGGGTTGTCTTCGAGAACGAACGAAGGTTCGACCTTGTGGTACGCCTCGATAGCCTCCATCGTACCGGAATTGACGATGTACAGCATATGATGGTAGCTACCGAAAATGGGCAGGTGCCGATGAGCCAATTGGCCACTATCAAATATGAATTAGGCCCCGCACAAGTAAGCCGTGAAGCAGGCAAGCGCCGTATCGTCATTGGCTTCAACGTGCAAGGGCGCGATGTGCAGAGTGTGGTGAGTGATATAGAACAAAAATTAAAGGGCGTAAAGCTCCCTACGGGCTATTACTTTACCTATGGCGGTCAGTTTGAGAACCTACAACAAGCCACCGACCGACTGCTCATAGCCGTGCCTGTAGCCCTACTTTTAATATTTTTCTTGTTATACCTTGCTTTCCACTCTATAAAACAATCATTGCTCATCTTTAGCGCTATCCCGATGAGTGCCATTGGGGGCGTATTTGCCTTGCTTCTTCGGGGAATGCCTTTTAGTATTAGTGCGGGTATTGGTTTTATCGCGCTCTTTGGGGTAGCAGTGCTCAACGGTATAGTGCTTATTGGCACTTTCAACCAGCTGAAAAAAGAAGGAATGACCAACCTTTTGCATCGCGTGATTACGGGTACCGAAATGCGTTTACGCCCTGTGCTAATGACGGCTATGGTGGCGAGCTTAGGTTTCCTACCTATGGCACTCAGTCAAGGAGCAGGAGCAGAAGTACAACGCCCCTTAGCTACAGTGGTTATTGGGGGGTTAGTATCGGCTACCTTCCTCACCCTCTTCGTGCTTCCGTTGCTTTACATCGCTTTCAATAGTACCTTTTCTTGGCGCCGTCCTTCAGCTAAAGTACTCACGATAGCCCTATTGCTTATCAGTCCTATAGCGCTACACGCTCAGCAGTCTTACTCGCTACAAGAAATAGAGCAAATAGCCCTTAAGAACAATGGAGTGATTAAGGCAGCACAACTCAAGCTACAAGGAGCAAGTGCTAAAGAGCGAACCTCTTTTGAATTGGCTAAAACAGACTTTACAGGGCAATACGGGCAGTACAGCAGTGCTGAAAAAGACCTTTCAGTAGGTGTATCACAATCTATTCCTTTGCCTACAGTATTTGCTGCTCGCAAAAAGCTCTATCAAGCAGAGACACAATTACAACAAGGGCAATTAGCCCTTCAGCAGAATGAACTGAAGCGGCAAGTGCGCAACGCATATCAGCAATTGCAATATTTGACTTTTAAAGAGGAACAGCTCTTGCAGCTTGATAGTCTCTACAATAATTTTATTCGCATTGCTGAAGTACGCTATAAAGCAGGGGATACCAAGAAGATAGATATTAACACTGCCCAAGTGAAGAAAGGAGAAATAAGTTTGTTACTTCAACAGAACAAAACTATACAACAAGCTACCTATCGCAACTTGCGTACGTTAATGCAAACAGAAGAAGCATTTACCATTACCAAGCCGCCCGTGTATGAGCCTTTGTTACTCAGTGAGCCTTCGGATGTACAACTCTCTCAGCACCCTTTGGTACAACTCAGCTATCAAGAAGCAAACATAGCTGAGCACAACAAACGTCTAGAGCGTGCCCAAGCCCTGCCCGACCTTACATTGGGCTATACCAATCAGTCTCTTATAGGAATGCAAACCATTGGAGGGGTAGAGACCTATACTGATAGAAGTAAACGTTTTCACTTTGCCACCATAGGGCTTTCAGTTCCTATTTTTACCGCTATCCGTGCCAAGGTGAAAGCTTATAAATATCAGAAAGAAGCAGCTATAGAAGCAGCTCAACAAACAGAAAAACAGCTTAAAACTCAATGGATAAATCTGCAAGAGGAATACCAACTGAATTTGCAAAAATATCAGTTTTACAAACAAGAAGCGCTACCTGAAGCCGAGCGCATTATCCGAGCCAATCAGTTAGGGTATAGCGCAGGTGAAATAAGCTATGTGGAGTACCTTTACACCCTACAGACAGCCGTAGATACCCGCTTGGCATACCTTGAGAGTATCGAGGCGCTTAATCAAAAAGTAATAGAAATACAATCCCTTTTAAACCAGTAAAACAAATGAAAAAATATGGTATAAAAATCGCTTTTATCCTTATAGGAATTAGTCTATCAGCCTGCAATGGCACTCCTACAACTACCAATAATCAAAAGCTCGAAGAGCGCGAAGAACACCACGAAGAAGGAGGCAACCTCACCACCCTTACCCAAGCTCAAATCCAAACTGTAGATATTCGTTTGGGACATATAGAAGAAAAAGCTCTTGCCGCTACCCTCAAAGCCAATGGAATACTGAGCGTGCCTGCCGACCATCAGGCGAAGGTATCGACTGTATATGCGGGGATTATCAAGAGCGTAAAGGTAGAGATAGGCAGTTATGTGCAAAAAGGGCAAGTAATCGCTACTGTTTCTAACCCAGAATTCTTGCAACAACAACAGCGCTTGCTCACCGTTAATGGTCAGATAGAACTTGCTAAACAAGAACTTGACCGTCAGCAAACCCTCTATGAAGGGAATGCTGGTACTGGTAAGAACCTACAAGCCGCTACTACTCAGCTACGCACTCTCCGTACCGAAAAAGCTTCGCTTGAAGAACAAATACGCCTAATGGGCTTAAACCCTCAAACACTCACCGATAAGGGAATGCAATCTACTTTGGCGATAGTGGCTCCTATTAGTGGGAATATCAGTGCGGTATATACTAACAAAGGGGCTTATATAGATGCCTCCACCCCTATTGTGGAAATCATCGACAACAGTTCGCTACACCTGCACTTGCAAGTGTATGAGCGTGACTTGCCTTACATTAAGGTAGGACAACAAGTGCACTTCAACCCTACCAATAACACCTCTCGCGAATATGATGCCCAAGTGTATAACATTGCGGCTTCGTTTGAAAACGAAAGCAAAAGCATCATTGTACATTGCCACGTAGAGGGTGACAAACAAGGGCTCATCAATGGAATGAATGTAACAGGGGTTATCAGTCTTGACAAACAAACGACCCCTGCTGTACCTAACGAGGCTATCGTAGAGGATGCTGGTAAATCCTACATTTTTCTGGTAACCCAAACTTCGGATAAAGAAACCTCTTTTGAGAAAGTGGAGGTAGTAAAAGGAGCTTCCGAAAGTGGGTATACTGCCATTGCCCCTGTAAAACCTATAGCCCCCGAACAGACTATTGCCACCAAAGGAGCATTCTTTATCAACGCAACCTTAGTAAATGCTGGAAAAGATAGTGATTAGAATTGGTAATGTATCGGATATATTATTAAAATTTTATTACATTAGAAATACAATAAAAATATAAAAGTAAAAAACCACGACTTCGGAGTGTGTTTTAATCCCTGCAAGGGCAAGTGGTTTTGAGGTGCCTACACGCCTAATGCGTGCCTCAAAACACAACTTGCTCTGTTCCGGTGAACAGAAAATTCTCCCTAAAGGTCAAATTTTAATTAACCATAAGAAAAGAAGATAAATACTACAAGCTCATAAAGTGATTTAGGGCATATTAGCAATATATTTAATCACTTACTTACAGAGTTATTTACAATTCTATGTAAAGCTATATGTATATTTGTACATTACTTTGCATTCACGCATCAAAGCAAGCAAGTATGTACGAAGGTAAAAACGTAATTAGGTAGCTACATAGTTTGAAATTTTTATTCGACAATGGGAGGAAAAGCGGTATTCGTTTCAAAAAACAATCTGTAAGAAGCGGCATTTTTCTCATATTTGACATTTTTTTTATTCGCTTAAAGGTCGGAATGAGCTGGTTTCGTTTCGAGTGCCATAAAAGGTCTGTGTTTAGCTTCTGCAAGGTTTTTCAAAAAAATACTACCCGCAGGACAACGGACAAGGGCTGGAGATTTTTTTGAAAACCCATCGGGCTTGACCTTGCAAGAAGCGTTAAGAACACAGAAATACCTTTGCACTCGAACAACGAACCGCCATTACGTGCCTTAAGTGTTTAAAACAGGGAAAATAGGTAAGCCTTAATAACACTCTTATCTTTGTCAGATAGCTTTCTGTAAGGCAACAAAAAAATCCATTGACACATCTCTTTTTGAAATGTTATCAATGGATTTCTAATTTTTAAAAGACACTGAGAAGCTATCCTATCTTTAAGTTTTTTAATCGTTCGGCAGCAATTTCCATATCCTTGCTGATTTTTTCATTGGTGATTTTAGCATAAATCTGGGTGGTTTTGATATTCTTATGTCCCATCATCTTGCTAACACTTTCCAAGGGAACCCCTTCTGTTAAGAACAGAGTACCAAAGGTATGGCGTGCCCAGTGAAATGAAATGGGTTTTTCACGAATGATGTTGCAATCTTTCATCATCTTTTTAATCAGGAGGTTGCAATTAGCATTGGAGGGTGTAGGAAATAGTGCCTCTGTACGAGTCGTACCCTCATATTTTTCAATAATTTTCTCGGCTATATCTAACAGACGTACATTACAGGGCACATCGGATTTCTGACGGCGTTTGATAAGCCATTTGTTGCCGTCAAAGAACGATTGTAAGTGACTTTTCTTGAGCTGCTTGATGTCAATGTAAGAGAAGCCTGTAAAGCAACTAAAAACAAATAGGTCTCGTACTAATTCAACAGAAGCACTCTTAGGGTGATATTGCAGAAGAGCTTCTACTTCCTCTCTAAGCAAATAGCCTCTGTCTTTCTCCTCCATAGAACTTATATAATTCTTAAAAGGATTACGATAGATGATACCCTTGTCTATGGCTATTTCTACCATTTTACAAAGGGGCATCATATAAACCCATATTGTGTTGTGAGTAAGACTTTTATTAACTCTAAGATAGAAGTCAAAATCGTTGATAAAGTCTTCTGTAAGCTCTTTGAAAGAAATATCACTTCTGTGGTATTTGTACTGGATAAACTCGCTCAAATGAGTGTATACATTTTCGTATTTGTTAAGCGTACTGTAACTTCTAACACCTTTTTCTACCATCAGGGCAAAGTCTTCTTTGAACTTCTCATAGACTTTTAGCAAGGAATCTTCCATTACTCCTATGCCTAGAAAAGTAGCTTTTAGCTTCTGAGCAGTAACCACTCCCTCGTACTTCATCAACTCCTCATAATGAGTAATGATACGTGAGCGAATCTCTTCCAGCTTGCGATTAAGTTGGGTAGCTTCTTCTGTTTTACCTGTTACCCTTCCGTACTTCAAATCCCATTTCTGTGGAAGGATTTCAAGTTTGGTACTAAACTGAGCTACCTGATTGTCAATGGTAATACGCCCCATAATAGCAACCTTACCGTTCTTCTTTGGGGCATTCTTTTTAAGGTAAAACAATACCTTAAAGGTTGAGCGTTTTACTTTTTTCATACTCTAATTTTTTAATTTGCGAAAGTACTTTTTATCAAGTTACTGTACAATATGAAAAAAGGTGTAAAACACTGAAATATAACCTATTAATAAAAAATATTTTTCAGTATGGTAGGTAACGATTTAGAAACCTAATTTTGAAAAAACCTATCTAAAACATCTAAGACTCTGTCTTCTCTTATCTTCCTGTCAAAAAATTAATCCTCTTTGTATGAGCTAATTACATTATTTTTTGTAGTTTTGCTTTTTATTCGTAATTTTGCAGAAAAAATAACAATATACTTATGGACTTTTTAACAGGAAAAACACTATCCGACACTATTTACGATACCCTTTTTAAGGCGGAAAAGGAGCTTATTATCATTTCGCCTTATATTCAGCTGGGAGATTACCTCAAAGACAATGTTTTTAAACAGCTTTTAAACAACACCAAACTGCATATACTCATTGGGTTTGGCAAAAGTACCTCTAATGGAGAAGAAAATTGTAAGCGTGAAGATATTGAGTACTTCTTGGGGTTCCCGAATATCACAATGGTGTATATTCCACAGTTACACGGACAATATTATGCCAACGAAAAGCAATCGGTAATTACCTCTATGAACCTTTTGGATTACTCGCTGGAAAACAAGGTAGAGTTTGGCGTACTCGCCGAAAAAGCCCTCACCGACCTTGTAAACAAAAACAACTTCTTCGAGACTTCCAAAAACACCATTATGAGTGTACTCGACAGCGGTTACACTATCTTTGCCAAACGTCCTAACTACAACAAGAAGTTTTTAGGTCTGGCGAAAGACTATGTAGGCTCTACCGTGCATTTGGATTTGGTAGACGATGTATTGTCCAACAGAGAGGTGAAGCCTATCCGCTACTCCTCTTTTGTGCCCGAAAACTACGTAAATGCTGAGAACAGACCACTTGCAGAACGCGAGCCTTCCCCTGAAAGAGCTATAGAAACCGAAACACCTCAGGAAAATGCCGTACAAGAAGAGAAAAAAGGGCACTGTATCCGTTGTAATACCGCTATTCCTTTTGACCCTTCGAAGCCTTTGTGCGACAGCTGTTATGAAGCGTGGGTGAAGTTCGGCAACCGTTTCTACGAAGAGAAGTACTGCCATTGCTGTGGAGAGGAGAAGAAAGTAACGGTAGCGACACCTTTATGTTATAATTGTTTTTCAAAACAATTGTAAGCAAAGGAGACAGATATTTATTTTTTGGATATGAATAATTTTTAATACTTTTACACATCTAAAAACGAAAGTAAACTTTATGGAAGAAATTAGATATGACGAGGATAGTATCCGCTCTTTGGACTGGCAAGAACACATTCGCACGCGCCCTGGTATGTATATCGGGAAGCTGGGCGATGGCTCTTCAGCCGACGACGGTATTTACATTCTTCTCAAAGAGGTCATCGATAACTGTATAGACGAGTTCGTGATGGGAGCTGGTAAGACCATCGACGTAAAAATCACCGATAACCAAGTAGAAGTACGCGACTATGGGCGCGGTATCCCCTTAGGAAAGGTAGTAGATGTA
The DNA here is from genome assembly GCF_000411575.1 of Capnocytophaga sp. oral taxon 336 str. F0502. NCBI lineage: Bacteria > Pseudomonadati > Bacteroidota > Flavobacteriia > Flavobacteriales > Flavobacteriaceae > Capnocytophaga > Capnocytophaga sp. oral taxon 336. Next base: position 146,939 of record NZ_KE150491.1, on the reverse strand, counting down.
GTATCGAAAATGAATACGGGAGGTAAGTACGACTCTCGAGCTTTTAAGAAATCTATCGGACTCAATGGGGTGGGTACAAAAGCTGTGAATGCTCTTTCTACCTACTTCAAAGTGGAATCGGTGCGCGATGGTCAATGCAAATCGGCTATTTTTGAGAGAGGTCTGCTAAAAGAAGAAAGCGCCATTGAGGAAAGCCAGAAAAGGCGCGGTACCAGCGTAACTTTTATTCCAGACGACACTATCTTTAAGAACTTCAAGTTCCGTAATGAGTATGTGGTACGTATGCTCAAAAACTACGTATACCTCAACCCAGGACTTACTATCAACTACAATGGTGAAAAGTACTATTCTGAAAACGGACTCAAAGACCTCCTCACCGAAAACAACAATGAAGAGGATTTTCTTTACCCTATCATTCACCTTAGAGGTGAAGATATTGAGATTGCCATATCTCACAGCAAAACTCAGTACAGCGAAGAGTATTACTCTTTTGTAAACGGTCAGAACACTACACAAGGGGGTACGCACCTCAACGCTTTCAAAGAGGCTTATGTAAAGACCATTCGCGACTTCTATAAAAAGAACTATGATGCCTCCGATGTCCGTAAGTCTATCATCGCGGGTCTCTCAATCAAAGTGATGGAACCTGTGTTTGAGAGCCAGACGAAAACCAAGCTCGGCTCTACCGAAATGGGAGAAGGAATGCCTTCCGTACGCACCTATATCAATGATTTCATCAGTCGCCACTTAGATGATTTCCTACATAAAAACCCTGAGATATCCGATGCGCTACAACGGAAGATTATGCAGGCACAACGCGAACGTGAAGACTTGGCAGGTATTCGTAAATTAGCCAAAGAAAGAGCTAAAAAAGCAAGCTTACACAACCGTAAACTACGCGACTGTCGCGTGCACCTCACCGATACCAAAGACGATCGTGCCCTACAAAGTACCTTGTTCATTACTGAGGGAGATTCAGCTTCGGGATCTATTACCAAATCGCGTGATGTAACCACACAAGCCGTTTTCTCACTACGTGGTAAACCTTTGAATACCTACGGAATGAGTAAGAAAATAGTATATGAAAATGAAGAGTTCAACCTATTACAAGCCGCCCTAAATATTGAAGACTCTATGGACGACCTTCGCTACAATAACATCGTGGTAGCCACCGATGCTGATGTAGACGGTATGCACATTCGTCTTTTGCTTATCACTTTCTTTTTACAGTTCTTCCCCGAAATCATCAAAGAAGGGCACTTATATATACTGCAAACACCTCTATTCCGTGTGCGCAACAAAACACAAAAAATATATTGTTACAGCGAAGAAGAAAAGGAAGCAGCCATAGACAAGTTAAAGGGCAAACCTGAGATTACTCGTTTTAAAGGATTGGGAGAAATTTCTCCCGATGAGTTTAAAGATTTTATAGGAGAAGATATACGCTTAGACCCTGTAATGATGGACAAAACTATCCATACTGAACAGCTCTTGGAATTCTATATGGGCAAAAACACTCCTGACCGTCAAGAGTTTATCATCAATAATCTAAAAGTAGAAATTGATAACTTCGAGCAATGAAGATAACAGCTCAAATAAAAGAACCTATCCGTGAAGAAATGGAACTTTTTGAACAGAAGTTCCGTAGCTCGATGTCGTCTAAGGTTGCCTTGCTGAATCGTATTACCTACTATATTGTAAACCGCAAAGGCAAGCAAATGCGACCGATGTTTGTGTTCTTAGTAGCCAAGATGGTATCGGGAGGTAAGGTGAGCGAACGCACCTATCGGGGAGCATCGGTAATAGAGCTCATACACACTGCTACCCTTGTACACGATGATGTAGTGGACGACAGCAACAAGCGCCGAGGGTTCTTCTCAATCAATGCCTTATGGAAAAACAAAATAGCTGTATTGGTAGGTGATTACCTACTTTCTAAAGGCTTACTACTCTCTATAGACAATGGTGATTTCGACTTATTGCGCATTATCTCGGTAGCCGTACGTGAAATGAGTGAAGGTGAACTCTTGCAGATAGAAAAAGCTCGCCGGTTAGATATTGTAGAAGAGGTGTACTACGAGATTATCCGTCAGAAAACCGCGACGCTTATAGCCGCTTGTTGTGCGATGGGAGCTTGTTCGGTACAGCCAGAACAAACCGAAGTGATAGATAAAATGCGACTCTTTGGCGAATACATAGGAATGGCTTTCCAAATAAAAGACGACCTCTTTGATTATACTGAAGACGCAATTGGCAAACCTACGGGTATAGATATTAAAGAACAAAAAATGACCCTACCACTTATTTATGTACTTAATATTTGTTCCGAAGAAGAAAAACAATGGCTTATCAATTCGGTAAAAAAATACAACAAAGACAAAAAACGCGTAAAGGAAGTAATTGAATTTGTAAAGAATCATAAAGGGCTAGAATACGCTACGACTAAAATGAAAGAGTTCCAACAAAAAGCCCTAAATATATTGGATGAATTCCCAGTCTCACCTTATAAAGAAGCCTTAACCCTAATGGTAAATTACGTGATTGATAGGAAAATTTAAGTTAGGTAAGAGATAACATTCAGTATAGATAATATGTATAGTTTATCTATTAAAAAAAGCGTTTTCTTATGACAACTTTTGCTCTTGTGGGTCGTAATATTGGCTATTCTTTTTCTCAAAAATATTTCACTGAGAAATTTAAACGAGAAGGTATTAATGATTGTGAATATATCAATTTTGATATACAAGATCTCAATGAATTACCCGCTCTCTTAAAAAGCACTCCCAATTTACGAGGAATGAATGTTACCATTCCGTATAAGCGAGAAGTAATAAAGCTACTTACTACCGTTGATGCTACTGCACAAGCCATTGGAGCTGTGAATACTATAAAAGTTACCCCTGATGGACTCGTCGGTTATAATACCGACTACTATGGCTTTAGCAAATCATTATCTCTCTTATTGCAACCAGAGCATACTCACGCTCTTATCTTAGGCACGGGAGGTGCATCGAGTGCTGTTGCTTATGCACTCAAGCAACTAAATATTGATTATCGTTTTGTATCCCGCACACCACAGATAAATCAGTTTACTTACGCAGAACTTACCAAAGAGATTATAGAAAATTATCACCTTATTATTAACTGTACTCCTTTAGGTACATTTCCTAATATTAACGACTGTCCTCCTATTCCTTATCAGTATCTCACTCCTGAGCACTTACTTTATGACCTTATTTATAATCCTTCACAAACTATATTTCTACACAGAGGAGAAAAGCAGGGAGCTATTATTTGTAATGGGCAACTAATGTTAGAACTTCAAGCTGAAAAAGCGTGGGAAATATGGAATGAAGAATAAAAAGCAGAGAGGTTTTTATTTTTCTCCCATCATTATGCAATAAGGACGACGTATTTTCTTGCCACTCTTAGAAACAAGTGTTTCTTCAAAAGTATACTCTTTGATATTCTTAAACCCTATGCGTGATAGTATTTTTCGCATTTCAAGAACGGTATAAAACTTAAATCCCACTTGTGCAAAAGGAGCTTTCTCACCTACTGACTTGTCAATAAAAGTAATCACTACCTTTCCCATAGGCTTGAGCAACTGATAAATATTGCGATAATAGCGAGTAGGGCTTTTGAGAAAGTAAAGTGTATTGACTGAAAAGCAAACATCAAAAAGTATATTAAACTCAAGTCTCTCATCGGGTTGTACTTGCAGAAAAGAAACAGATTGTTGCGCTACCAATTCGGGATTGCTTACAGCAGCCTCAGTTATCATTTCCGCAGAAGTTTCTACTCCTGTATAGTGAATGGTTGGCTCTTTTTCAAATAAATAAGGTAAATGGCTGGCATTGCCGAAGCCAATTTCTAAAACATTGCTATTGGGCAAAAGTGATAAACAATCAATAGTATTGAAAATCATAGTGCGATTGGAAAAGAAAGCATATTCACCTACTTCTTTTGCATATATTCCGCTGGGGCAACGCAATAACTGCCCTAAAAGTTGCATATCGGTTACTGGAGGATTCATTATTTCTATTTAGTATTTCAAATAGTTAGACGGCAAAGGTACATTTTTTTCGCATAATAGTTTGCACAGTTATACAAAAGGAAGTACTTTTACCGCTTCAAAAATAACCACCTTTTGGTTATTAATATATCATTTTAATTATATTATCTATAAGATTATGAAGATATTAGTATGTATCAGTAGCGTCCCCGACACTACTTCGAAAATAAAATTTACTGATGAAAATAAGAAGTTTGACCCTACAGGAGTGCAGTTTATCATCAATCCTAACGATGAATTCTGCCTCACTAAGGCAATCTTACTTAAAGAAAAGTTAGGCGCTACTATCACCCTTGTGAATGTAGGCACCCAAGAAACAGAACCCGTATTGCGCAAGGCTTCCGCCATTGGTGCTGACGATATTATCCGTATTGATGCCACTCCTACTGATGCTTTTTTTGTAGCTACTCAGTTGGCTAAGGTAGCTAAAGAGGGAAATTACGACCTTATCATTACAGGAAAGGAGTCTATTGATTATAACGGCGGAATGGTGGGAGGATTTTTGGCAGGATTACTAAATCTACCCTTTATCAACAAATGCATAGGTTTAGATATCAATGGGACAGAAGTAACAGCTGAACGAGAAATAGACGGCGGTAAGGAAAAACTCTCCGCAACTCTTCCGTTAGTAATTGCAGGACAAAAAGGACTCACCCAAGAGAAAGACCTTCGTATACCAAATATGCGCAACCTAATGGCAGCTCGCACTAAAGTAATTACCGTGTTGCCTGCTGAAAATACAGATACGAGAGTAACAACCATAGGTTTTGAGAAACTTCCTGCCAAAAAACCTGTAAAAATGGTATCGGCTGATGATTTAGATACTCTTATCGATTTATTACACAACGAAGCTAAAGTAATTTAATAAAAAATGTCCATACTCATATATATAGATTCCGAAAACGGAAAAGTAAAGAAAAGTAGTTATGAAGTGGCTACTTATGCCAAAACTCTTGCTCAGAAACAAAATACCAAAATAGTAGCAGTAACTATCAACATTGATAATCCTGAAATGTTAGGCACTTATGGTATTGATAAAGTATTGAACGTAGCCGATGAAAAGCTACAACACTTTTCGGCGAAGGCTGTAGCACAAATATTACAACAGGTAGTGAAGAAAGAAGGGAGTACAACGGTGCTTTTCAGCGCCTCGTCGCAAGCCAAGAATATTGCCCCTTTATTAGCCACTTCTTTACAAGCAGGTTATGTACCTAACGCCATTTCACTCCCTGAAAACGATTTTACTATTAAGAGTAATGCCTTTTCTAACAAAGCCGTAAGTTTAAACAAAATCACAACAGCTATAAAAATAGTAGGATTAGCTCCTAATGCCTTCGGAGTAAAAGAAAATCCTACTCCGGCAATTGTAGAACCCTTCTCCCCTACCCTTTCAGATAGTGATTTCGATATAAAGATAATCGCTACCGAGAAGGCTACAGGAAAAGTACCGTTAGACGATGCCTCTATTGTGGTATCAGGAGGACGCGGACTAAGAGCCGCCGAGAATTGGCACATAATCGAAGATCTTGCCGAAGTACTCGGCGCTGCCACCGCTTGTTCTAAGCCTGTTGCCGATATGGGTTGGCGTCCACACGCTGAGCACGTAGGACAAACAGGGAAACCCGTTGCGCCTAACTTGTATATTGCCATTGGCATTTCAGGGGCTATACAACACTTGGCGGGGGTTAATGCCTCAAAAGTAAAGCTGGTTATCAACACCGATGCCGAGGCTCCTTTCTTTAAAGCTGCCGATTACGGCGTGGTAGGCGATGCTTTTGAAGTTGTTCCCAAGCTTATAGAAAAACTAAAAGCTAAACTTTAATATTTGTAATAACTTTTCACGGCTGGGAAATGCCCAAGAAACTGTGAAGATTTACAACAAATACAAAGAATACTATGCAGATGGCAAGAGAGACTTTTCAATAAACTAAACTGATGAGTTAATGGGTTAATTTGTTACTATAGTAATTGACTTTTTAGCTCATCACCTAATCAAAAAATTGAACAATGCCTTTATTTAAAAAAGACCCTTTCGGACATACACTTTTCGTAAAACGATGGCTCATCCGCGTTTTTGGTATCCTTACTCACAGCAGGTATGATGGTTTTAACCAACTGAAGATTGAGGGTTCGGACGTTATTCGCGAATTGCCACCACAGAATGTGATGTTCATTTCAAATCACCAGACTTATTTCGCCGACGTAACAGCTATGTTTCACGTGTTCAACGCAAGTCTTAAAGGTCGTAAAGATACCTTGGATAATATGGGCTATCTGTGGAACCCAAAACTCAACATTTATTACGTGGCGGCTTCCGAGACTATGAAATCAGGGATTCTGCCCAAAATATTAGGTTACGCAGGAGCTATACCGGTGAACAGAACTTGGCGCGAAAAAGGGAAAGAAATACATCGCGAAGTCCGCCAAGCCGACGTGGAAAACATAGGTATCGCCCTTGCCGATGGTTGGGTGATTACCTTCCCACAGGGCACTACCTCGCCGTGGAAACCTATCCGCAAGGGTACTGCACACCTCATCAAGCAATACAAACCTGTGGTGGTGCCCATCGTAATCGATGGATTCCGTCGCTCGTTTGATAAAAAGGGAATAAACATCAAAAAGAAAGGAGTGCAACAATCGATGATTATCAAATCGCCTTTGCAAATAGATTACGAAAATGATACGGTTGAAGAAATTGTAGCTAAAATAGAAATGGCTATCGAACAACACGAATCATTCCTTAAAGTTAAGAAATTAGATGGTGAAGAAGCTCCTAAAACAGTAACAACACCACAACCTTAATTACTGATGATGATAGGGCTCATTACGGAGAATCGTAAAAGCACGGTAGAGTTGTTCTACAAAAAATAGGCGTATCATTTGGTGTGAAAAGGTGAGTTTGGAAAGTGATAACTTGCCATTAGCACGGTCGTATACTTCTTTTGAAAAACCATAAGGTCCCCCAATCACAAAGGTGAGTTGCTTGATGCCGGCATTCATTTTCTTTTGTAATTCATCGGCAAAAGCTACTGAAGTAAACTCTTTGCCACGTTCGTCTAAGAGTATCAGATGATGAGACGAAGCTACATTGCCGAGGATAAGCTCCCCTTCTTTTGCTTTTTGTTGCTCTTCCGATAGTGATTTGCTTTTCTTAATATCGGGCAAGAGTTGCAATTCAAAATTGATGTAATACGAAAGTCGTTTTTCATACATATCAATGAGCTGTTGCAAAGCAGGATTATCGGTCTTGCCCACCGCGAGAAGTTTGATGTTCATTATTTTTCAGGATAAAAGCTAAAAGGTAAAAAATAAAAATAAGGTTATAAATCACAAACAAATACTTCGATGTTTTTCCTTAAAAGTGTTTGCCTTATAAGTTTCTCAATTCTGCCCCAAGAGCCTCCTGCCAATCCGCAACCTATGCGAGGCATTTGCACTTTGGCATTTATTTCATAAGCAAAATCGGCTATTTGTTGCAAACCTTTTTTCACTGCCTCATAACGAATAGGCGGGTCACCGTTTTCATCTTTATATATGTTGTGTTGCCCAATGAGATTTGCAACCCATATCTTCTCTTCTACCGACACAAATTGTACCTCTCCCAAGGCAAAATCTTCACCTTCTTTATACCATTGTTTGTATTGTTTTTCGGGGTATTTCCAGCGTTTGGAAAGTGCTAACACAAATCCCTTCCCCCAAGCGCCTATATCATTACAAATATGGGCGATAACAATGTTTCCTTCGGCTTGTGGCACCGTAGCATCTGCTTTTAAATAATGTATCATCGCTTAAATCTTTTATTATTCTTTATCTATAAGTTTTGCCTTTGAAATAATTTCATCAAAACTATCTACCACTTTATCAGTAGAGTCATCATCAAGCCAATATTCCCATACCGAAAAGTCAGTAAGGTCAAAATACAATCGGGCGTCATCGTGCGAGCTGCCAAAAGTAAAAGTATGTTCAGCATTAGGAGCCGAAAAATACTCAAGCAATTCCCATTGATAATAATCTCTGTTTATATAAGAAAACAAATTAGCAAAGCTCCAAAGCTCTATTTCTCTACCTTCATATTCATATAAACAAAAAAACTCAAATTGCGTAAGAACTTCCTTATAAGAATCAGGAAGATTAAGGTGTTGAATTCTTTTTAATTCAGAAGCTCTACTCATATATTATGGCTTTAACTATAATGGCACAAAGGTAATATTTTTTCTTATATTACAAAAATATCACTTCAAGCCGTCACACGCTGTGAAAACGAAAAGCAAAACTATTTTAACTCATCACATACGGTGAAAACGAAAAGCAAAACTATTTTAATTCATCACATATGGTGAAAACAAAAAGCAAAATGGCTTTACATCGTCGGCATTGGTGAAGAACAAAAGCAAAACTACTTTAAGCCGTCACAATCGATAGCGAAAAAAAACAAAATAATTTTGAAATTTTTACATTACAAAATGAAACAGAATGATATTTTTTTATTACCTTTGCCAAAAATAGTCGTGTAAAATCAATTCAATATTTATATTAGTAAGATATGAAAACACCCAAATTAGTAGTGTTGCACACCGCAAACCTACACAACGCAGAATTTAGTCAGTTTATTGCCCGCTTTTTTGAAGATTTTGCGGGCTCAGGTATTTCATTGGAGGCAGACGCTACGTTTAAAGAGCTGTACGAAAGTCTCAACACCAAAATACCGGTCTATAACAAGGCGCTTGAACAAGTGCGCGCCAAAGAAGAGTCTAAAAAAATATCAGAACTCGACAAGGTGCGTGATGCCGATGTGCAAGCCCTGAAAGACAGTATCAAGCCTTATCGCAACGCCAAAACAGAGGCTAAACAAAAAGCCTATCACGCTATTAAATTGGTTTTGGACGGTTATAAAGATGTGATAAAGGACACTTACGAAGAGGAAACCAACCGCGTGAAAACGCTTATCAGCACGCTCAAATCGGCACAATATCAGGCGCAGGTAGAGACTCTGAAGATAGGCGAGTTTCTGAGTGAGCTGGAAACTTCTAACACGACATTCAATGAGCTTTTCTCTCATCGTTCGCTCAAAGACCTTCAAAAAGAAGTGTATAGCGTAAAAGGATTGCGAAAAGAGCTCACCGATATTTACCAAAAACTTTCGGCTTACATCAATGCCAATGCACAAGTAAAATCCGATGAGTTTTTCGTAAAAACCCTCGAGGTACTCAACAACAGCCGTAAATACTACGCCGATGTATTGGCACGCCGTAAGGCAGGAGGGAAAGTTCTCTCCGAACCACCAAAAGAGGAAGGGAAGTAGTGTAAAACCTTCCTCCTGCCCCCTCTCACAGAGGGGGAGCGTAGGGAAGAAAAGAAGGGTAAGGTTTCCTATAATAAAAACAGTAAATTCAAATTTTATTTAATTAAAAATAATCTATTATGAAAAAACTTATCTTTTCGGCACTTATTGCCACAGTTCTATTTGTTTCCTCTTGTGGGAAAGATAACGAAGAGGAAGACAGTCGTTCCCTTTTAGGTACGTGGTATTTTGTCTCACTCACCGTTAAGGATACCGACCATTACCTCGCTAATAAATGCGCACAAGACAGCGAAGTAGCATTCTCTGAAACCGACTACACACATCTGGCTGTGAGTCTGCTATCCAATGGCAATTGTGATAGGAATATCACTAACCACACCTATACTACCGAAGGCAACGTAATTAATTATGTCAATAAGGAGAATAATCAAAAGGGCAGTATGGAGTTTCATATCAAAAACAACGTACTTTCTCTCTCCTACCCAAGTGCTAACGCCAATGGGAAGAAAGATACCTATGTATATAGGCGAAAAGATACTCACGACCCCGCCGTAGGCAAATGGTTTTTAAAGAGAGTAGAGACACACGGAAAAACTATTGACGCCTCTCGCGACGATTGTTATAAAAAAGGCTTTTTGCGAATAGACCGTTTTAGAATCTCCACTCATTTTGCATTTCCTAATGCACAAACAGGCGGTTGTCGCGAAATTGATGACACTCGCCAGTGGATAAATATCGGTGGAAAATATTATCAGGCAGATGACAACAAAAAAGCCACTACCAACATCGCTTTTGAGCTGATAGACGGAGGGAATACCATAAAAGTAACAAATAATAACGAACATTATTATTATAAAAAGTAATGGATTAGGGAAAAACTTACTTTCCTTAATTCCTACCAAAGAAGGGAGGAAGCAATATTAATTTTACTTATCAATAATTTATTCGTAACTTTGTAAAAACAATTTGATATGTCAGTAATAACCCTATTAGAAAAGGCACAACGTATCAACAATGCGATGCCCGCACGTATGGCTCAGCGTCCGCAGGTGAGCGAAACCGTAATCCCCGAAAAGGAATTTATCACTGTAAAGCAAGCGAAGGAAAAATTTAAAATTCCTATCTATCTGAATGATGACGACAAACTATTGCTCCTCAAAGGCGATGTGCTGGTAAAAGGCAACATCACCCGCCAATGGACGGAAGACCTTATGGAAGGCTTACACTGGGAAGGCGATGCTTATGGTATCTTTATCGATGGAAATCTTACCGTTGCAGGTGATATTTTAGATGATAATTACTTGCATCTAAGGGTATCGGGCAACGTGATTTGCGATTATCTCTTCACCTATAACGGTGCTATCTTCATAATGAAAGACCTTTATACTACCTTTGGTCTGTATGGCGAGTATAATGATGGTATGCTTGATGTATTAGGCAATACCAATGCGCCGTATTTCGTAGAAGTTGGACACTATATGCCCGACAAAAGTAAGGTTACTGAGTTTATATTCGTAGAAGCCGAAAACGAAACAGAACAAGAGGATTGCTATCTTCACGACCCTGAAACAGGCTATTTGGAAGAGAGCTGGAAACTCCTCAGACCAGAAGTTTGGGAAGAAAATGAGCTTTTCTCTTATTTTTCTGTCAATCGTTTCTTTCAGTTGGTAAAAAACGGAGAAAATCCACTTATCAGCGTAGATACTTATAAAAAATAATTTGTTATGAACCTCTCTAACCTTCCCTATCGAACTACTTCTTATGACGAGATTGCCGATGAGCTACCTGAGTCGTCTCTCTACAAAGAGCATTACGACACTCGTTGGCAAAATCGCGTAATCGTGATTGACGGCGACTGGATTTTGGACGAACCTTTGGATTTAGACGCTGTCGATGAGCTTTCTCCTTACTACAACCCCGATGACTACGATTCTCTGCCCCTTTTTATCCTCGTAAAAGGCAATATGCAGGCCACCAATATCTACAATGGCGAAATCTGCGGCTCTTGCGGATTAGTGGTTTTGGGCAATCTCACTGCCGAAAATATAGTGGTCGGTGGGCAAGAGATTTTCGTAGGCGGTGATTTGCGCGTTTCGGGATTCTATTGGGGCGATTATAATCACGGAAGCCTTACCGTGATGGGGCATATCAGCATTTACGTGTTCTTGGAAACTGATTACAACCACGATAACAAGCGTTTTGAAGAAAGACGCAATGCCGATATTACCGAATACCTCACCGATGATGATTACGAAGGGCTTTTGTTAGGGGAAAAGCTCGTTTCGTACTTAAAACCCGAATTTTCTTTTGCGTTAGACGATATTTTAAAGATAGATTATATCCCTTGGAGCTGGAAATGCTGGATAAACGATGATATATTCCCTGCTTTAGCCAAAGGTGAAACTATATTCGTAAGCCCTGAAGAAACACAAAAACGTCGCGATGAAATTAGTAAAAAACAAGTACATCTGTTCCCTAATACCGATATTTCGATAGAGAATTTACTTCGTTTTACCTATCCGCCCCTCTTCTCGCTTGTATGTAAACCTGACAAAAACAATCACCCGCGTTTTGAAATGTGGGACGACAATGATGTATTTTACCGCGTCCTTTACGACCCTGATTACGATGCTCATTCTGTTTTTATTCAAAACAATGAAGAATATGGTGTGCTTGCCCAAGTATATAAAGGCGAGTTGCACACCTCAATCAATACTTTTACTGATGAGGGAGTGATTGATATGACTGCAACATCACATCCCGCACATTTTGCGTTCTTAGAAAAAGAGTTTGCTTATTTTTGCAGGCGTTATGAAGAGCTCATCAACAGTCGCATCTACTATCTTTCAAAAGTGAACGAAGCAAACTTCAAGTCGCTTTTAGCCAATGGAAGACTTCAAGATTTCTACGCACAAAAAGGAAAGAATACTGATGGCTACGTAACGCTTCAAAAAGATGATTTCATACTAAAAGTAAGTAACGAAGAGACAACTTCTGCGAGAATTAGCCTCGGTGAGCACAGCAAATACAACGAGGACGGTTCTGTTGCTTATCTGTACTTTCATTATCAGTGGGACGCAGAAAGAAATTGCGTGCTACTCATCAACGAAGACGAAAACGGCGAGGAATATGAAGCAAATTTTGGTAATATCCCTCGATATTATCGTACAATGATTTATTTCAGGAAGTTGCAACTATTATTCCCACCTGTGGAGGAGCAAAACAACAGGGTGATATCCTTTCCCGACGGGAGATTTTAATAATACCAATAGAGACAAGAGATACAAATAACATTTAAAATTGAACTATTATGAAAGCATTTATTTTCGGGCTAATACTTGGGATATTCTCAGTGCAAGCTCAGCAATATCAATTGGATAGTATAAACCATATAGGTTATAGGGTAGATTCGCTCAGTAGTGCCTATCAAGTTACAGATTGGCAACATTATAACGCTAAAAAACATTTATTAGTAGTAGGCAATAACCACATTTTTCCCCAGCGTTATGCTACCAAAACTGTTATTAAGAATGACAAAGAAGACAATGAGATTTATAATGTTTTTTACCGCCAAGATTCTTTGAGTAAAAAATGGAAAGCAATACAGAAAGATGAAACTAAGAGAAAGAAAAATAAACTCATCAATATTAGTTACCTCAATGAAAATGGCAAAAAGTTATCCCCCAGTAGCAAACGCGTTAGCAATACAACAGGTCACATCACCAAAACTGTGTATTACAAATATCTCAATAAGCGTTGGCTTAGAGATACTCGCAATACTTATACCGAGAATGAAAAAGGACGTACAGTGCTTTCTGTTGATGAAATTTGGGATAGTGACGTCCAGCAGTGGCAAGGCGACAAGAAAATTGTACGAAAGTTTGAGAATGATACGCTCCTTAAAGAGGAGATTACTTATACTTTTGGAAATAATGAGTGGTATGAAGACGAAAAAACAGAGTATATTCACCCTAATGAGAATGAAAGAACCTCTATACAGTATGTTTATAGAGAGGATGGGTGGCTACCTACGCAAAAAATCACTTATACAGAAGATAAGACAAACAGAATTTTCACTAATATAGTACAAGTTTGGGATAAAGAGCAAAACAAATGGCAGAATCAGAGTAGACTCACTAATATATTGGGCGAAAACAACCAGAGTACCTCTATTACTTCAGAGAATTGGAATAAAAAGACCCAAACATACGAGATATACTACACTAATAAGTACCGCTACAACAAAAACAATGAGCTTATTGAGTATTTATTCATCAAACCAAACGAAGAAGAAGGGAGAAGCATTTTTGAGTATGACAACGAAGACAATCTGCTGAAAGAAACGAGATATAAACGCACTTCATCAGTGCAAGAATGGCAACCTACTGACCTTATTGAAAATACGCTATCCTCTATTTTATTTAAGGATATTTTAGATAAAGGATTTTTAAGCAATTCGGCGGGAAGAATAGGCAAAAAAGCCCTCAGTGAACAAAAACTCTACCGATATATAGATGGCAAATATTTGCTTTACAGTCATAAAAAGTTTTATTATTCTAAAAGGTAATTGTATATTAAAAAATACCCTACACTTTACATTCCGTAAAGTATAGGGTATTAACATAACCAATTACAGGGTATCAGCATACCCTTTACCATTTAACCATATTAGAAAAAGAATCTTTCTTTTTCTCCTTTTTCGTTCAAGATTTCTAACGAGTTGCGATTGCGTGAAGAAAGAGTAGACATTATATTTTTCAATTCATCTACATCTTTAATGGTCTTTCCATTCACTGAAAGCAACACTTTCCCCACTATATTGATATTATTGTACTCATAGAACTGACCCGCAGCGGTAACCTTCACTCCGTTTTTAGTTTTAAATCGCTTGTGGTCGGTATCTGAAAGGTTTTTCACTTCCAAACCTAAGGATTGTATTACATAAGTAGTATTTTTCTTAAGTGTGATATTAGCAGTGCGTTCTTTACCTTCGCGTACATAAGTTACTTTTAGCATATCACCAGGACGTTTAGAAGCGATGTGACCGCTAAGGTCAGAGTATTTATGTATCTTCACATTATCGATTTGTTTGATAATGTCACCTTTTTTAAGACCGACAGCTCCTGCTCCTGAGTCATCATCTACAGAATCCACATAGAATCCTTCAGTTTCTTTGACGTTGAGTTTTTTGGCTACTTCAGAGTCTAATCCTTGTCCGCGTACACCCATTACTCCGCGTTGTACATTTCCGTATTCTATCAAATCCTCTACCACTTTCTTAGCGATATTGCTAGGCACAGCAAACGAGTAGCCCATATACACACCCGTAGTAGATGAGATAGCAGTATTGATACCAATGAGATCACCATTGAGGTTTACTAAAGCTCCCCCACTATTCCCCATATTCACCACGGCATCGGTTTGTATGAATGATTCTATTTTATCGCTACCACGCTCGCTGATGTTACGTGCTTTTGCACTAATGATTCCCGCAGTAACAGTAGAATTTAAGTTAAAAGGATTCCCTACTGCAAGTACCCATTCGCCTACTTGCGTATTATCGGAGTCCGCAAAGGTGAGGAAAGGTAGTTTTTCGTCGGCTTCTATTTTCAGTAGGGCAATATCCGAAGAAGCATCTGTGCCTATGAGTTTAGCAGTATAAGTTTTATTGTTGTTGAGGGTAACCTCCAAAGTAGTAGCATTGGCAATCACGTGGTTATTGGTTACTATATAACCATCGGGAGTAATGATAACCCCAGAACCTGTACCTACTTGTGTTTGCTCGCCACCTCCATTACCGTAAAAAAGGTCGAAGATAGAGGTAACGCCTCCTTGCGATTTTACAGTGTTCTTCACGTGCACTACGCTATTCACCGTTTTGTTAGCTGCTTCCACAAAGTTGGTTTCACCTGCTACCGTTCTTTCAGGAGTAGTGTGATTAGTTTGCACCAAAGCGGGACGTGAGAGCAAATCAAGCGCCTCTTGTTTGGCATCGTGTTTATCTATAAAGAGTTTATACCCTCCTAAGGTCATAGCTCCGCCGAGGAAGGCAGCAGCTATCATTGTTGCATAATTTTTCATCATATTCTTTGTTTTACTAATTTGTTTTATATCGTAAAACGATTAGGCAACAACTGTGCCATTTTAATGACCGACGGTAAAAGCTTCTTTAATTTTCTCTACTTCAGCTCCTATATCGCCTGCTCCTACAGCAAGTAATAATTTTGGTTGTTTTTTAAGCAATAAAGGTATCAATTCTGCTTTACTCACCAATATTTTCTGTTTAGCCGTCACTTTGTCTAACAATACTTGTGAAGTAATACCTTCAATAGGCAGCTCTCGAGCTGGGTAAATGTCCAATAGAACTACATCGTCAAACTGTGATAGGCTTTTTGCAAAATCGTCTAAAAAGTCACGTGTACGGGTGAACAAATGAGGTTGAAAGACAATAGTTTTAGGAGTGTGTGGGTACATCTCCTCTACCGCTTGGAACAACGCATTAATTTCCGAAGGGTGATGTGCATAATCGTCTATAAAGGCAAAGTTGTCTTCCTTGATAATATATGAGAAACGCCTTTTCACACCTTTGAATGTAGCCAAATGAGGGAGTAACTTTTCAGGGGCAAATCCTGCTTTTACCGCCATCGATACGGCTGCTAAGGCATTGAGTAGATTGTGTCTTCCTGGCTTCAATAAAGTATAGTCTTTATAGACGCCTCCTTTATAATGAAAATCAAAATGGTAAATACCATTCTTTACCGTTATATTTTGGAAAGTATAATCGGCATTATCTTCCAATCCATAGGTCTCACCTTCTATATCTAAACCATTGCGCACTATAAGACTTCCACCTGGTTTTATCTTACCTGCAAACTCTCTAAAACCTTCTATCAAGTGTTCTTTATCGCCATAAATGTCGAGATGGTCGGCATCCATAGAGGTGATACAAGCTATATTGGGCGAGAGTCGCAAGAAGGAACGGTCGAACTCATCGGCTTCTGCCACAGTGTACTCACTGCCTTTCAGTACTAAGTTGCTGTTGAAGTTTTCAGCAATCCCTCCTAAAAACGCACTTACTGAGGCTCCTGCTTCCACTAATAAATGGGCGAGAATACTTGAAGTAGTGGTTTTACCGTGCGTACCTGCCACCGCAAGGCAGAATGTATTTTTGGTGATAAACCCTAATACTTCCGAGCGTTTTACTACTTTGTAGCCATTTTGCTGAAAATAGTTTAATTCCTTATGGTCTTTGGGTACGGCAGGTGTATATACTACCAGCGTAGTGCGCTTGTCTTTAAAAGAGGCGGGAATAGCATTTACATCATCGGTAAAATGTACTTTTATACCTTCTTTTTCGAGCATTTCAGTAATTTCAGTGGGGGTACGGTCATAACCACACACCTTTTTGCCATTGGCATTAAAATAACGAGCAAGGGCAGACATCCCTATGCCCCCTATGCCTATAAAATAAACGTTCTGTATAGGTTGTAAATCCATTTGTATAAAATGCGAAGTAAGAGGTAAGAGTTTTTAATTCTTCACTCAATTACCTCATAATTTTTTAGTTTCTATTAGCTTTTTTGAAGCATCGTATTTGCGAACTTCCTTTTTCTTAGTATCAGTTACAGTGTAATTGTCTAATTTTCCATTCTTGTAGATGGAAACAGTAGTCTCTTTTGTACTGCGGTCTTCACAAGTTTTTTGGCTAATTACTCCTTTGTCATAAGTTTCACGACAATTGCCGTTTTCAGTAACATACCATTTTTCAGTAATTTTCCCAGTTGGGTCATATTTAGTAGTGATTTTGCTATCCACTTGGTCTAACTTCAGCTTCCCGTTTTGGTAAAATTCCTTTGTAGTACTCTTGATTGTATTCACTTCTTTGCTGGGGTTGCCATTCTTGTGGTAAGTAGTAACTACCTGGTCGGCTCCTTCCTTCAAGTTGGTGTGTATTTCTATCTTTTGGGCGAGCTTACCAGCGTGGTCAAACACGTGTCCTTCAATAATGTTCCCTTTGAAGATGTTTTTCTTGCGCAATCTACCTTCGGTATTGAATATGTGTATTTCCGAGAGCTTCCCATTGGCGAAGATATAGGTAGATTTTAGGTTTTTTTCCTTGTTTTCAAACTGCCCTTCACCTACAAACTGCCCGTTGTTGCCTATCTCGAATTCAAAGCGCTGTTCATCGTTGTCAATAACGTAATTCCCTTTCGGCAGAGCTACCTTTCGTGTCATATATGCTTGGCGAATCATATCGCTATTAATACCTGCCGAATTGCCCGATTTAAGGTTTCTTTGTAACTGCAAATATGCGTCGTAATTCACGTATTCCTTCACTTCCACGATGCCTCTTTTAAATTCATCGCTTTTAGTATCTATAAAAAACTGTTTTCCCAATTGGTTTTGCGCAAAAGTAAATGCGGCACACCCCAGTGCTATAAATGTAAAAAGTCTCTTCATCTGTTCTAATTCTTATTTTCTAAGATAATATTTACTATTTCCTCAGTAGCATTAGGCAAAGCCAACGTCTTAATGTGTTGCGACAGGCGCTGCTGTTTTGCCTCGTCGTTTATGAGTTCGGTAAAAGTAGTAGCAAAAGTAGTGCCTAAATCAGTTTCGCGTATCAAAATAGCAGCCTGTTTTTGCTCAATAGCTCGTGCATTTTTGGTCTGGTGGTCTTCTGCCACATTGGGCGAAGGAATAAATATCACAGGTTTTCCCACTACACACAATTCGCTCACCGAGCTGGCTCCTGCGCGAGAGATAATTACATCGGCAACAGCATAAGCCAACTCCATTTTGTCAATAAAAGCTAAAACTTTCACTCGCTCGCTTTCATATTTCTTGTACTCTTCATAATACAGTTTGCCACACTGCCATAACACTTGCACCCCAAGTTTTTCAAATAAAGGCAACTGCTCTTCTACCAGCTGATTGATACGCCTGGCTCCCAAACTACCCCCTAATACCAATAACGTTTTTTGCTCAGGGTTCAGCTGAAAATATGTCAGTCCTTCTGTGCAGTGCTTTGCTATATCCAAGAGCCCACCGCGAATAGGATTACCTGTTTTTACGATTTTCTCTTTGGGGAAGAACTGTTCCATTGCATCGTAAGCCACACATATTTTTTTTGCCTTTTTGGAAAGCATTTTGTTGGTAATACCCGCATACGAATTCTGTTCTTGAATGAAAGTAGGAATACCCATTCCACCTGCTACCTTCACCACAGCACCGCTAGCAAAACCTCCGGTACCTATTACGGCATCGGGTTTAAAACGCTTGATAATTCTCCGAGATTTCAGCAAGCTACTGATGAATTTTAAGGGAAATAGCAGGTTCTGCAAGGTAATTTTACGCTGAATGCCCGAAATCCAAAGCCCTTCAATAGGATAACCCGCCTGTGGTACCTTTTGCATCTCCATACGATCTTTGGCGCCCACAAACAGAATGTCGGCATCTGGAATACGTCTTTTCAATTCATCGGCAATAGCGATAGCAGGAAAAATATGCCCGCCTGTACCTCCTCCTGATATGATAAACTTTTTCATTTCTCGTTCTAATTTGGTGCAAAGGTACGCAAATCTTCACAAAAAGCAATATTATTTAAGCGTTTGCTTAATACTGCTGTTGATAGCCTTAAAAACTTCACTGTTTTGATGAGGCACACAGTCCTGTACCCAATACCACCAAAAATAACCGCCCACGTAGTTCTTTACATATTTAGGCATCGAATAATAGTGCTTAGCTCTTTTCACTTTACTCTGTACAGAGTACTTCTTATAATCGTTATTGCCACACTCCCCTATGCCCAATTTAACACTCGGAAAAATAGACTCTAAATTGTTAAATACCTCTTGCCAATTAGGCTGGTAATTGCCGTTATCATCTTCGTAATAGCTTACTAACACGTAATCCAACTGCTTTTTCATATCTTCGGGGATATATCTTTTTAGCCAATCCTCCATCGTCACCTTTTGGTCACCTGGTTTAAAATAGTAGCTCACAAGCACTGTTTTCGCATTTTTACTGCGGATAAACTTATAAGCACCATAAGCTTTATCGGCAATAAACTGAGGGTTGTCACCCATCCAACCTTCTCCGTTAATTTCATTGCCTACTTCCCAAAAATCCGTATATGCCGAGAGTTCTTTATACGAATCTTGAAATCTCTTTACATAACTATCTACGTTAGTGTATTTTTTCATATCTTCGGAATCGGCAGGTGTTGCCATCACATAAGCTACTTGATGAACAGCCGAAAAAAGCGGTTTGTAATTAGCTATCGCTGTACCCTTGGACATCACAATGCGCACCGTAGGCTTTACAGGCATCGCCTTGATAGCACTTACAATCTGCTGAACAGTAACTCCGGTTTCCTCCCAACTGTCGTCTATAGTAATGCCATACAAATAGGCATTCGTAGGGGTATTAGGTTTGGGGTTATCAGGCTTGGGTTTATCTGGAATTGGCTTATCAGGGGTAGGTTTATTAGGGTCTGGTTGGGGAACTTCGTCATTGTTTTTATGGCAAGCTATAAAAACGATTGCCATACATAGGTATAATATTCTTTTCATTTGTTAAACAATTTTATTCTGAAAGTGCAAAGGTACTATTTTTATTGCAAACTGCTTCAAAAAATCATCTGAAAAATCAAAATCTACCCTTTCCCCCTCAGCTTTCGCATTTACCCCATTCTTTCTTCGCTTTAGTGTTATGAATTTTACCAAAATTTGAAGCTTTAGCAAAGTTGAAGCCTTCCACTAACCTTCTTTTTATCTCTATTTCAACTCTAACTTACCTTCGCTGATTGTTCGTCTTTTCTTCGTCTTTTCTTCGTCTTTTCTTCGTCTTTACGTCGCTGTGATTCCCCCTTTGGAGGGGGTTAGGGGGAGGTTTTCTTCGTTCTTTGTTCGTCTTTTGTTTATCTGCCCGTGCGGCTCGCACCGTCTTTTGTTCGTCTTTTCATTATCTGCCTGTGCGACTCGCACCGTCTTTTGTTCGTCTTTTCATTATCTGTCTGTCGTGCTACGACTGCCCGTGCGGATCGCACTGCCTATCGTGCTACGACCTCGCATCGGTTTTCTTTTAAAGCTTGTCCCCCTTCGGGGGTTCGGAGGCTTTCGCCACACTGTCACTCGTCATTGATTTGGTATTTTTGGCAAAGTTGAAAACTCCTAATAGTCTCTTTCTTACCTCCATTATATCCTTATTTTGAATTTGTCTTTTGTTCATTCTTAAACCATTATAGATCCACTATAGACCCACTGTAGACCCACTGTAGACCCACTGTAGACCCACTGTAGACCCACTGTAGAC
This sequence comes from Capnocytophaga sp. oral taxon 336 str. F0502, assembly GCF_000411575.1. Lineage (NCBI taxonomy): Bacteria > Pseudomonadati > Bacteroidota > Flavobacteriia > Flavobacteriales > Flavobacteriaceae > Capnocytophaga > Capnocytophaga sp. oral taxon 336. The sequence goes on along the minus strand of NZ_KE150491.1, from coordinate 126,246 downwards.
CCACCATAGACCCACCCATCGTTCGTTTATCCTATATGCTTTGTATAAGCCCTCACCTAATTAACCATTAACCACTAATCATTAATCACTAATTAAATACCTCCAAAAAGCTATTCGCTTTTTGGAGGTATTCTTATTTTTATCGTACTTTTTACTAATAAAACAGTTTATTTGATAGGCGTTTTAGGCAAGGTAACTTCTCCTGGGTCTTTCCAAAGCCCATCTTTGATAGCTCTTTTTTTAGCCGCTTCAGCACGTTTCTCGCTATCAGGGTGTGAACTCATCATCTTTTGGAATTTACTTTGGGTTGCTCCACCTGAAAGCAAAGCCAATTTCTTAAATGCTGTATAAACAGCCACCACATTATAGCCGTGTTTCTTCATAAAATTGTAAGAATATTCATCGGCTTGTGATTCTTGTTTTTTGCTGTGTTTAGCATCAAGGATAGCATTAGCCATTTCACCCAATTCAGTGTCGCTTAGTTTTCTTACAACCCCCGAAGCCGAGCTTGCAGCATCTTGTGCAGCAGCACGCATATAAGCAGATTTGATAGCATCTTTAGTGTCCTCATTCTTCACGTGACCTATTTCGTGACCGATAACTGCCAATAATTCATCATCAGTCATCAAATCCATCAACGATGAAAACACACGCACACTCCCATCAGCACAAGCAAACGCATTGATATCGGTTACCAGATACACTTTGTAATTGAGCTTCAAACCGTCCTCATTTTGGTGTTTCCCAAACACACGATTCAAGCGTTTAGTATACGGACTGTTTTTGCCTGCTACCGGATTATGAGCATCCATCCAGTCTACTGATTCCTTTGAAAGCCTTTTAGCATCTTCATTAGTAAATGATAAAGCTTGTGCTCCTTTTGTAACGGCACTTGTGGCTTTCCCTAAATTGATTTTTTGAGCTTGTCCGATAGAAAATAGTCCTATAGACATTGCAATTAAGATAAAATTTTTCATTTGAAATTCTTTTAATAATAATGGCGCAAATTTATGCTTTTCTATGGTTACAACAAAATATTTTTATATTTTTCTTTCGTATTAATATTTTTTTTCGTACCTTTGCCCGCAGTGTAGAAGACTGCCTTTTTTCCTGATAGGGAGAAATGGAATAGTTTTTGTTACTACCCAACTATTTAATACAAAACAAGAGGAGATTTTATGAACGATAACTTTTCACCAAGAGTTAAAAGGATATTCACATATAGCAAAGAAGAAGCCATTCGCTTAGGGCAATCTACGGTAGGCACTGAGCACTTTGTGTTAGCCATATTGCAAGAAGGTGAAGGTAGTGCAATCGATTTAATGCACAGTTTAAATATCGATATGGAAAGACTGCGCCAAAACATCCACACGCTCACTTCTGCACGTGGTCTCAACCCTCCTAACTTCAATGCCGTTCATTTCACCGTACAAGCCGAAAGAGCAATGCAGGCTACTTACTTAGAAGCAAAACGCTCCCAGAATGATATGATTAATACAGCTCATCTATTACTAAGCATTTTGCGTAACGAAAACGACCCTACTACTAAAGTTTTCAACAAGCTAGGCGTAAATTATGAAGTAGCAAGAGATAAATTCCAACCCATACGCGACGATAATTATCAAGTCTCATCACCCACCGATGAAGTTGACGAATACGACCGAGACTATAGTTTACCTCACGAAAACAAATCGAGTTACAAAAGTCAGCAACCCAATCAAGGGGGGCAATATGGGCAACGAAAACTCACTGTGTTAGATAATTTTGGTAGAGATTTAACTGCTTTAGCCGAACAAGGTAGTTTAGACCCCGTAGTAGGTCGCGAGAAGGAAATAGAACGCGTATCCCAAATATTGAGTCGCCGTAAGAAGAATAACCCAATACTCATCGGTGAACCTGGTGTTGGTAAAAGTGCCATCGCCGAAGGATTAGCTTTGCGCATTATTCAGAAAAAAGTGGCACGAGTATTGTATAACAAACGTGTGGTAACACTCGATTTAGCTTCGTTAGTGGCTGGAACTAAATATCGCGGACAATTTGAAGAACGCCTTAAAGCCATAATGAGTGAACTCGAAAAGAATAAAGATATCATTCTTTTTATTGATGAAATTCACACCTTAGTGGGAGCTGGTGGTGCCTCAGGTAGCTTAGATGCCTCTAATATGTTTAAACCTGCCTTAGCACGTGGTGAAATACAATGTATTGGAGCTACTACCTTAGATGAATATCGCCAATCTATTGAAAAAGATGGCGCCTTAGAACGCCGTTTCCAAAAAGTAATCATCGAACCAACAAGTGTAGATGAAACCATACAAATCCTTCGCAATATAAAAGGAAAATACGAAGAACATCACAACGTAACCTATACCGATGAGGCTATTGAGGCTTGTGTAAAGCTCACTAATCGTTATCTTACCGACCGTTATTTGCCCGATAAAGCTCTTGACGCCTTAGACGAAGCTGGTGCAAGAATACATATTATGCAAGTAAAAGTTCCACAATATATCGTGGAATTGGAAGAACGTTTAGAACAAGCTACTAAAGCCAAAAACAGAGCTGTTTCACGTCAGCAGTTTGAAGAAGCTGCCCGTTTGCGCGATAACGAGAAAATTATCGAAAATTCATTAGTCGAAATGAATAAGAAATGGGACGAAGAATCTAAACAACACCGTGATGTAGTAACTGCCGACCATATTGCCGATGTAGTCTCAATGATGAGCGGCGTACCTGTAAACAGAATTGCTCAAACTGAAATGAGCAAGCTCTCAGGTTTATCCGAGATAATGAAATCCAAAATCATTGGTCAAGATGAAGCGGTAGAAAAGGTAGTAAAATCTATCAAACGCAATCGTACAGGCTTAAAAGACCCGAATAAACCTATAGGCTCTTTCATCTTTTTAGGACAAACAGGAGTTGGGAAAACACAACTCGCTAAAGTGCTTGCCAAAGAACTTTTCGATTCAGAAGAAACAATGGTACGCATTGATATGAGTGAGTATATGGAGAAGTTCTCAGTTTCTCGTCTCATAGGAGCTCCTCCAGGGTATGTAGGTTATGAAGAAGGCGGTCAGCTCACCGAGAAAATACGTCGCAAACCTTATTCTGTGGTGCTTTTAGATGAGATAGAAAAAGCACACCCCGATGTTTTCAATATGCTTTTACAAGTGCTTGACGATGGTTTCTTAACTGATAGTTTAGGACGAAAGATTGATTTTAGAAATACTATCATCATTATGACCTCTAATATAGGAGCTCGTCAAGTAAAAGATTTTGGGCAAGGTGTTGGTTTTGGCACTTCAGCAAGAATAGCCCAATCTGAAGCTAATGAGAAATCTATTGTCGAAAATGCTTTGAAAAAGGTATTTGCTCCTGAGTTTCTAAACCGTATTGACGATGTGATTACTTTCAATCCTCTTAGTAAAGAAGATATCTTTAAAATTATTGATATTGAACTTTCTAAACTATACTCACGTATCAACGATTTAGGCTATGGAGTACAACTCAGCCAGAAAGCAAAAGAATTCATTGCAGATAAAGGCTATGACAAACAATATGGTGCTCGACCTTTGAAACGCGCTATTCAGAAATATGTAGAAGACATATTAGCCGAAGAAATAGTATCTAACCAAGTGCACGAAGGCGATAGCATTCACTTTGATTTAGATGAGAAAGGAGAAAACCTCATAATAACGCAAAAAGAACTTATTTAATAACATCAACCTTTTGAACTTTTAGGTGTTCCCTCAAAGTTCAGAATTTAAACGCTCAAATTACTATGTACGTATTAAGAATTTTAGGTTTATTTACACTACTACTCAGCTTATCTTCCTTTTCAGAGGCAGTAAAGAATACCGAAAAGAGTGTAGTTGTAAATACAGCTACCACAAAGGCTGTGGAAAATAAGAGCAAGCCTAAAAAGAAAACATTTTCTCCTCCTAAGAAAGGGAAAAAAGCTACCACCAGAGTGGCTACAACAGCTAAAAAACGTCATAAGTTACCTCCTAAACGCAGTGTAGCTCATCATTCTGCTAAAAAGTCTGTAAAAAAAGCTCCTGTTAAGAGAGCTATAGCTATAACTGATAAAAAGAAAAAGCCTGTAAAAGCAGATATAGCTGTTGCTAAGAGTAAGAGATATGCTCCTAAAAAACACACCGGCAATAAAGCCCTAAAACAATACGCTGAGAATACTCTCGCAGACACTGAATTGGAAGACGACTTAGAAGACGAAGAACTATTTGAGGAACCTGAGAGCTATGAAACTACCGATATAGCGCTTACTGCACTCTCTAAAAGTAAAGCAGATACCAAACAACAGAAAGTATTATTAGATACAGCTTTCTCATATTTAGGAACTCCTTACAGACACGGAGGTGTTACCCGTAATGGTATGGATTGTTCTGGTTTTGTAAGTACTACTTTCAAATCTATTTCAGTGCCATTATCTCGCTCCTCACAAGAAATGGCTACACAAGGAACTAAAATTGACTTGGAAGATGTAAAAGTAGGCGATTTACTTTTCTTCAGAACGACTAGGAAAAGCAGAATATCACACGTAGGTATGGTAGTAGATATAGATGGAGATATTAAATTCATACACTCTTCCTCTAAAAGAGGAGTTGTGATTTCTTCATTAAGTGATGAATATTACAAGAAAACATTTCGTATGGCAAAACGTGTAATGTGAGATTTGTAAATACTCCCATATTAACTATCTTATTAGGACTCATAGGAGGGATTGCTATTACTGATGTAATAGCTCCCTCTTTTTTATTTGCAATAAGTAGTTGTATATGCTTACTGCTCACTTTGGCAATACATCAGTTTTTAGCTACCAAACGATATACTTTTCGTCACGGAATTGTAATACACGTAGGTCTCACTTCTGTAGCAGTGGGTATACTGATAACTATCCTTCATACCCCCACCTATAACCCTAAGCATTACACACAAAAACTAAATGCCAATGAATATTACACTTTAGAAGCTGACATAATAGAGCAAACTTCACAAACAGATTACGGCACTACCTTTAAAGCTGAACTCTTAACGGCTAACCATACAAGTACAGAAGGAAAAATTCTGTGCTTTTTCCCTTCTAAAACAATTACCGATGATTTGAAAACATTAGTTCCAACGGATAGATTGGTTTTTGTAGGCAAATATACTCCTATATCTCCTCCTAAAAATCCATATCAATTCAACTATAAACGGTATATGGAGCGAAAAGGTGTATATGGGCGAACAGAAGTAGTTGCTTTTTCTGTTGTTAAAAATAATACAACAGGTTTTATGGGGAGTATTGCGAGAACACGCTCTCATTTAGCTATTGTAATAGACAAACATTTTAATCAAGAGTCTTCTGCTCTGTTAAAAACACTACTCTTAGGAAAACGCACTGATTTAGATAACGAAGTCTATCAACATTATGTTGATGCGGGAGCGGTGCATATCTTAGCTATTTCGGGATTACACGTAGGGATTATTACTGCTATACTCCTTTTATTACTGCAAAAGATGCCTAATTTAGGTTTTTATCGTCCATTGCGATACTTTATACTATTAGCAGGCTTATGGACTTTTGCTTTCATAGCAGGCGCCTCTCCTTCGGTACTGAGGGCTACTGTAATGTTCAGCTTTGTAGGATTGAGTACTCTTATACGCAGGAAACAAGGCAGGTTTGATGCGTTAATGCTCTCAATGTTATTTCTGTTGCTTATCAATCCTTACTATTTGTATGATGTAGGCTTTCAGCTGAGTTATGCAGCGGTATTTTCTATAATGAAATTCTACCCTGTGATGCGCAAATGGTGGCAACCTGAGAATAAATACTTACAATGGATATGGTCACTATTTTTGGTAGGATTATCTGCTCAAATAGTAGTTTTACCTATCAGTTTGTACTATTTTCACCAGTTTCCTATATTGTTTTTCGTTTCTAACTTGGTAGTAGTACCTTTATTACAACCTATACTCATAGGAGGTATCATTGCCTTATGTTTGGGAAGTTTTGGTATTCTGCCTTATGCCATAGTTTTCGTCTTAGAAAAATTAATCGCTTTGATGAACTTTTTGGTAGCATTTATAGCCCATCAAGAAATGTTTATCATACGAAACATACCTTTTACTACTCCCCTACTTCTTTCTTCCTTATTGACGGTGTTCATACTCATTGTTTTTGTACATTATAGGAAATACAAAGTATTGGTAGCACTTCTCTTATCTGTTATTTTATTTCAAGGGGTACTTTTCTATTACAAATATCAATTAGAAACTACTGAAGGAATGCTAGTTTTCAGCAAATATAAACAGAAAGTAATCACTATTAGACAAGGTGATAAACTAAGTATCTATCAAACAGATACAATTTCTCTTGATCCTGTAGTAATGAACTACATAAAAAATAAAGGTATCAGCAATATCGAGCTTAAGAAGATGCCTTATATATTGCGTTTCAAACAAAAAAACTACTTGCTAATGGATAGTTTAGGGGTATACCCGAAATCCAAGCAAGTAGTTATTGATAGTGTTATCTTCTTACAGAAACCTAAAATCAATTTGGATAGAATGAAGCGAGATTATCGCTTAGGTAGTAAGGAAAGAATAATGTACAATAAAATAATTAGCGGAATAACGATTATTTTTAAACTTAGAAGTAAAATGATGCAAAGCGCTAAGAATATATATTTCAACGCATTATTCTTAAAAGAATAATCGCTAAACTTCAACGCAAAGAGTGCTATTTCAGCATTCAACAAGTAAGCACTCAACAAAGTAATCCCTAACAAGACCCACATATTATGCAATAAGCTATCGAATAACTCAGTAGGCTGATATTGTAATATAAGAGGCAAAGAAAGAATAAACATTGTATTAGCTGGGGTAGGAAGCCCTATAAAGCCAGAAGTCTGCCGTGTATCTATATTAAAATTCGCCAATCGATAGGCGGAAGCTAAAGTAATAAGGAAACCAACATAAGGCAACAACATAGCAAAAGTCCCCTCAGTTTGTAATACATAGGTACTATTATTCAACAGCTGAAACATCACAATGCCAGGAACTACTCCAGAAGTAACCATATCGGCTAAGGAATCTAACTGTAAGCCCATTTCGGATTTTACGTGTAGCAAACGAGCAAAAAAACCATCAAAAAAATCGAGGAAGATACCTATTGCTACAAATAAAGCAGCCCAATCAATCGTTCCTCTTACGGCAAAGACAATTGCTACTGTTCCGCAAAGGAGATTGGATAAAGTAATAAGATTAGGAATATATTTCTTCATTCTACTTACAATCGGCATCTAAATAATCTGGAAGGTATGAAGTATCCTTATTAGCATCACAATCAGGATAAGTTACCACGCCATATTCATTACGCACAATCTCATTTATAGAAGGTTTACCATCGTGATCGTGGTCGGCACGACGTGTAGCAATAAGTCTTACCGTAAAAATTAAAGGTGAATAAGCAGGTATTTTAGCTTGTCTGTTATTGAAATAGCCTAAACCTGAAGGAATAAAGAAAACTCCAATTCCTCCATCAGTAGGAGCATTTAGAGTACCATCGCTATTGTTTGTAAGTCCTGTAGCCGATGCTCTTAATTGAGCAACACCCTCCCTAAAACCTCTAATAGTACCTGAAGGCTTGTTGGTAACAATATTACCTATAAGATCCATCCAATTAGAAGTAGATTGTGTTGTTGTTTCATCAAATACACTTAAATCTAATAATTGTCCTTTATAATTCACATATACTGAATCAGCAATAGTAGTGGTAGTTCCTGTCCCCTCTTGCAAAATAAGATAGTAAAGCGTATGACGTACAAGAGTATTATTAGCATCATAGACATCTAATTCCAATCGTTTTAGCTTGCTATCATTGAAGATAGACGCTGTAGTATTAGAGGTTGTTGCAAAGGTAACCGTTTCAGAAATAGTAGTTGTTGCTGAAAAAGTGTAAGTATGCGTTTTCAAGAATGTTTCAATACTTTGATTATTCTCATTTCTCACCTCTGTAACATCACGTGGAGGTGTTACATTTGAGTTTTCATTTTTCTTACACGAAATAGCAAATAGCAAACCTATTGTGCTAATAGCAAATATAAATTTATTCATCATATAAAATTTCTTTATTTCTTAATATAAGATACAATTATTTATTATTTTTGCACTTATTATTTTTCTAAAATCACAAAAGAATGCGAATTGATAAGTATTTATGGTGTGTGCGTTACTTCAAAACACGTAATATAGCTACTGAAGCCTGCAAAAAAGGACACATCAAAGTGAATGGTGAGACTGCAAAACCCTCAAGGGAAATTTACAAAAACGACCAAATAGTAGTGCGTAAGAACCAAATCAACTACCAAATAGAGGTCTTAGATATCCCTGAGAGCCGTGTGGGGGCTAAGTTAGTAGACCTTTATCGCCAAGACAACACGCCTCCTGAGGCTTTTGAACAAGCCGAAATACAAAAACTTGCGCAAGACTATTATCGTGAGAAAGGCGAGGGTCGCCCTACTAAAAAAGACCGCCGTGCTATTGATAATCTCTTGAATGACTTTCAAGAAGATAATGAATTATAGCAAGGTTGGATATTTTTCAGGATTAGCTTCGTGCATTATACTGTATATCTTCTCGATAATGCTATCGGCATTAGGTTTAGAGAAATAATCACCATCGGTTGCGTATGCAGGGCGGTGATTACCTGCTGCTAAGGTTTGTGGCGCACTATCCAAATACTGATAAACATTTTGCTCTTCTACAATCTTCTGCAAAATATATGCCGAAGTAGCCCCAGGCATATCTTCATCTACAACCAACAGTCGATTGGTTTTCTGTATACTTTTCACTATATCGTGACGCACATCGAATGGTGCTAAGGATTGTGCATCTATAATCTCTATATCAATACTCATAGAGGCTAATTCATCGGCAACTTCACACACGATGCGCAAAGTAGAGCCATAAGATACAACTGTAATGTCTTTTCCTTCACGAAGTGTTTCGACTACTCCAATAGGCGTTTTGAACTCGGTGAGATTCGTAGGCATTGGTTCTTTCAGGCGGTAACCATTAAGACATTCCACCACTACCGCAGGTTGATTACCTTCTAAGAGTGTATTGTAGAACCCTGCTGCCTTCACCATATTGCGAGGAGTAAGAATACACACACCACGAAGAGCGTGTAAAAGAATCCCCATAGGTGAACCAGCGTGCCATATTCCTTCTAAACGGTGTCCTCGTGTTCTAACAATCAAAGGGGCTGATTGTCTACCAAAGGTACGATAATGTAAGGTAGCTAAATCATCACTAAGAGTTTGAAGACCGTAGAGAATATAATCTAAGTACTGAATTTCAGCAATAGGACGTAAACCACGCATAGCCAAGCCTATTCCTTGTCCTACGATAGTCGATTCACGAATACCTGTATCAGCTACTTTTATAGCTCCGTGTTTCTTTTGTAAACCTTCCAAACCTTGGTTTACATCGCCTATATTACCTACATCTTCGCCAAATATCAAAAGGTTAGGGTACTTGGTAAGTAATGCATCAAAGTTCTCACGTAAGATCAGTCTTGCATCAACAAGTTTAGCATCTGATTCATATATAGGAGCTACTTCTGCTATTTTCATAACATTATGAGTTCCTTCAGTATACAAGTGTTTGCTATACTTAGGTTCATTAGTTGTTATATAGTTAGTTATCCAAGTACGCAAGTTCGATACTTCTTTATTCTCTTTTAAGAACTGTCGCAATGCTTTACGTGCTACATTCATTATTACCTTACGAGAAAGAGTTGGAATCTGAGATAGTTCAGTAGCAAAGATACTTTTAGGTTGTATGCTATTGAGTAATTGCAAAAGTTCCTTGCGTTCTGTTTCCATAGGTTTCATATACGCTTCCCAAGCTTTTTTCTTGCCATCACGTACACGCTTTTTAGCTGCTTCTTCTATTGTCTGCAATTCCTCTTCAGTAGCATATCCTTTCGCTAATATCCATTCACGCATTTTGGTAATACAGTCAAAATCCTTTTCCCATTGCAAACGTTCAGCACTTTTATAACGTTCGTGAGAGCCTGAGGTAGAGTGTCCTTGGGGTTGTGTAAGTTCTTTTACGTGTACCAACACAGGCACGTGCTCTTTACGAGCAATTTTAGCTGCTTTCTGATAAATATCGTACAAAGTGGGATAATCCCAACCTTTAGCAACGAATATCTCAAAGCCTTTGTGGTTAGCATCTCGTTGAAAGCCTTTCATCACTTCAGAGATACTCTCTTTGGTAGTGTGGTATTCCTTAGGAACTGAAATACCATATTCGTCGTCCCAAACCGAAATTACCATTGGTACTTGCATTACGCCCGCAGCATTGAGAGTTTCAAAAAAGTGTCCTTCACTGGTGCTTGCATTACCAATAGTACCCCAAGCTACTTCATTACCGTGATTTGAGAAGCCTTTACTTTCAGCATTCGGTAACTCACGATATACTTTAGAGGCTTGCGCTAAACCTAATAAACGAGGCATCTGCCCTGCAGTACACGATATATCGCTACTACTATTCTTTTGTTTTAATAAATCTTTCCAATTTCCCTCTTCATCTAAACTATGAGTAGCAAAGTGTCCACCCATTTGGCGTCCGGCACTGGTAGGATCTGCTTTTATATCAGCGTGAGCATACAGTCCAGCAAAGAAATTTTCAACTGTATGTACCCCAAGAGCCATCATAAGGGTTTGGTCTCGATAATAACCACTCCGAAAGTCTCCATACTGAAAGGCTCTCGCCATTGCTACTTGGGGGACTTCTTTCCCATCACCAAAAATACCAAATTTTGCTTTACCAGTAAGCACTTCTTTTCTTCCCATCAAGCTACATTCTCTACTGAGAACAGCGATGCCATAGTCTTCTAAAATATCTTCTTTTTTCATTGGTTATATCTTATTAAAATAATATTTGTTTTATTTCATAATCATTTTTGTTTTGTTACAAAAAACTCGGGCAAATGTATTACTTTTTTTTTAATTTACAAACATAATACAGTTTTTATTTTTACCTTTGCAATCTATAAGCTGTATTTCAGTAATGGGAAATCATTGCATATGAAGCATATTCTTATCACGATAAACTATTTTTTTAATTGAACAAATAGGTGTTTTGTTACTTTAAAACCTCTCACAGATTTTATAAAATAAAACCTTTCCCAAAGGAAAGAAAACCAAATTATAAATTATAAAGAAAGGTGCTTTTTGCCTCATAGACCTTATTCCTATAAGAAGGAATTGTAACAACGTAAAAGCGATTGAAAAATAGTATTTTTATATCAAACTCACATTAAAATAAATATGAAAATTATTTGTATAGGTAAAAATTACCACGAGACTATCGAAAAATTTGATAAAACAACGGTTCAGCCCATAGTGGTATTTATGAAGCCTGATACGGCTATTCATAACCTCGAAATTCCTTACTACCTTCCTGATTTTACACAGGATTTGCACTACGAAATAGAATTAGTACTGAAAATCAACCAGAATGGAAAGTGTATTTCGGAAAAATTTGCGCATAAGTATTACGACGAAATTGCGGTGGGCATTGACTTTACCGCTTGCGACCTGCAAGCGGATTTGAGCCAAAAAGGACTACCGTGGGAGCTAGCGAAGGCTTTTGATGGCTCAGCTATCGTAGGGAAGTTTGTCTCTAAAGAAACTTTTGAGAGTTCTTCCTCTATTCAGTTTCACTTAGATAAAAATGGTACTACTGTACAAGAGGGCAATACGATACAAATGCTTAGGGACTTTGACGTTATCATCTCGGAGGTATCGCAGTACTTTACCCTTCGCAAAGGCGACCTTATCTTTACGGGAACACCTAAAGGTGCAGGGAGAGTAGCAGCAGGTGATGTGTTAGAGGGATTTTTAGGGGGAGAGAAAGGATTTAGTTTGAAAATTAGATGATTTGGAAATTAGCAAATTTAACGATTAGCCATAGAAGCCCCAAAGACAGTGAATGCTTGAAGCTCACTATCTGAAAAAGGTTGTAGCGCGACAAGCAATTAAAAATCGGATTGTACAGCTTTGATGAGTTCATCGTTATTCTTGAACTTTACAAAGGCGCCATTCTTGAAGTAGGAAATGTGTCCGGTTTCTTCAGAAACGACTAAGGCAGTAGCGTCTGTTTTCTCGGTGATAGAAATGGCAGCACGATGACGCAAACCATAGCGTTTAGGCAAGTTGATTTCACTTGCAACAGGCAGTATTACCCTTGTAGCTACGATGTGGTCACCCTTTATCACGATGGCTCCATCGTGTAGCGGACTATTCTTATAAAATATACTTTCGATAATAGGCTCGGAGAACTCTATATTCACCTTGTCACCAGTTTGGGTTACAAAGTCGAGAGGCATATTGTGTTCCAAAACAATAAGTGCCCCTGTATTGGTACTGGCTAACTTCTGACATACATTTATCAAACTCTCAATATTAAGCAGAATTTCCTTCTCTTTGAAGAAGTGAAAAGCACGATGTAGCTTGTTGCGCGCAGTGATATTGGTAGAACCAATGGTGAGCAAGAAGCGACGTATTTCCTGCTGGAATACAACTATCAGTGCGAAGACTCCTACCCCAATGAACTGACCTAATATACTACTGAGCAACTGCATTTGCAAAGCTTCGGTAATCTTCCATATCAGATAAATAATCACAATACCCATAAAAATATTAATGGCTACCGTGCCTCGAATCAATCGGTAGAGGTAGTACAAGAGGGCTGCAAACAGCACTATGTCAATCGCATCGACGATTGTAAAGTCTAAAATATCGAATAGTTTCATTGTATTTTTTCAAAGAGTGTTACACATTCTTTAGCTTCTTTTACATCGTGTACCCGCAAAATGTGTGCCCCTTTCATCAGGGCTATGGTATTGACTACTGTCGTAGCATTCAGCGCACCAGCAGGGTCAGTGTTTAACAATTTGTACAACATCGATTTGCGGGAAAAGCCTACCAATAGCGGACAACCAAAGCTATGGAATAGCTCTAAGTGCTTCAACACTTCATAATTCTGGTCTAAGGTTTTAGAGAAACCAAAGCCTACATCTACTATAAAATCGTTAATCCCCGCTTGCAAGGCTTTAGCTTTGCGCTCAGAAAAATAGTAGCGCATATCACTGATGATATCCTTATAATCAGTGTGCTGTTGCATTGTTTGGGGTGTACCTACGAGGTGCATCGCAATATAAGGCACCTGAAATTGCGCTACTGTAGCCAACATCTGCTCATCTAAGAGTCCGGCAGAAATATCGTTGATAATACAAGCCCCTTCTAAGAGCGATTGGCGTGCTACCTCACTGCGGAAAGTATCTACCGAGATACGTATCTCGGGGAAATGTTGCACCAAAGAGCGCACTACGGGCACTACCCTACTGAGTTCTTCGGCTTGTGAGACTTCGGGGGCATTGGGGCGGGTGCTATAACCACCCACATCAATAAAATCTGCGCCGTGAGCAAGCATTGTTTCTGCGCGTTGTAAGAGCGTTTTTTCGGTTACACGACTTCCTTCGTAGAAAGAGTCGGGGGTATGATTAAGGATTCCCATCACTCGCGGGGTATCCATAGAGAGGAGTTCTCCTTTACAGTTTATTGTCATTAATTGTTAGTTATTAGTTGTTAGATTAGCAGTCAGCCATATTTACAGCTACCGCTAAGCCCCCTTCTGAGGTTTCTTTGTATTTAGAGTTCATATCTTTGGCAGTTTGCCACATAGTATTGATAACCTTGTCTAAGGGTACTTTCGCATTCTTAGGGTCGGTTTCGATAGCCAATTCGGCAGCGTTAATTGCTTTGATTGCCCCCATAGCATTGCGCTCGATACAAGGGATTTGCACCAATCCGCCAATAGGGTCGCAAGTAAGCCCCAAGTGGTGTTCCATTGCTATTTCGGCAGCGATGAGCACCTGCTCCGGAGAACCACCCAAGAGTTCGCAGAGCGCACCTGCCGCCATTGCGGAAGATACACCTATTTCAGCTTGACAACCGCCCATAGCTGCTGAAATGGTTGCTCCTTTTTTGAAGAGACTGCCTATTTCACCCGCTACCAATAGAAATTGCTGAATTTGCTCCTCGGTAGCTTGTTGGTTTTCGATGGTTATGTAGTAGAGTAACACGGCGGGAATCACCCCTGCACTACCATTGGTAGGTGCCGTAACTACACGCCCCAACGAAGCATTCACTTCATTAACTGCCAGCGAAAAACAACTTACCCATTTAAGGATTTCGCGAAATTTGATATTCGTTTTCTTGATAGAGTTCAGCCAATTCTCTGGACTATCGTAGGTGACTACCCCTATGAGGTTCTTGTGGATATCATAAGCACGACGGCGCACGTGTAAACCGCCAGGGAGTACACCCTCGGTATGACAACCTATATAAGTACATTCCAACATTGTATGCCATATACGCATCAGTTCGCTATGGATTTGCTCTTCGGTGCGCAAGGCTTTTTCGTTTTCATAGACGATTTCGGATATTTTCTTTCCTTCTTGGCAACAATAGCTAATCAGTTGCTCAGCTTTATCAATAGGGAAAGGGAAGTTTCGCTGAGTATCTTCCTTGACTGTTGCTTGTTCTCCTTCTTTTACTATAAAACCACCCCCTACTGAGTAGAAAGTAGAAACATAACTGAACCCCTCGCCTTCAGCTGTAAAAGTAAGACCATTAGGGTGAAAAGGCAAAAAATCTCTATTGAAAATAATGTCTTCCTTAGGATTGAAGCTAATGATGCTCTCATTACCTAAATAGAGCTCTTGATTATTAGTAATAGCCGTAATAATCACATCTAAACTCTCGATAGGCACATACTCAGGGTCGGCACCACTGAGACCTAACATTACTGCCAAATCGGTAGCGTGACCTTTGCCTGTGAGGGAGAGTGAGCCGTATAAATCTACGTGCACTTTGGTTGTGCGGGTTAGGAGGTGCTTCTCTCTCAATTCTTTGAGGAAAGCCTCAGCAGCACGCCAAGGACCCAAAGTGTGAGAGCTGGAAGGACCTACCCCTATTTTTAGCATATCGAATACACTTATCTGCTCCATTTTTTCGTTATAAGACTTTATAAGAATGCAAAAATAGAGAGAAATTAGCAAATTAGCAAATTTGAAAATTAGCATATTAGATAAAACACACTAAATTAGTGAAGTAAAAGCAGTATAGCTTAAGTGTAGAATTTGAACAAAAATGATTAATAAAATTTCCTCTAAACCTCTAATGAAGAATGAGCGGACAGAATATCCTCTCCCCAGTCACATACTCTCCTATTCGGAAGCTACTCCCAAGGAGAGGGAGTGTAATAACGGAAAAAGTAAGACGAAGATAATATCCTCTCCCCAATCACATACTCTCCTATTCGGAGACTTCTCCCAAGGAGAGGGAGTGTAATAACGGAAAAAGTAAGACGAACGAATGACAAACAAAAGACGAACAAAAGACGAACAAAAGACGAACAAAAGACGAACAAAAGACGAACAAAAGACGAACAAAAGACGAACAAAAGACGAACAAAAGACGAACAATGAACGAACAAAAGACGGTGCGAGCCGCACGGGCAGATAAACAAATAACGAAGAAAAGACGAACAAATGACGAAGGAAGAGTAGCGCTAAAGCAAAGGAAAGTTAAAGCTAAGAGAGAGTTAAAAAAGAAGATATCGGTGGATTTCAACTTTGGTAAAGTGCAAGATGAAAATTTGCAGACCAATTCTGGTAGACTACAAAAACAAAGAACAAAATAATTATTTCAGAATTTATTGCTAATTGTTAATTATTTCGTATCTTTGCACTCAGAAAACATAATTGCTAAAACACGAATGAAAATAGCTAAAAAAATACTGAAATGGGGAGGTATAACCCTATTGCTCCTCATCATCGCAATGATTGCTATTCCTTTTTTCTTTAAAGATACTATCAAGGAAAAGGTTATTGAGATGGCAAATGAAAACTTAAAGGCGAACATCGGATTGCAAGATGTTGATATTAGTCTGTTTAAGAACTTTCCTAAGGCACACGTTACCCTCAACGATTTTGTTTTGGTAAACAAAGAGCCTTTCGTAGGTGATACACTTTTTGCTGCTAAACACATAGATGTAACGCTTAGCATCAAAGATTTATTAGCGGGCAACTACAATTTGTTAGGAGCTAATGTGAAAGATGCTTCGGTGTATATACACCTTAACAAGGAGGGAGAAGGCAACTATGATATCGCTATTCCTTCGGATAAACCTGAGGAAGAGTCAGCACCTATCAAGCTAGATATTCAGGGGTACAATGTAGAAAATCTGAAATTTACTTTCAAAATGGACGACGGCAACCTCTTTATGGAAGTAGCCGATATTTACCACAGCGGGAAAGGAAACTTTGCCGAAGAGGTATTGGACTTAGACACTCAGACGAAAGCCAACCTAACTTTTGCAATGGGTAAGAGTACTTTTATGAAGCGAGTGCCTATCACCTTGCAGGCTATTTTGGGCATCGACCTCAAAAATCAGAAATATACTTTCAAACAAAACAAAGCTACTGTAAATCGTTTGGATTTGGTATTCGATGGTTTTATTCAGTTATTGGAGGAAGGACAACATTACGACCTTACTTTTAGCACCCCTACCAATTCATTTCAAAACTTTTTAGCGCTCATTCCCGAAGAGTACTCTAAAAGCATTGAGAATGTAAAAACCACAGGAGATCTGACCCTGAAAGGTTTTGCCAAAGGTGATATGGTAGGTGATAAAATCCCTACTTTCGGACTTGAAATGTATGCAGACAATGCTTCTTTTAAATATCCGAACCTGCCTAAAACGGTGCGTGATATCACTATCGACCTAAAAGTAAACAACGCTACGGGTATTACCAACGATACCAAAGTGAACCTCAACAAATTTACGATGAGTATCGACCAAGACCATTTTTCGGCTCGTGCCAATGTGAGCAATGTGGTAGTAAACCCGTTTGTGGATATGGCAGTAAAAGGGACTATCAACTTGGCAAACTTATCGCAAGCATACCCTATTTCGTTAAACAAGAAGTTGGCAGGAATCTTACGTGCTGATATAGCGACACAATTGGATATGAAATCGGTAGAGGCTAAGAATTATCAAAAAATTAAAGCACAAGGTAATTTGTCGCTTTCTCAGTTTGTATATGCAGGTGAGGAGTTTGTAAAACCTTTCCATATTGATAACTTAAACGTAGCCTTTAATCCGTCGCACATTGGGCTTTCAAAATTTGATGCTCGCACAGGTGATAGCGACTTACACCTTACTGGAACGATAGATAATCTGTACGGTTTTGCTTTCAGAAAAGAAATCCTCAAAGGAAACTTTAATCTATCTTCGAACAAGTTAGTAGTAAACGATTTTATGCAACCCGCAACAGAATCGTCTGCTCCTGCGAAACAAGAAACCAAAGAAGCACCTAAAGCTAATAAGACCTCTACAAAAGAAGCGGCTATAAAAGTACCTGCTTTCTTAGATTGTGCGCTTACTGCAAAAGCCAATACGGTGTTATACGACAATTTGAAATTAAGTAATGTATCGGGTAAACTGATTATAAAAGACCAAAAAGTAACCTTAGAGAACTTAAAATCGGATATTTTTGGAGGAAATATAGCTCTTACAGGAGATGTATCGACCAAAGAAAAAGTACCTACCTTTGACGTAGATTTGAACCTCAACCGCCTTAACATATCCGATGCTTTTACGCAAATTACTATGCTCGAAAAGATAGCGCCTATTGCGAAAGTTGTACAAGGGAAAGTGAATACGGTTATCAACGTAAAAGGTAATTTGAAAAACGATTTAACTCCTCAAATTAACAGTATCTCGGGCGACCTATTTGCAGCACTTATCGACTCTAAGATTGACAGCCACGGTTCTCCCCTACTCTCAGCTTTAGACAGCCAATTTACAGGTTTAAATTTAGCCAATCTCAACCTAAAAGATGTGAAAGCAGCGGTTGATTTTGAAGATGGAAAAGTGAAAATCAAGCCTTTTACTATCAAATATAAAGATGTAGCCATAGAGGTAGCAGGTTCTCACGGATTTGACCAACAGATGAATTACAAGCTCACCTTTAATGTACCGCCTCAAATGTTGGGTAAAGAAGCAGAAGGTTTGTTAGCAAAACTGACTCCTGAAAACCAGAAAAAAATAAACAATCTGCCTGTGGTAGCAACGGTAGGTGGAACTTTCAAAAAACCACAAGTAAGCACCGATGCTAAAGCCGTAGTAAAAAATTTGGCTACCCAAATAGCTAAAAACCAAATTAGCAACCTTACCGCTAAAGGCACTGACGCACTACAAAAGGCTTTAGGAGGTAAAACAAGTTCGGGTACAGCAGGCGAAATAACCAAAACCGTGGGAGGGCTGATGAAGAACAAAGACAGCACAATGACTAAAGTGAAAGAGAAAGCCAAAGAAGAGGCTAAAAAAGAAGCCAAAAAACAAATAGGCAATTTCCTCAGAGGGTTGGGTAAAAAAGAAGGAGAAGAATAAAAATAAAATTAATTAAATATATATGTATAAAGTAGTACTTTTACGCCACGGGCAAAGTGAATGGAACAAGCTCAACTTATTCACAGGGTGGCAAGATGTAGATTTAACAGAGCAAGGCGTACAAGAAGCACGTGAAGCAGGACGCGTAATGAAAGAAGAAGGCTTCAAATTTGATGTTGCCTATACTTCAGTGCTCAAAAGAGCTATCAAAACCTTGAACAATGCTTTGGAGGCGATGGGCGACCTTTGGGTGCCTACACACAAAAGCTGGAGACTCAATGAAAAGAGTTACGGGGCGCTACAAGGTTTGAACAAAGCTGAAACTGCTGCTAAATACGGTGAAGACCAAGTACTTTTGTGGAGACGCTCTTACGATGTTCGTCCTCCACTTATTGAAGAATCAGACGAACGTCACCCTTCACACGACCGTCGTTACGCTTCACTTACCAAAGAAGAAAAAACAGCAGGCGAAAGTTTGAAAGATTGTTATGACCGTATGTTGCCTATATGGTTTAACGAGATTGCACCAGACATTAAAGCAGGTAAGAGTGTGATTATTGCAGCACACGGTAACAGTTTGCGTTCTTTGGTACAATATCTCGACGGGCTTTCAAAAGAAGAAATCTTAAAGCTCAATATCCCAACGGGAGTACCTTTGGTATATGAACTCGATGCTAATTTAAAACCTATCAAACATTATTATTTAGGCGACCAAGAAGCTATTGCAGCCGCTATCAACAGCGTGGCAAATCAAGGTAAATCAAAATAAATTTTGCTTGATATATTGATAGAAGAAGGAGGTTATTTATTGCAGATAACCTCCTTTATTCCTTTAAAAATGAAACTTTAACGTCACGCTTTTTGTATATTCGAGTAAAATAATTACCTTTGCACCAATTTTAAGCAGAACATATATTAATGAAATTTATATACATTCTTCTTTTTTCACTATGCAGTAGTACTTTTAGTCTGTTTTATGGACAGAAGAACCCTGTGTTTAAAGTAGTTTTAGATGCGGGTCACGGAGGTAAAGACCCTGGTAAAGTAGTACAGAAAAACATCTTTGAGAAAGATGTGGTGCTGAAAATAGTATTATTAGTAGGCAAAAAGTTAGAGGCTTACCCTGATATAAAGGTGATTTACACTCGCAAAACCGATGTGCTAATTGACCTTTATGAGCGTGGAGCTATTGCCAACAGGAACAAAGCCGATGTATTCGTTTCAGTTCACTGCAACGCTCACGAAACACAAGTAGACGGTGCGGAAACATATGTATTAGGGCTACACGCCAACCAGCAGAACTTTGAGGTTGCCAAAGCCGAAAACTCAGTAATCTACTTGGAAGATGATTACAAAAAGAAATACGCCAAGTACAATATCAACTCACCTGAATCGGTAATAGGGCTATCTATTATGCAAGAAGAGTTTTTGGAGCAGAGCATTCAGCTAGCTAAGTTAGTGCAAAACCAACTCACAGGAGTGATGAAACGCACTAACAGAGGCGTACGCCAAGCAGGATTTATCGTCTTGCACCAAACCTATATGCCGAGTATCCTTATAGAAACAGCATTCCTTACTAACAACGAGGAACGCAAATTCCTCACCTCGGCTAAGGGGCAAGAAGAGTTTGCAGAGAACATTGCTGAGGCGATACTCGCTTACAAGAAATGGATAGAAGACAAAAGTTCTTATACTACCCCTGACGACAGTATTTCACAAGTAAGAGAAAAAAGTAATACCCCAAGACAAAGTACAAGTAATAGCACTATCAACAACAGCGATTTGAGCTATAAAGTACAGATATCATCAAGCCCTAAAAATTTAGAAACAAAGGCTTTTAACTTCAAAGGACTCTCGCCTATATCGGTTGAAAAAGATGGGCGTGTATATGTGTATTACTATGGAGATACTTCGAAGCACAGAGAAGCCCTTGAGCTACTGAACAAAGCAAAAAAAAAAGGGTATAAAGATGCTTATATCGTAGCTTTTTACCAAAAGAAACGCATTACAGTAGAAAGAGCTAAACAAATAGAAAAGTAAACTTATTCAAATAGAAACTGATGAAACTATCCAGAGAAATAAAAACAGCTATTATAGTTGTGGCGGGTATTGCCGCTTTTTATATAGGCTTTAACTTCTTGAAGTCTAAATCATTATTTAATAAAACGAATACTTATTACGCTTATTTTCCTCATTCAGGAGGATTAAAAACAGGTACACAAATCACTGTAAATGGGGTGAAAGTAGGGAGTGTGGAAGCAGTGGACTTAGAAGAGAAAAGTGCCAAGATAAAAATCACGATGGAGTGTTCAGACGATTTTAAGTTCTCTAAGAATAGTGTAGCTGAGCTTTACAACAGTTTGCTTGGAGGTGCAGGACTGCAAATTATTCCCGCCTTCGATAATGCTCCTATAGCCGTATCGGGAGATGTATTAGAAGCACGCGTACAAGAAGATATGCTCGCCTCTATCTCTTCGTCAATCAAACCTACACAAGACAAACTCAATCGCCTTTTAGGACAAGCCGATACCACTCTTACAGGGGTGAACAGTGTTTTAGATGCTAAAACTACTAACAATTTAAAAATTGCCATTGCCGAACTGAGCGCGACAATGCACAACCTAAATCAGGCATCAGTAAACCTCAATAAGATGTTGGTAGCTAATCAAGCCAATTTGAATGCTACTTTAAGCAATGCTAATAAAATCACTACTGATCTATCAAAAGTATCAGGACAGCTTTCGGAAGCTGAACTTAATAAAGTAATTGCCAATGCACAAACAACTCTTAACAACCTCAATACTCTTTTGGCTGAAGTAGAAGGAGGCAAGGGTACTATTGGAAAATTACTAAAAGACGAAACGCTCTATAAAGATTTAGACAAATCGGCTAAACAGCTCGAATTGCTCTTGCAAGACCTTCGTTTAAATCCTAAGCGTTATCTTCATTTCTCCGTTTTTGGTAAAAAAGCTAAAACATACGAGCCTCAAGACGAAGAAAAAGGAGAATAAACTGTATTGATGAGCTTCTTTCCTAACATAGTATTTATAATACTTCTCTGTATAGGAGGAGGCTTTTTTATTTATAATCTACGGAAACTCATTAGGAATATCCGTTTAGGCAAGCCGGAAGACACTTCTGGCAACCGCAAAGAGCGACTCAAAAATATGTTGTGGCTCGCTTTAGGGCAACGAAAAATGTTGGTACGCCCCATAGTAGGTGTGTTGCATATTATTGTATATGCAGGTTTCTTGATTATCAACATCGAACTTTTAGAGATTATTACTGACGGTATCATAGGAACCCACCGCATATTTGCCTTCTTAGGGGCGTTTTACAACTTCTTGATAGCTTCTTTTGAGGTGTTGGCTCTCTTAGTGATTGTAGCAGTAACCGTATTTTGGATAAGGAGAAACGTACTAAAATTACCACGCTTTCGCAAGGCAGAAATCAGAGGGTGGGCAAAAAAAGATGCAAGCAATATCCTTTATGCCGAAATGGTAATGATGAGTCTTTTCCTACTGATGAACGCTGCCGATGCTCAGCTACAAGCATTACACGTACCCCACTACGTGCAAGCAGGTTCTTTTCCTGTGAGCGAATGGTTACGCCCCTTGTTAGGAAACGCTTCGGTAAGCACTCTTATCGTTGTAGAACGCAGTTGTTGGTGGTTACACATTACCGGGGTTTTATGCTTTTTAAACTACTTGTATTACTCCAAACACCTACACATACTGTTAGCTTTCCCTAATACGTACTACGCACCTATTCGTCCGTTAGGAGCTTCTAAGGTAAATCCAGCGGTAACACAAGAGGTGAAACTAATGTTAGACCCCAATGCCGATCCTTTTGCAACACCACAAGACACAGCCCCTCCTGATAAGTTTGGAGCTTCGGACGTGACCGACCTCACTTGGTTACAGCTGATGAACGCCTATACTTGTACCGAGTGCGGGCGTTGTACCGATGAATGTCCGGCGAATCTCACTGGTAAAAAGCTTTCTCCTCGCGCGATTATGATGAAAACACGTGACCGCTTAGAAGAGGTAGGGCGCAATATCGACAAACACGGTACTTTTGAACCCGATGGTAAACAACTTTTAGGCGACTACATTACTCCTGAAGAACTATGGGCTTGTACCACTTGCAATGCTTGTGTGGAGGTATGCCCTGTGAGTATCAGTCCGTTATCTATTATTATGGATATGAGGCAGTATTTGGTAATGGAAGAATCGGCAGCCCCTACCGAACTCAATGTGATGATGACTAATATAGAGAACAACGGAGCCCCTTGGGCGTATAGCCAAGCAGATAGAAACATCACAAATTAATTTTAATTTATTATCTAAATTAAATGAACTTACTATCCGTAGAAAATATATCAAAAGCCTTTGGCGAACGCATAATCCTTGAAAACATCTCTTTTGGCATCAATAAAGACCAAAAAATAGCCTTTATCGCTAAAAATGGTACAGGGAAGACTACTTTACTCAATATTATTGCAGGCAAAGACCAACCCGATAGCGGACAAGTAGTATTCCGTAAGGGCATACATATAGGTTTTCTCTCACAAAATCCCTCTTTTAACGAAGAACTAACGGTAGAAGAGACTATTTTTGCAACCGACAATCCTATTTTACGATTGATTCAGGAGTACGAACACGCTTTACAGCACCCTGAAAACGAAATGGCTTATCAAAAGGCTTTTGAACAGATGGAACGCCATAATGCCTGGGATTTTGAAACACAATACAAACAAATACTCTTCCGCCTAAAATTAGACAACCTTCAACAGAAAGTAAAAAACCTTTCAGGAGGACAGAAAAAGCGTCTCGCCTTAGCCAATGTACTTATTAGCAAACCTGACTTGCTGATATTGGACGAACCTACGAACCACCTAGACTTAGAAATGATTGAATGGTTAGAACAGTACTTTACCAAAGAAAACCTCACACTCTTCATCGTTACACACGATCGTTATTTCTTGGAACGCGTGTGCAATGAAATCCTGGAATTGGACAATGGCGAACTATTCAGCTACAAAGGGAACTACTCTTATTTCTTAGAGAAAAAAGAACAGCGATTGGCACAAGAGCAGGCATCGGTAGAGAAGGCTAAAAACCTTTATGTAAAGGAACTCGACTGGATGCGTAGGCAACCTAAGGCACGGACTACCAAATCGAAATCGCGTATAGACGATTTTTATAAGATAAAGGAGGCAGCCCACAAGCGTCGGAAGGAGCACTCGGTACAGCTCGAAATCAATATGGAGCGATTGGGAAGCAAGACGGTGGAGTTTCACAATGTGAGCAAGAGCTTCGGAGACTTGCGCGTGCTCAATAAGTTCAATTATAATTTCTTGCGGGGCGAACGAGTGGGAATTATAGGTAAGAACGGCACAGGCAAATCCACCTTTCTCAACTTGCTCACCTCGTCTATCACACCTGATAGTGGTAAAATAGTAGTGGGAGACACTATTAAGTTCGGGTACTATACCCAAGATGGCATTGAGGTACAACAAGGACAAAAGGTAATAGAAGTGATACAAAAGTATGGTGATTACATTCCCCTACTTAAAGGGCGCACTCTCTCAGCAGGACAGCTATTGGAGCGCTTTCTCTTCGACCGTAAAAAGCAATACGACTATGTAGAGAAACTCAGCGGAGGGGAACTCAAACGCTTATACCTATGTACTGTACTCATTCAAAACCCCAATTTTTTGATTTTAGATGAGCCTACGAACGACCTCGATATTGTTACTCTGAACGTCTTAGAAGACTTTTTATTAGACTATCCAGGGTGCTTGGTGGTAGTATCGCACGACCGCTATTTTATGGATAAAATAGTAGACCACCTTTTTGTCTTTAAAGGCAATGGCGAAGTAGAGGATTTCCCTGGTAACTACACCGATTACCGCGTGTACGAAGAGAGCGTTCCTCCGACAGACGATACTCCAAAGAAAGAAGCCACCAAAAACACTTGGCGCAAGGACGGAATGAAAGGTTTATCGTTCAACGAGCAGAAGGAATACAACCGATTGGAAAAAGAAATAGCGCAGTTAGAAGAGAAAAAAACTGCTATAGAAGCTACTTTTGCCGAAGGAAGTCTTAGTAGTAATGAAATACAAGAACAATCAGTAGCCTTGCAAGAGACACTTACTGCCATAGAGGAAAAGACCGAACGCTGGTTTGAACTAATGGAAAAGCTAGAAGAACATTAATATTTTACTTCACTGACAAGTTAGCATATTAAGCATATTTTCGCTATTTACTTAATTTTATACATTACAATTTTCAAATTCTACTTTATTTTCGTATCTTTGCCCCCTCACTCACTATATAATGACTCATTCAGGAAAAATTGAACTAATGGCACCAGCTGGTAATTTTGAGTCCCTACAAGCGGCAATAGACAATGGTGCCGACTCAGTGTACTTTGGGGTAGACCAGCTGAATATGCGCGCAAGGGCAAGTATCAACTTTACGATTGACGACCTTGATGAAATAGCGCGTCGTTGTGCTCCTAAGGGTATTCGCACTTATCTCACCCTTAATACTATTATTTATGACCACGACTTATCTATCATCAAAACACTATTAGACGCTGCTAAAAAAGCAGGTCTTACAGCTGTGATAGCTATGGATCAGGCAGTCATAGCTTATGCTCGACAAATAGGAATGGAGGTGCATATCTCTACCCAAATCAATATCACTAATATTGAAACCGTGCGCTTCTATGCGATGTTTGCTGATACAATGGTAATGAGCCGTGAACTGAGCTTGCGACAAATCAAGAAGATATGTGAGCAGATAGAAAAAGAGCAAATCAAAGGACCTTCGGGCAATTTGGTAGAAATAGAAATATTTGGACACGGGGCGCTTTGTATGGCGGTATCGGGCAAGTGCTACCTGAGTTTGCACTCGCACAATTCATCAGCCAATCGCGGAGCTTGCAAGCAAAACTGCCGCAAGAAATACACTGTAATCGACCAAGAAAGCGGTTTTGAAATAGAATTAGACAACGAGTATATGATGTCGCCTAAAGACCTCTGCACGATTGACTTCCTAGACCAAGTAATCGACACAGGGGCAAAGGTGTTAAAGATTGAAGGACGTGGGCGCGCTCCTGAGTATGTGGCTACCGTTATTCGCACCTACCGAGAAGCAATAGATGCTTATTATGCAAGCACATACAGTAAAGAAAAAATTGAAGGCTGGATAGAAGCCCTCAAAACGGTGTACAATCGCGGTTTCTGGAGTGGATATTATTTAGGGCAAAAGCTCGGTGAATGGAGTGAGAACCCAGGCTCTAATGCTACCCAAAAGAAAGTATACATTGGGCAAGGCAAACACTATTTTCCTAAAACTGGTATAGCAGAGTTTGTTATTGAAGCCTTTGATATAAAGATAGGCGACAAGTTGCTCATCACTGGACCTTCAACAGGCGTTCAAGAAATAGAGCTCACCTCAATGATGGTAAACGATAGTCCTGCTGAAAGAGCTAAGAAAGGTGATTCTTGTACTATCAAAACCAATTTCAGAATAAGGTTATCAGATAAACTGTATAAAATAGTAAAAACAAATATCAATTAGCAGATTTAGTTTAATATGGTAATAGTAACCTTACAGCGTGAAAAATGCATAGGCTGTAACTACTGCGTAGAGATGGCTCCTGAGCAGTTCCAGATGTCGAAAAAAGATGGTAAGAGCGTATTATTACGTTCCACTGAAAAGAAAGGCTTCTTCACCCTAAAAAGTTATGACGATAGTATTTTTGAGGATTGTGAGAAAGCACAAAAAGCCTGCCCCGTGAAGATTATCTCTACCAAAAAATTATAGTATTAACAACAAACGACTAACATCTAAAAATAATAAACAATGAGAAAAATAGTATTATTAGCCATATGTTTGTTTGCTTTTTACAATGTAAAAGCACAATACATAGGAGTGAAAGCAGGGTACAATTATGCTACCTTAAAAGGAGATGTAAGTAGTGAGGCAAGTTTTAAACCATATCACGGTTATTATGCTGGGGTTACTTTAGAGTTCCCCCTATCTAAATTGTTCTCTTTACAGATAGAAGGTATCTACAATCGTCGTGGTGCACAAATAAAATCTGATAGATATGGGAATGCTACTTTGGCTCTTGATTATCTTTCGGCTCCTGTAATGGCACGATTCAATGTAGGAAAGGGTATTAATCTGCACGTAGGTCCTCAGATAGAGTATCGCATTGACCAGCCTAATTTCTACTTCAATGGTACAGAACCCGTAACTCGTGTAAAATCAGATGCCATAGACATTATAGATGTAGCTATGACTGCAGGGATAGGTTACACTACTGATGCAGGTTGGTTTTTCGAAATACGTTGGGTACAAGGACTCACTAATATTTTTGAAGGCGATGAGGCAAGCCTCATAAGTACGGGCATTGCTAATTCTTACGACTTTAAAAATAGAACACTCTCAATGGGAGTGGGTTATCAATTTTAAGCTAAATAATAGGTAACAAGATGTATAGATTGATATATGTAATATTTTTGGTTGGACTACTTTCTTGTGAGAAAGAGCGACAAACGCGCAACCCTAACTTAGGAGAAGTACATTTCACTTATACTATCAACTTAAGTTTACCTCTCTATAACAGCTTAAAAACACCTATGAATACTGTATTTGTTCCCTACGGAGGTATTAAAGGATTTTTTGTGACTTGTTATAGTAATGGAGGATATCGTGCTTGGGAAGCTGCTTGTCCTAATCATAATTTACAAGAATGTCATAGTCGCCTGTTTGGCATAAAGGCTATAAAAGATGACAATAGCTATGAAGAAACTGGTCACGACTATACTTTTGCCAAATGTTCTTGTGGTAAAACAGTTTACAATTTAATATCAGGGGCTCCTATTGCTATTGGGCAAATTGCCAAACCTTATCCTTTACTAAATTATAATGTTTCAGTAGCTGGTAATATTTTAACTATTAGTAACTAATGCTATCAGTACGTTTTGAAAATACAAAGCCCATCACTTTTATCATTGTGCTATTAGCACTATTGATAGGTGATGGGCTATTTCAATTTAAAATACTACAACTACCTCTCAGTGACGTGTCTCATCTCACTGTTTTAATGAGTACTTTTGTATTACTTTTTCTTTCTTTATTATTACTTCACCAAATAGACCGGTGGAATGAACTTACTGATACCAAAAACTGCTACTCTATAGCCTTCTT
This sequence comes from Capnocytophaga sp. oral taxon 336 str. F0502, assembly GCF_000411575.1. Lineage (NCBI taxonomy): Bacteria > Pseudomonadati > Bacteroidota > Flavobacteriia > Flavobacteriales > Flavobacteriaceae > Capnocytophaga > Capnocytophaga sp. oral taxon 336. The sequence goes on along the minus strand of NZ_KE150491.1, from coordinate 98,485 downwards.
TAGTATTTTCGTAGTGCTCTTCCCTACCCTTTTTGATAAAGTGAAATTAGTAGGTGCTAACTTACTCATCATTGTAGCCTTGTGGCGTGTACTTACTCTTAAAACAGGTGAAGGCATTCCACAAAAACTATTCGATACTTCTCTACTAATCATTTGTGCAGGCTTGTTGCACCCTTGGGCTTTAATATTTCTGCTAAATGTATGGATTTCTCTACTCTTTTACGGAGCTGAAAAACGCCGTTATTGGTTTATACCTCTTTTAGCAATCATTACTGTTAGCATCTTATTAGGGGCTATTTTATTAATACTTCAAGAGCCTTTTCCTATTGATGATTTTACAAATCTCATCACTTCAGATATAAATAATCTTCTAAACTTTTCCTCTCATTCCATTGCTACAACAATAGCAGTATGTAGTTTAGCACTCCTTCTTTTAGTGGCATTAGCAGTATACTATTTCAGAAGTGTTTATCACAGTATCAGCTCATTAGTAGTAATACAATTCCTCTGGATAGGACTTATAGTAGTATTCCTTTCCAAAGAAGTGATATACACCTTTGCCCCTATTGCCATTCTCTTTGCTCTTTATGTAGAGAAAATACGCGTATGGTGGCTAAAAGAAATCGTACTATGGTCACTATTATCTATGCCTGCCATAGGGCTTCTACTCCATTTTATTACCAAAAGCTAAATCACCCGCATCACCTAAACCTGGTACTATATAGCCGTGGTCGTTAAGGTGAGCATCTATGGTAGCAATCCATAAATGAGTAGTCTCAGGAAACTTATCTTCCAAGTATTCTATCCCCTGCTGTGCCCCTATAACAGCAAACAAATGTATCTCTTTAGGTGTCCCTAAAGGTTTCAGCGCATTGAATACATTAGCAAACGAACGTCCTGTAGCCAGCATTGGGTCAGCTAAGAATAAGATTTTACCTTCTAAGGACGGCGAAGCCAGATACTCCACCATTATATCAAAATCAGTCTCAGAAGTGTGTTTGCGATAAGCCGAGATAAAAGCATTATCAGCATTATCAAAGTAGTTCATCAAGCCTTGATGCAATGCCAAACCAGCACGCAAAATAGAGCAAATTACTATCTCGTCTTTCGGAAGTTGTACCTTCTTTTCGCCCAAAGGTGTAGTAATTGTTTCCGTTTTATAGTGTAGAAACTTACTCATCTCGTAACACAATACCTCCCCTATTCGTTCCAAATTTTTACGGAATCGCATACGGTCTGCTTGAATATTTACATCACGCAACTGGGCGATAAATCGGTTTAATACGGAAGGCTCTTCGCCTAAATGATGTATGATCATTGGTCTGTTAGCTTTATATTTTCACGCCACAAAAGTAGTATATAATTTGCTAATTTACAAATTTGCAATTTGGTAAATTATTTTTTTGGCACACTATTTGGAATAACTATACTGAATCATTAAACAATAATTAAGCGTATGAAAAACAAAATCACTAAATTAACAGCTTTTATTGCGATAATGCTACTCACCACCGCTACCTATGCTCAAGAGTTTCACTTAGGAGCAAAAGCAGGTGCCAACTTAGCTAAAGTAGAAGGTGTAGCCTATGACAAAAACTTTAAATTGGGCTATCAATTAGGTGGTTTCGTCGAATTTGATTTCAATGATAGCTGGGGGCTACAGGGTGAAGTACTTTTTAGTCAAACCAATACAAAGCTCCGCGATAGCTACCAATCTGTTTGGGACGACAAGTTCGAAAAGAAAAAAACACTGAACTACGTAAGTGTACCAGTACTCTTGAAATACAACCCTAACGGATTGATTTCACTACACGCAGGACCTCAATTTAGTTTCCTTGCCAATAAAGACGATAGTACTTGGGAAAACGGAAAAAAACTTTTCAAAGATACCGACTTCTCATTAGTTGCTGGTGCCGAAGTAAATTTAGGTCCTCTTTTTGCTTACGGTCGCTATGTATGGGGTTACAGTGATATTAGTAACGCCCTTAAAGAAAAAGCAACTACCCAACAAATACAATTGGGCGTAGGAGTGCGTTTTTAGAAAATAGGAATATTAGTTAATTAGAAATAGGGTTTAAGTGATTTATAAATCACTTAAACCCTTTCTTATTTTTTAAACAACCTTAATTACTCTTCACCTTAGACTCACCTTCTCTTCGTCATTTCTTTATCTGCGCGTACGGCTCGTGCCGTCTTTTGCTTATCTGCCCGTCGTGCTACGACTGTCTGTCGTCCTACGAGCTCACACTTTACCTTCAACAATTGGCATTATTGGCATTATAGTATTAATTACGGATATAGTAAATATTTCTTTCTCATCTCCTTAAACTGCTCTATATCCTTTTGCCACGATTGGCGTATTTCGTCTTCGGTCTTTCCTTCGCTTATTTGCTTCTTTAGTATATCATTACCAGCAATCTTATTGAACGATGAAGTAAAGAAAGGTGTTTTCACTCCTTTACCTTGCTCAAAAGCTTTTTTAAGCCAAGTGAGATTTAGTTTATCCAAACGAGGTGTTTTTCTCAAGTCCTCACCGTAACATAGCTCACCGTTAAACTTCGGATTCTTGTCGCCTGCATTAGGGTGTGGCGTAAAGCCAAAAGTCGTCTTATCAAAATAAGGAGAGCCATAAATCTGAAACTGCATATCGGTACCGCGCCCCATACTCACATTTGTCCCTTCAAAAAAACACAAACTTGGGTACAAGTTCACCGATACATCATTAGGTAAGTTAGGCGAAGGTTTTACCGGTAAGCTATAAGACGTTTGATGTGTATAATAGGCAAGAGGAATCACTTTAAGGTCAGCAGTAACGCCTGCTTGCAACCACTTTTCACCATTTATCATCTGAGCATATTCGCCAATAGTCATTCCATAAACCACGGGTACAGGGTGCATCCCAATAAAACTCTTAAAAGCAGGTTGCAACACCGCTCCATCAATGTAATGCGCATTAGGATTCGGACGGTCGAGTACTATTACAGGAATATGCTGTTCAGCACAAGCCTCCATCACATAATGCAAAGTAGAAATATAAGTGTAAAAGCGTACCCCTACATCTTGCAAATCAAAGAGTACAAGGTCTACACCTTTCAGTTGCTCAGCAGTAGGTTTTTTGTTTTTACCATAGAGCGATACAATAGGCAAGCCCGTTTTAGAGTCCTTGCCGTCTTTCACTACTTCACCTGCATCGGCTTCCCCTCTGAATCCGTGTTCAGGAGCAAAAACCTTACTGATAGATACTTTCTTCTTTAATAACGTATCCACCAAATGCACATAATTCCCTTTTTCGGCTTTCACAATCCCAGTCTGATTCGTAACGATAGCTATATTTTTAGCGCGTAAATCCTTAATGTAAAGATACATTCGGTTAGCGCCCATCACCACTTCTTTCGTCTGTTTTTCAGTGTTTTGCACAGAAGCATTACCTTGTGTCTGTCCATTATTTTTGCACGATATAAGCGTACATAAGAAAAAAAGTGTAACTTTGGCACTTCTAAAAGGCATTATTGTTTTGAATGTTGAATATTTCATAGCAAAAAGAGTTATTTTTTCGAAAGGGGACAAAGGTACAATTTCTTCCCCAATTATCAAAATGGCAATAGCTGCCATTGCTGTGGGTATGGTGATGATGCTCATTGCCATTGCTACGGGTATTGGCTTGCAACGCAAGATTAGGGAGAAGTTGGTAGTCTTTCACGGGCACATTCAGATTTTTGATTATAGCAGTAATGCGTCACAAGTTACTACTAAACCTATTGCTATAAAACAAGATTTTTACCCTACTTTTTCAGCAGTACCCGAAGTTACCCATATTCAAGCAGTAGCTACCAAAGGTGGTATCATCCGTACTGAAACCACTTATGAATCGATTCTCGCTAAAGGTGTGGGGAAAGACTACAATTGGTCGCTTATTCGCGATTTTATTACCGAAGGGCGTACCCCTAATGTAGCGAGTGAAGAAGTAACCGATGAGGTGCTAATGTCTACCCATTTAGCCAACAGATTGCACCTAAAACTGGGTGACCGTTGCCAAGCTATCTTTCTAAAAGACGAAGCTGCCCAAGCTCCTAACCAACGTAGTTTTAAAATCGTAGGGCTTTACAATAGTGGCTTTCAAGAATTTGATGCGTCATACATCTTCTCTGATATACGTCATATTCAGAAAATCAATAAATGGCAACCTGACCAAATAGGCAATTTCGAGCTTTTTATCAAAGATTTTGACCGTATAGAAGAAGTAGGCAAACAAGTGTACGGCAAGGTAGGTTCATTCCTCGATTCGCAAACTATCATTCAGAAGTTTCCTTTTATCTTCGAATGGCTTGGTATGTTCGATTTCAATATTTACCTCATCATCGGGATAATGATAGTGGTAGGTGGATTTAATATGATTACGGCTATTCTCGTGCTCATATTGGAGAAAACACCAATGATAGGTACTTTAAAGAGCTTAGGTGCCTCTGACCGCAGTATCCGCAAGATATTTTTGTATAATGCTACCTATATCATAGGCTTGGGACTCTTATGGGGGAATGTTTTAGGATTCTTATTGCTCTGGTTACAACAGCGTTACAGCCTTATCAAGTTAGACCCTGCCACCTATTACGTAACCGAAGTACCGATTGCTTTCACTCCTCTGTGGGTGTTATTGCTCAATATAGGCGTTTTGCTATTGTGCTTGCTAATGCTACTCATTCCTACCTATGTGATTACCAAAATATCACCTACTAAATCTATGAAGTTTGCATAAATAATTTGAGATAGTGCAAAAGTAAGTGTATAATTATTTAAAATCTTTGTTTTATTCAAAATAAAGAAGTACATTTGCCACAAATTAAAAAATGTGACTATATGAAAAGAAATATTAGCACTTTGGACAAGAATATCCGTTTGCTCATTATCGTTATCACTGCAATATTGGGTTATTTTAACGAGTTTTCTATTACCATTGCTTCCGTGTTATCAGGCGTTTCTATATTGCTTTTGGTAACCATTCTCATTAATTTCTCACCCATTTACGCACTTTTAGGTATCAGTACCTATAAGCCATAAGCCTAAAGAAAAATAATTATTATGACTTCTTTTTTTAACGAAACTCCCTTTGTCTTTCCTTTTAAGAAAAACGAAGTAAAACGTTGGGTGAAACGCGTAGCCCAATCCGAAGGTAAAGAGGTGGGCAATATCAACTATATTTTTTGCGATGATGAGTATTTGCATAAAATAAATGTAGAGTACTTGCAACACGACACCCTTACCGATATCATCACCTTTGATTATTCTGAGGGCAAAGTGCTCCATTCGGATATTTATATTTCGGTAGAACGCGTAAAGGAGAACGCTAACATCTTTAAAGTACCGTTCCAAAAAGAACTCTTGCGGGTATTGGCACACGGCTTGTTACATCTTTGTGGTTATAAGGATAAAACACCCGAAGACAGTGCGCTAATGCGCAACAAGGAAGAAGAAAAGATGAACCTTTTTACGGTTATTTAGGAAGAGTAGATTTGAGCTTTATAGTAAAACTCGCTAAATAACCATAAATAAGCAAAAGTAAGGTTCCTATGTAGATACTATTGTCAAAAGCATAGAAATTTACAAACGAGAAAAGAACACTCATTCCGAGGAAGATTTTTATCTTCCTTTTTTTATAGGGTATCGGATAGTATTTTTGTCCATAGTAATACGAAATAAACATCATCGCTCCATAGGTGATGAGTGTTGCTAACGCCGCCCCTTTATAACTGAGCCAAGGAATAAGCGCAAAATTAAACACTACCATAATAGCCATTCCTACTAAGGATACGATAGCCCCAAAGCTGGTGCGGTCGGTTACTTTGTACCATACCGAAAGACTGTGGTAAATACCCAAACAAAGGTTAGCTAACAAGATAATAGGTACAATCCAAAGGGCTTCCCAATAAGCTTTGTTAGGTATCAAAATAAGTTTAAAAACATCAGTGAATACGGTAATAAAGAGCAAAATAAAGCCTCCGCACACAATGAAATATTCAGTGATACGAGCATAAGTTTTAGGCGCATTCTTATCCTGTGCACTGCTAAAAAAGAAAGGTTCTATACCAAGTTTATAAGCAGTAACAAAAAGGTTCATAAATACCCCCATTTTGTAACAAGCAGAATAAATACCTATAGTTCCATCGGCAGTATCAGCGGGAAGGAGCATACGCAAGAACACTCGGTCAAAACCTTCATTTACGGCAAAAGCAATACCTGCCAATAATACAGGGAAAGCATAAACCATCATCTCTTTCCAAAGTCGATAATCAAAACGGAAATGTATTTTGAAATAGATGGGCAGTAAGACAATGAAAGTCGCTAAACTCGCTATTACGTTGGCTAAAAAGATATAATATACACCACCATTGGTAGCAAGGGTTTCAGCAGGTAAATAGTTCAGGTAGTAGATATTAAGTGCTAAATTCACTGCTGTATTCCCTATTTTAACAATAGCATAAAGTTTGGCTTTGCTTTTGTTCCTGAGCCACGCAAACGGAATGACCACTAAGGCATCGAGTACTAATATATAAATGGCAAAGACAATATACTGTACATCATAGTTCAGCCAGGAGGCAATAAAGTGTCGCAATAAGTAGGCAATCAGCAGGAAAAACAAAGAACTGACTGTAAGAGAAGTAAGTGCAGTAGATTGTACCTTCTTCTTCCGTTCGCCTTTGTTCATAAAGCGGAAGAAAGCTGTTTCCATACCGTATGATAGCAGTACGTTCCCCAAGATAAGATAGACAAACAACCCTGAATAGATACCAAAATCGGCAGTATCGAGTTTATTCACGTACAGCCTTGTGAGCAATAGGGTAAGCACACGAGGGAGTACAGTAGCAATGCCGTAGATAATGGTATCTTTAAAAAGTTTTCTTAACATAAGGCGTTTTTATTATCCAAATAGTTCTTGTATTGCATCTTCTATCTTGGCGACTTTTACAATCCTAATTTTAGTATTTTTAAGGGCTATTTTGTTATATTTAGAAACAAAAATAGTGTTGAAGCCTAATTTCTCAGCTTCAGTAATGCGTTGCTCTACGCGTTGTACAGGGCGTATTTCACCGCCTAATCCTACTTCGCCGGCAAAACAGACGTCCTTTTCAATCGCTATATCTTCGTTAGAAGATAGGATAGCCATCGCCACTCCTAAGTCAGTGGCGGGGTCGTCGATAGTAATGCCTCCGGTAATATTAAGGAAGACGTCCTTAGCACCTAAGCGGAATCCTGCGCGTTTCTCAAGCACTGCCAAAAGCATATTGAGTCGTTTGGCATTGAAGCCCGTAGTACTGCGTTGTGGTGTACCATATACCGCTGTACTTACGAGTGCTTGTATTTCGATCATCAGCGGACGCATACCTTCCAAAGTGGCAGCTATGGAGGTACCGCTAATCGTCTCATCGGTTTTGGAAATGAGAATCTCCGAAGGATTATTTACCTCACGCAATCCGTTGCTAAGCATCTCGTAAATACCTAGTTCGGAAGTAGAGCCAAAGCGGTTTTTCAGTGAACGCAAGATACGGTACACGTGGTTGCGATCGCCTTCAAACTGCAGAACAGTATCAACCATATGCTCTAATATCTTAGGTCCTGCTATTTGTCCGTCCTTAGTGATATGCCCAATGAGTATTACAGGAGTGTGAGTAGTTTTAGCAAACTTAATCAGTTCGGAGGTACATTCCCTAATTTGAGAAATGCTCCCTGCTGATGCCTCTATATAATCGGATTGAAGGGTTTGAATAGAGTCGATAATCACGATTTCGGGTAAGAGTTCTTTTATCTGTTGAAAGATATTTTGTGTCTTAGTTTCTGTGAGGATAAAACAATTATCGAGCTTATGCGGAATACGGTCGGCGCGCATTTTTATCTGTTTCTCACTTTCCTCCCCCGATACGTAGAGCGTACGATAAGGCAAGTTAAGAGCTATTTGCAACAATAGCGTACTCTTACCTATACCAGGTTCCCCCCCTAAAAGAGTAACCGAACCGGGTACAATTCCCCCACCCAAGACGTTATTCAATTCGTGGTTGTTGCTGTTGAGGCGCGCCTCCTGTTGTGTATCGATTTGCGAAATAGAGATATACTTAGGAGCTTTACTCTTGATAGGTGATTCTTTCTCTTGCCAAGCAGGAGCAGTGTCTTTCTGTACGACTTCTTCCACAATGGTATTCCACTGCTTGCAGACGTAACACTGTCCTTGCCATTTGCTGTATTGTGCTCCGCAATTCTGACAGAAATATGCTGTTTTTAGTTTTGCCATTTTTTAGGAGGTTAGATATTAGGAGGCACGAGCTACAAGCTCGCGCCAGCATAGATTAGGTTTTACCGTTAAATTATTTGGAAAAGCAAATTATCTATTGTTCATCGTTAATTGCAAAAGGTATTGCCCGTATTGGTTTTTGAGCATTGGTTTTGCTAACTCTTGCAACTTTTCAGCAGTAATCCAACCCTTACGATAGGCTATTTCTTCCAAACAAGAGATTTTGAGTCCTTGACGTTTCTCTAAGGTTTCTACGAAGTTTGATGCTTCGCTAAGCGAATCGTGGGTGCCGGTATCAAGCCACGCAAAACCGCGTCCTAAAAGTTGTACTTTTAATTCGCCGTCGTTTAGAAACTCTTGATTCACAGTAGTAATCTCCAATTCACCTCGTGTTGAGGGTTTGATACTTTTGGCTACTTTCACTACTTTATTGGGGTAAAAATAGAGTCCTACTACCGCATAGTTAGATTTAGGCTGTGTGGGTTTTTCCTCAATGCTAAGCACATTGCCCTCGGTGTCAAACTCAGCTACTCCATAGCGTTCAGGGTCTTTTACGTAATAACCAAAGACAGTAGCTTTGCGTTCTTTCTTTACATTCTCTACCGCTTGAGCGAGCATTTTCGAGAAACTCTGTCCGTAGAAAATATTATCTCCTAATACCAGGCATACATCGTCATCACCTATAAACTCTTCGCCTATGATAAAAGCTTGAGCCAAGCCATCGGGACTGGGTTGCTCGGCATAGCTAAGGTGAATACCGAAGTCGGAACCGTCACCTAAGAGGCGCTCAAAACCTGGTAAGTCCTGAGGAGTAGAAATTACCAATATCTCGCGAATACCCGAAAGCATCAGCACCGATAATGGGTAGTAAATCATTGGTTTATCGTAAATAGGGAGCAATTGTTTAGAAACTCCTTTAGTAATGGGGTAAAGGCGTGTACCTGAACCGCCTGCTAATATAATTCCTTTCATCGGTTGTTAGTTTTTTCAGACGTTAGTAATTACTATAACTTTCATATTATTTTGAGCATTGCCCAAAGTCGTTATACGACAAGCTATCAAAAAAACTTTGGCAAAGGTACAGTATTTATTTGAAATTAGCAAATGTGCTATTAATACCACAATGCCAATTGTTGAAGGTAAAAGATAAAAGATAAAAGGTAAAAGGTAAAGTGTGAGCTCGTAGCGCAACAGACAGATAAAATTAGTAAATTAGTAAATGAGTCAATTAGCAAATGGGGACGGGAGAATAAAATAATGTAGATATAAAGAGCTTATAGGAAAGACGAACAATGAACGAACAAAAGACGAACAAAAGACGGTGCGAGCCGCACGGGCAGATAATGAAAAGACGAACAAAAGACGAACAAAAGACGAACAAAGAACGAACAAAGAACGAACAAAAGACGAAGAAAAGACGAACAATGAACGAACAATGAACGAACAAATGAAGAAGAAAAAATGAAGGTAAGTTAAAGCTAAGATAGAAATAAAAAGAGGGTTATTAGTAGATTTCAACTTTGGCAAATTTTGAAACTTTGGCAAAGTTCGTACATATAAACGAATAAATGACGGTGCGAGCCACACGGCAGATAGACAATGAACAAAGGAAAAGTAGAGACAAGGTGGTGAAAAAGCGGAGAGCAAACGGAGGAAAATGACTGGAAAAATAAATTAGAAAATAATTTTGGGTAAATGAAAATAAATTTCTATCTTTGCCAAATTAACACATAAATAAGATTAAAGATTATGAAGAAATTACTAGCCTTAATAGCTTTTTTATGGGTAATGACTGCCTGTGAAAAATCAGGGGAAGATACGCCCCAAAATACGCAAACTCAAATACCTTATGATTGGGATTTTTATTTGAAGCCTTCTCGGTTGTATGCAGTAAAAAATGAAAAAAATGCCGAATTGAAAAAACTGTATTACCAAGTGTATGGTACGCCCTGCGGAGATTGGTATGATGGAATTAACCCCAACAGTAAGGATAGCGACCGCTACCTAAAGAATTTTGTTGAAGGTGCTGAACACGCTCGCAAAACGCCTATTGTGGTGATTTACGGTATCCCCAATCGTGATTGTGGCTCGTTTTCAAAAGGTGGACATCCTAATGCTGCTTCTTACAGAGCGTGGATAGATCGCGTAAGTGCCATTATTGGAAAACGCCGTGCAGTAGTAATTATCGAACCCGATGCTATTAACTACTGTGGACATAAAAAGGGCTCGGCTGAGTACGAGGAACGTGCTAAATTATTACGCTATGTTGCTGAGAAACTGAAGAACAACAACCCGAATGTAGCGAGCTATATCCACGCCGGGAATGGGCCTTTGGTGACCAATAATTCTGAAGCAATGGCTACTGCCATTATTGATGCTGGTTTAAAATATATGCGTGGTTTCGCATTGAATGTTTCGGGCTTAGGAGGCACTGCTGAAGAACAAGCAGCAGCTGAAACATTTGTAACTTACTTAGTTTCTAAAGGTTTTAAAGATGTGCATTACGTGATTGACACAGGGCGCAGTGGTATCAATAGACCTAAACACCAAAATGCAAATGCTCCTTATAACTCTTGCAATAACTTTAATGCAGCTTTAGGTCCGCGTAGCACTACCAAAACCACAGGTCCACACGCCGATGCTTATTTATGGATTAACGGAGGAGGTGGCTCTGACGGTGAATGTAATATGGGAGCCCCAAAAGCGGGACAGCCTTACCCTGAATATACGAGACGCTTGGTGCAAAACGCTATGAGAGTAAAAAGTATAGAGATTTTGGAAGTACCTCAAAACTTAAAATAGTCGTAACACGACAGGCAATTATAAAATAACCTTTATCATTGCAAAGATAAGAATAATACAAATAAATAAGATTAAAGATTATGAATAAATTACTATCCTTAGTAGCTTTTTTATGGGTAATGACTGCCTGTGAAAAGTCAGGGGAAGATACCGACCCCTCTACACAGACTCCAACAACGCAAACCTCTACTACACAAACTCCTACTACTCAGACCCCTACTACACCTCCTATTACGCCTCCAGTTACTCCTCCTATTCCACCTAACCCACCACAAGGTAAAAAGCCGGTAGCTTATGACTGGGATTTTTACTTGGAGCCCTCTCGGTTAGACGTAGTAAAAAAAGAAAAAAATGCCGAGTTGAAAAAGCTGTATTACCAAGTGTATGGTACGCCCTGCGGAGGTTGGTATGACGGTGTGAGTCCTAATAGCGAGAAAAATGACCGTTGGCTTAAAAACTTCGTTGAAGGAGCTGAACGCGCCCGCAAAACGCCTATTGTAGTGCTTTACGGTATCCCCAATCGTGATTGTGGCTCGTTTTCAAAAGGTGGACATCCTAATGCCGCTTCTTACAAAGCGTGGATAAACCGCGTAAGTGCCATTATTGGACAACGCCGTGCGGTGGTTATTATTGAACCAGATGCTATTAACTACTGCGGTCACCCAAGAGGCTCAGCTAAATACAATGAACGTGCTGAACTGCTTAGTTACGCTGCTGAAAAACTAAATAAGAACAACCCTAATGTAGCGAGCTATATTCACGCTGGAAATGGACCTTTGGTTACACAACACTCTGAAGCTGTTGCCAATGCTATTATAGATGGAGGTTTAAAATATATGCGTGGTTTTGCACTGAATGTTTCGGGTTTAGGAGGCACTGCTGAAGAACAAGCCGGAGCTGAGGCTTTTGTAAAATACTTAGCTTCCAAAGGTTTTAAAGATGTGCATTACGTGATTGACACAGGGCGCAGTGGTATCAATAGACCTAAACACCAGAATGCACACCCTCCTTATAACTCTTGCAATAACTTTAATGCAGCTTTAGGCCCGCGTAGCACTACCAAAACCACAGGCCCATACGCCGATGCTTATTTGTGGATTAACGGAGGAGGTGGCTCTGACGGTGAATGTAATATGGGAGCTCCCGCAGCGGGACTTCCTTATCCTGAATATACGAGACACTTGGTGCAAAACGCTATGAGAGTAAAAAGTATAGAGATTTTGGAAGTACCTCAAAACTTAAAATAGTCGTAACACGACAAGCAATTAGAAACTTTAGCAAAGTGTGTGAAGAGTCGTAGCACGACAGAAGAGACTTTTTATTTACATTGCCATTGGAAGTCTTCGACTTTAGATTGCATTTCGGGACGGTACTCATAGTGCCACCACTCTGAGAAAATAGATTTAAAGTTATATTTGTTGAGTACATCCTTCAACAACTTGCGATTCTCAAGTACCTTTTTAGGGAGGGTCGTGCAAGTGTGATGTGCTTTTTTACCAAAAAAATCAAAAGGAGTACCCATATCTAATTCCTTGCCTTGTGCATCTACAAGGGTAAGATCGACAGCAGCCCCGCGATTGTGTTTAGAACCTTTCGCGGGGTTTGCTACGTAGTGGGTACCTGGAAGTATCTTCCACATCTTTTTCTGCACCGAAAGCGGTCGGTAGCAGTCGAACAATTTAATGCGGTATCCCAACGATTTAAACTCTTCATTAGCTTTTACCAAAGCCTTTGCAGTACTCTTGCGGAGATAGCATTCTCCACAATCATATACTGCTTGTTTGAAAAAATTATCGGGGGTGGCATATTTCATATCGAATACAAAGTCATTAGAAAGGCTTCTGAGAAGCACAAAATCATTCTGCTGCGCTAAAAGTGAGGACACTGATAATAATGTAAAAAGTTGTAAGAGGTATTTCATAAGAGTGATTTTCGGCAAAAGTACAAAAAAACTTAAAAAAAGCTTGCTATATGTAACAAATTTACTACTTTTGTGCTATGATTCAGAAAACAGTACAAATACTCAACAAACGGGCGAAATTTGAATATGAAATCCTCGACAAATACACGGCGGGGATTGTACTTGTGGGTACCGAGATAAAGTCTATCAGGTTAGGAAAAGCCTCAATAGCTGAGAGTTTTTGCGAGTTTAACGATAAAGGAGAGCTTTTCGTAATTAACTCTACCATTGAAGCATATGACTTTGGCACCTATTACAATCACCGCCCCAAAAGCGAACGCAAACTGCTTTTGCAGAAAAAAGAACTTCGCAAACTCAATAAAGAAGTGAAAAATAGCGGGCTTACTATCGTACCTCTCAAACTCTTTATTAACGAAAAGGGATTGGCTAAAATGGATATAGCCTTAGTACGCGGTAAGAAATTGTACGATAAACGCGAAACTATTAAAGACCGTGATAACAAGAGAAACTTGGATAGGCTAATGAAGAAGTAAGTCCTCACCCCATTCCCCTCTCCCAAGGAGAGGGAAAACTGTGAATTAATCATTAACAATTAATCATTAGATAAGTGTATAGAGATTTTAAAGAACTCCCCGATGATGCCCGTGTGTGGGTATACCAATGCAACCGTAGCTTTACAGAAGATGAGCAAAAGCAACTGCATACACAATTAGAAGAATTTATAAATCACTGGATGGTGCACGGCAAGGATTTGCTATCATCATTTGAATTGCGCTATAACCGATTTATAGTTATAGGAGCATTACCCGATGCCCACGGTGTAGGAGGCTGTTCTCTTGATGCTTTAGCGCACTTTATTCAAGAGCTTGAAGCCCAATACAACGTTACATTGCTTGACCGTATGAATGTGAGTTACCGTCAAGGTGAACACATCGCCTATAAAAACCTTGCCGATTTTAAGAAGATGGTAAAAGAAAAAGCAGTATCGGCACAAACTATAGTGTTCAACAATTTGGTGAATACTAAAATAGAATATGAAGAGAATTGGGAAGTGCCTTTGGAAGACAGCTGGCACAACCGGTTTTTATAGTGCGAGCCACAGTGCGAGCCGCACAGGCAATAAGTGCGAGCCACACAGGCAAAAAGAAGTATGAAGAGCCTGTCCAAAAAGTTTTGCTTTGTGAAGGCAATTTGCCAATCGCCCCTACAATGTAACTAAAAGAATTTGATTATCAAGGTAATCAACTTTGCTAAAATCTGAAACTTTGGCAAAGTGTAGCGACGCAAATGCGATTTTAAGACTTTTCGGACAGCCTTTTTTATTGTTAATATATCTGTCCTCTTAGTAAGTCTTCGAAGGTTTCTGCCTTTCTGATAAGTTTAGCTTCCCCATTCTGCCACAATACTTCTGCTGGACGCAAGCGTGAATTGTAGTTGCTCGCCATAGTGTAGCAATAGGCACCTGCATTGTGAAAGCACAATATATCGCCCTCAGTAATCTCAGCTATTTGTCGGTTAGAGGCAAAAGTATCGGTCTCGCATATATACCCAACTATTGAATAGAAACGCTTCTTACCTTCGGGGTTAGAAATGTTTTCGATATAATGATTAGCCCCGTAGAACATTGGTCGGATAAGATGATTAAAACCAGAGTCGATGCCTGCAAATACGGTAGAAGTGGTTTGCTTTACTACATTCACCTTTACTAAAAAGTAGCCTGCTTCACTTACCAAAAACTTACCAGGTTCGAAAGCTAATGTAAGGTTGCGACCGTACTCCTTGCAGAAATCAGCAAAGCGACTGCTGAGACGTTCGCCCAACTCTTCTATATTGGTTTGTATATCTCCCTCTTTATAAGGAACTTTAAAGCCACTACCAAAGTCGATAAATTGTAAATCCTTAAAGTGTTTAGCGGTTTCAAAGAGTATTTCGGCAGCATATAGGAACACATCAATATCTAAAATATCACTACCTGTGTGCATATGAATACCGTTGATGTGCATCTTTGTATTCTGGACGATGCGCAAGATATGCGGTATTTGGTGAATGCTAATACCAAACTTACTATCGATATGTCCTACCGAAATATTGCTATTACCGCCTGCCATCACGTGTGGATTGATACGAATACACACGGGTATCTCAGGGTGTTGTGTGCCAAACTGTTCCAAGAACGAAAGATTATCGATGTTGAGCTGTACTCCTAAGCGCATAGCCTCCTCAATTTCGTCCATTGAGACACCATTAGGCGTAAAAATAATTTGCTGAGGGTCAAAACCCGCCAGCAATCCTAACTGTACTTCCTGAATAGAAACGGTATCGAGACCAGCACCTAAATCCTTCATCAATTTCAAGATAGAGATATTAGAAAGGGCTTTCATTGCATAGTTGATGCGCAACTTGGGTACTGAGGCAAAGGCATTGGTAAGTCGGTTATATTGAGAAGCAATCTTCTGGGCATCATATACATATACAGGGCTACCGTAAGTATGTGCTATGTTTAGTAAATCGTTTATTTTCATTGAATATACTGTTGTTTAAATGATTATAGGGCACAAAAGTACAAATAATTAGCAAAATGGCAAATAATATTAATAATACCAGAAATGCCAATAATACCAAATTAATGACAAATGATGGTGTGAGCCACACAGGCGGGTGTGAGCCACACAGGCGGATAAAATTAGTAATTGAGTCAATAAGCAAATTAGCAAATGGGGGCGGGAGAATAAAATAATGTAGATGAAAGCCTTATTTAATGATTAATGGTTAATGATTAATTTGGGAGAAGCTTATAGAGAGCTTATAGAAAAGACGAACAAAAGACGAACAAATGACGAACAAATGACGAACAAATAACGGTGCGAGCCGCACGGGCAAATGAACAAATGACGAACAATGAATGAAGAAAAGATAAAGCTAAGGTGGAAATAAGAAGAAGGTTATTAGTAGAATTCATACTGCAACGGCGAAGGGTATATGAAGATGGGGTTGTTTTATGTGCAAAAAACAGTAGTTTTCAGATATTTAAATAATAATTTCAAATTAATTAAACGACTGGAATACAGTATATAATAAATTAGTATACACAAAAATAATCTGAAAAAAGAGAAAAAAGTTTTGCTGTTTCAAAAAATAGTTATACCTTTGCGCCCTGAATATAAATAACACATTAATAAATAGAGAAAAAATGGCAAGAGTTTGTGATTTAACAGGCAAAAAAGCATTGGTGGGCAATAACGTGTCACACGCAATGAACAAAACAAAACGTAAATTCAATGTAAACCTCCGTACAAAACGTTTCTTCATTCCGGAAGAGAATCGTTGGATTACCCTAAAAGTATCGGCAACTGCAATTAAAACTATCGACAAGAAAGGTATCTATGCAGTGCTTAAAGAAGTAGAACGTAACGGATATATTAACTAATTTAAAAGAATACTAAAATGGCTAAAAAAGGAAATAGAATTCAGGTTATTTTGGAGTGCACTGAGCACAAAGAGTCTGGTTTACCAGGAACTTCACGTTACATCACTACCAAAAACAAAAAAAATACTCCAGATAGATTAGAGCTTAAGAAGTTCAACCCTATCCTAAAGAAAGTAACTGTTCATAAAGAAATTAAATAATTAAAACATTATGGCAAAGAAAACAGTAGCAACCCTACAAGGTAAATCTAAGAAGCATACTAAAGCTATCAAAATGGTGAAATCACCTAAAACAGGTGCTTATACTTTCGTAGAAAGCGTAATGGCTCCTGAGCTCGTTGATGAATTTTTGAAGAAGAAATAATTAAATTTTCTCTATTTTTATCATATTTAAAAAAGCTGTCGTGAGACGGCTTTTTTGCATATATGAACTTTTTTACTACCTTTGCACTCATATCCTAAAATATACAATAAGCTATGGCATTGCAATTTCTGAAAAATATCTTTTCAAAAGAAAAGAAAGAAACCTTAGATAAAGGCTTAGAGAAATCTAAAAACAGCTTTTTTGACCGCTTAGGAAAGGCTCTCGTTGGGAAATCGAAAGTAGATGAAGAGGTGCTCGATGACCTTGAAGAAGTGCTTATTGCCAGTGATGTAGGGGTGAATACTACTCTTAAAATCATTGATCGTATAGAGGGTCGTGTGGCTAAAGACAAGTACTTAAATACTTCTGAACTGAATACTATCCTTCGTGAAGAAATAGCAGGACTTCTATCAGAAACCCATACAGGAGAAGCAACAGACTTTACTTTACCTACTGACAAAAAGCCTTATGTGATGATGGTAGTAGGGGTCAACGGAGCTGGAAAGACCACTACTATCGGAAAGCTAGCAAGTCAGTTTACTAAAAAAGGCTTGAAAGTAGTATTAGGTGCTGCTGATACTTTCCGAGCCGCTGCGATTGACCAGCTACAAGTGTGGGCAGACCGTACCGGAGTGCCAATGATTAAACAGCAGTTAGGTAGCGACCCTGCTTCGGTAGCCTATGACACCCTTAGTTCGGCGGTAAAACAAAATGCTGATGTAGTAATTATTGATACGGCAGGACGCTTGCACAACAAAATCAATCTAATGAACGAGCTTTCTAAAATCAAGCGCGTGATGCAAAAAGTGATTCCTGATGCTCCTCACGAAGTGCTGTTAGTACTCGATGGTTCTACTGGACAAAATGCCTTTGAGCAAGCTAAAGAATTTACCAAAGCCACTGAAGTAACCGCTTTGGCTGTTACTAAATTAGACGGTACCGCCAAGGGGGGGGTGGTAATAGGCATCTCTGACCAATTTCAGATTCCTGTAAAATACATAGGAGTAGGAGAAGGTATAGACGACTTACAAATTTTTAACAAATATGAGTTCGTAGATTCTTTCTTTAAAGAATAACAACTTCAAAAACTAAAATGAGTAATTGATTAACATTGTACTAAAAACGTACCTTTATTGTATCGGTCATCGCATAAGCTTGGCAGGTGAGGATATAGCCTTGCGATACTTCTTCTTCGCTGAGGGTTTCATTCTTCGCCATTTTGGCTTCTCCCTCCTCTACCCTACCGATACAGCTACTACACACGCCGTTCAGGCAAGAGTAAGGTGCATCGTAGCCACGTAAGAGTGCCGAACTGAGAAGTGTTTGGTTGCGCGCACTCTCGAAACTGTGCGTCTGTCCGTTAAGTTCAAGAGTAATGGCGACATTGCCTTGTAGAGTGCTGTAATCTATCTCAGCTGGCGATGCCTCAAAAAGCTCTGTAAAAATGCGGTCTTTATCTATCCCTCTTAACAAGAGTATCTCACGGAGGTTTTTCACCAATTCCGTAGGACCACAAGCATAGTAACGCCCCCAGTTAAGATCTTTGTATTTAGCAAAAATCTCGTTTACTATCCTATCGTTGATGCGCCCCGTATAGTGGTCGCCCCAAGGCTGCTGACTGAAAACGTAGTGGACTAAAAAGCGTTCGGGATACTGAATGCGGAGGGCTTCTATTTCATCAAAAAATAAAGTTTCCTCTTTAGACTTATTACCATAGACAAATACTACCTTGATGTTCGTTTTAGACAAGGCTGTTTTAGCAATGCTCATCATAGGGGTTACACCACTTCCTGCCGAGAAGAGCATAATATCGCGGTTGCCAAAGATGTCGTAGAAGAATACGAAAGAACCCTTAGGTGGCATCACTTCTAATACATCACCTGCTTTGAGTTGGGTCGTCGCATAGGTAGAGAACACACCATTGGGCACGCGCTTTACGGCTACGCTCAGTTCACCTTCGTTCACTCCAGAGCAAATAGAATAAGCACGACGCACCTTTTCTCCACCAATCGTTTGCTGGAGAGTAAGGTATTCGCCAGCTTCGAAGTGAAATACTTTCTTCAATAACTCAGGTACTTCAAAGGTAATCATTACCGATGAAGTAGTAAGTTGTGTGATTTTAGATATAGTTAGTTCGTAAAACCGATTCATTTGTACATTTCATTCAAGCCAAAATAGCCAGAGGTAGAAGTACCAAGCTTCTCAAAGTAAAAAGTTTCTTTCGACGCTGATCGCGAAGCTCTTCCGGCAACATTCCCTGTAATCTCTTGTAAAGTGCGAGCCAAAAGAGGTTCAGTTTCGTCGCCTAATACCCCTAAATCATTTACAATCTCACTAATCTGGATATTAGGTTCTAAGCCATTTACGTAATCACCCACACCTTTAGCATTTTCTATCTTCATCACCAAAGGTTGCATCGCCCATTTGTGTTTAGGGTTTTTCACTTGGTTTTGCCTATCCGTATAGTCGTAAACAGTAATCGAACCTTGATTTTTACCCGTCGTGGTTTCACCTATCTGCACTACATCTATGTAGGCTTTAAGACCATTGATAACCAATTCACTGGCTGAAGCTGTATTATCTGAAGTAATTACATACACTTTGTTAAGTCGCAGACTATTGATAGCCACCTGCCGACTGCCTTTTACCATATTAGACGTAAAATACTCTCTTTCATTCCCTCTAAAAGGTTGCAACTTGCTATTCCATTTTTCTACCGCAAACACCTGACCGTTAAATTGACCTGTAATCATCGATGCCAAGTAAGTAGCCGAATTAACGCTTCCCCCACCATTGTAACGCAAATCGAGTATTAAGTCAGTAACCCCCTCTGCTTTAAACTCCGCAAAAGCATCGTTCAGTGCCTCATCAAAATCAGATACAAAAGCATTGTACATCAGGTAAGCTATTTTTTTACCTCCCTTGTTGAATACTTTATGAATAAGTACAGGGTTTTCAGGGGTTTGGTTTTGATTTAAAGTATAGGTTTTCCCTGTAGAAGTTGCTTTGCCATTCACAATTCTAAAGGTTGAAAACGAAATAACAGCCGTATTTTGCAACAGTTGAAGATAATTAGAACGGTTAAGTGATTGCCCGTTGATAGTGGTTATCAAATCCCCCCGTTGCAAACCTTGTTGTTCTGCCTCCGATTTAGGCACTACATAACGCACTACAGCATAAACTCTAGTTTTTGTTTCGTCTACAAAACCAAAAGCGTAGTTTATACCCACACTGGCGGTAATTCCCTTAAATTGGTTTTCGAGTTCCGTGTAATCATCAGTGATATAACTAAAGCGGTCTATCTCACCATATCTATTCAGTAACCCTTTATAGAAAAGGTCTTCAGGATTGCTAAAACTCTTTAAGAATTGAGTATAACTCTTATTTTTATCTACTTTGGTATCAGCTAAACTACCAAAACGGTTATTTTGCAAATTAGGCACATCGGCTTGCCACAAATAATACGTGTTAAGTCCCTTCCAAATAAAATCGCGTACGCGCAAATCGGTATCGTTACCGGTATAGTCAGAGCCCGTAAAAGACACCTCATTGCCATTAGTAACAGGTTCTTTAGCACAAGATAACAAGCTGATAGCTATGAATATAGAGATAAACAAGTGTTTCATATTGAAAATAATTTTCCACAAAAGTAATACTTTTTTTATATTTGCACAAATTTTGTACCAGATAAGAAGTAAAACTAAATACCGATGCGTGAAGTGTGAAAAACAAAATTTTCTGTTTTACAGCATAAAAAGTAGCTCTTTTTTTTAACTAAAATAGAAGATTCCTTCGGTTTTCATACGCTTATTGTTCGTTCATCGTTCGTCATTTGTTCGTCATTTGTTCGTCATTTGTTCGTTCATCGTTCGTCATTCGTTCATTTGCCCGTGCGGCTCGCACCGTCATTTGTTCGTCATTTGTTCGTCTTTTGTTCGTCTTTTGTTCGTCTTTTGTTTATCTTTTCATTATCTGCCTGTCGTGCTACGACTGCCCGTGCGGCTCGCACCTGCCTGTGTGGCTCACACTGCCCGTCGTGCTACGACCTCGCACTTTTTACCTTTTATCTTTTACCTTTTACCTAAATAGATAGAATGTCAGATATTATAAAATTACTCCCCGATCACGTAGCCAACCAGATAGCCGCTGGCGAAGTGATTCAGCGTCCCGCCTCAGCAGTCAAAGAGCTGATGGAGAATGCTATTGATGCCGGTGCTACCGAAATAAAACTGCTCATCAAAGACGCAGGTAAGACCCTAGTGCAGGTGATTGACAACGGTGTGGGAATGAGTACTACCGATGCGCGTATGGCTTTCGAGCGTCACGCCACCTCCAAAATACAAAAAGCAGAAGACCTTTTCCATTTGCAAACTAAAGGTTTCCGAGGGGAAGCCCTTGCCTCTATAGTGGCAATTGCGCACGTAGAGATGCAAACCAAGCGCCCAGAGGACGAGTTGGGTACCGAAATACACATCGAAGGCAGTAAGATTACGCGCCAAGAGCCCTGCGTATGCCCTACTGGTACGAGTATTGCGATGAAGAACCTCTTTTTCAACATTCCAGCGCGTCGCAACTTTCTAAAATCAGACACGGTGGAATTCCGTCATATACTCGATGAGTTTCACCGTGTTGCCTTGGCACACCCTGCAATTCATTTCTTTTTGTACAACAATGGCAACGAGCTGTTCAACCTGCCAGCTACCAATTTCCGCCAACGCATTGTACATCTTTTTGGAAGCAAAACCAATGAAAAGTTAGTGCCTATCATCGCCGAAGATACACCTTTGGTGCAAATCAGCGGATTTATCGTAAAACCTGAGTATTTAGCAAAGACTAAGAACTTGCAGTTTTTGATGGTCAATCATAGGTTTGTGAAAAATCAATACCTCAACCACGCAATTGCTTCGGCTTACGAAGGTCTTATCCACACCGACCAGAAGGCG
Organism: Capnocytophaga sp. oral taxon 336 str. F0502; assembly: GCF_000411575.1. Taxonomy (NCBI): domain Bacteria; kingdom Pseudomonadati; phylum Bacteroidota; class Flavobacteriia; order Flavobacteriales; family Flavobacteriaceae; genus Capnocytophaga; species Capnocytophaga sp. oral taxon 336. The sequence goes on along the minus strand of NZ_KE150491.1, from coordinate 76,751 downwards.
GAGTATTTCATCAGTTTGGAAGTAGACCCCACAACTATCGACATCAATATTCACCCTACGAAAACCGAAATTAAGTTTGAAGAAGAGCATAGTATTTATGCCCTACTGAAGTCGGCAGTAAAACACAGTTTGGGTCAGTTTAATATTGCTCCTACGCTCGATTTTAGCAAAGACCCTACTTTCGATATTCCTTATAACTACAAGGATAAAACCCCAGAGTTTCCTAAGATAGAAGTAGACCCCAATTTCAACCCATTTAAAGAAGAATATGTAAGCCGAAGCAGTGGAAGCGATAGCCATAGTAATTTCGGCTCTTACAGCAAAAAAGCACCTACATGGGAGAGTTTGTACACGGGCATTGAATCTTCCATCAATACCTCAACTCCTGAAACTATCGTGAGTTCGCTCTTTGAAACCGAACCTATACGAAGCCAAGGTAAGAAAATCATTGCTTTGGCAAAGAAATACCTCATAACTACTTTGGAAGGAGAGCTTATCATCATCAATATCAACAGGGCACACCAACGTATCTTGTACGAAGATTTTATGAAGCATCTGCAATCCACCCATAGTGCAAGTCAGCAACTGATGTTCCCCTACGAACTGCCTTTTGCACCACACGAGTTGGAAGTGATTGCACAACTGCGCGAGCTCTTTGAGTGCAGTGGCTTTATGTTTACCATAGAAACCGACAAGATTGTAGTAAGTGGGATTCCTCTGCACCTTACCGATAGTGAGATTCCTAATATTTTCAACGAACTCTTGCAACAGCATATCGAGGCATTACCCTCTACCGAAAACACTCAGAAAGAAGCCTTTGCTAAAGCTTTATGCAAGAGCTTAGCTGTAAAAACCGGACAGGTACTCAGTGAGGAAGAACAAGAAACTTTGATAAATAATTTGTTTAGTTGTCAAGAAGTATTAATTTCGCCTTTTGGAAAGCGAATTTATTACAACCTTTCAGTAAATGAAATAGAAAACCTATTTTAAATGCGAGTTGGATAGGCAATATAAGCATTGTGAACATTGCTAATTAACCAATCTCTAACAACTAATAACTAAAGACTAAAATGGACAGAATATCTAAAACAGTACTACATCTGATTATTATCAATACGATAGTATTAATACTTACCGTATTGAATGAAAAAGGACTATTTTTACCTCAAGTGAATATAGTCGGTACTTTTGCCTTACACCATTTTGAAACTCCTTTTTTTCACTGGTGGCAATATATCAGCTATATGTTTATGCACGCTGATTTTACACACTTGCTCTTTAATATGTACGCCTTATGGGCATTCGGGACTCCCTTAGAGAATATATGGGGGCGCAATAAGTTTCTATTCTTCTATTTCTCTTGTGGCGTAGGAGCGGCTTTGCTTCATACGGGAGTAAATTACTACTATGTACATCAAGCTGTCAATGCTTTAGCGGAAGCTGGTGTGCCTGCTAATGAAGTTTTAGAAATTATTGCAGAAGGTAAATACAATCCTAATTGGGGCAATATCATCAATCACAGCACCTTCCAAAGTATGTATGATGTACTTAGATCTACTACCGTAGGCGCTTCAGGTGCTATTTATGGTATATTAGTAGCTTTTGGAATGTTCTTCCCCGATGCCAAACTGATGTTGTTCTTTATCCCCTACCCTATAGCGGCTCGTTATTTTATCCCTTTACTCGTAGCCTTAGACTTAATAATGGGATTTGTGGGAGGAATTACTATTTTCGGTGGTAATATTGCTCACTTTGCACACGTAGGAGGGGCTCTCATAGGCTTCCTAATTATGTTGTACTGGAAAAAACACAACTTTGATAAGAATAGATGGGACAGAAGATTGTAAAGAGCCTTTAAATCCTATTTTTTAATAACAAATGATATGCAAAATATTCAAATTCCAGAAAACTGGACTGTCTATATCGGTAGCGTAGAAGATAACCCCGCTGTATTCCGCCTCAATTTAGGATTAGAGGAAATTGCTCCTATCACCCAATACCCTCAAAGCGTACGCCTTACTTTTGAGCTAAAAGAACCTGATGAAAACGGTTTTTCAAATAACCGAGAACGTGACTTCCTCTATACGATAGAAGATGAAGAAGTAATGCCTTTGCTTAATGAAAGTGATATCTTAGTGGGTATTGTCACTTATCAAGGCACTATTACGTGGTATTTTTATACCGAAAATACTTCTGGTTTAGAAAAACGCTTGCAATCAGTAGTAACTAAACACCCTGATTATAGCACTCAAATCAAAACTACTGACGATACTGATTGGAAGATTTACTTTGAGTTTCTTTTCCCTAATATCTACGAAATGCAAAGCATTCACAATAGTAATTTGCAAGAACATTGTGAAGAAGCAGGCGACCACACCGACCAAGAGCGCCCTATTGAACACTGGTTGTATTTCCAAACTGAAAAGGATATGAATAGCGCTATTGCAAAAGCTGAAACCTTAGGATTTTTAGTATATAACAGGGGTAAAATAGAGCCCGAAGAGGGTGAAGATCCTAATGAAGATTTAGGTTACCGCCTTATCCTCAGTAAAGTAAATAGTGTAGACAACATCGACCCCGATACGTGGGACTTGATAGACCTCGCTCTCGATACTCACGGCGAATACGACGGCTGGGAAACAGTTTTAGTTAAGTAAAAATAATTAACCATTTATCATTAAACATTAATCTTTATTTTGAACTTAGAAAGTAAAAAAACAATTGTAGAGAAAAGTGCTAAAGACCTCTTTGCACTCTTAGAAAATGTAGCTAATTTTGAACGACTGATGCCTGATAATATTAGTAAGTTCCAAATGCTCAGCGAGCAATCTTTTGTGTTTGCCCTAAAAGGAATGCCTGAAATTTCTTTAGAAAAGAAAAGTAGTACCCCCAGCAGTCAGTTGGTATTAGGTGAAGCAAAAGGTAAGATTCCTTTTCAGCTTACTGCCAATATTACCGAAGTATCGAACAATGAGAGTGAGGTACAACTACTCTTCGAGGGTAACTTCAACCCCGTAATGGCAATGATGGTAAAGACACCTATCAGCAAGTTTATGGAGTCCTTAGTAACCAAAATGAAAGAATTATAATGGCTGGGAATAGTATAGGTACACTCTTTAGGCTCACCACCTTTGGCGAATCGCACGGCGAAGCCTTAGGAGGAATTATAGACGGCTGTCCACCTAATATAACCTTAGACTTTGAAGCCATACAGCACGAACTTGACCGTCGAAAACCAGGGCAATCAGCGATTGTTACGCAACGCAAAGAGAGAGACAAGGTGCGCTTCTTTTCGGGTATTTTAAACAGCAAAACTACTGGTACACCTATTGGTTTTATCATTGAGAACGAAAATCAGCATTCAGCTGACTATGCCCATATAGCCGAGGTATACCGCCCCAGCCACGCCGATTATGTATATCAACAGAAATATGGTATACGTGACTATCGTGGAGGCGGTCGCTCGTCAGCGCGTGAAACAACTTGTCGGGTAGTAGCAGGAGCTATTGCAAAACAGATACTGAAAGGAGTACAAATTACCGCTTATGTATCAGGTGTAGGTGAGCTTACCCTTACCAAACCCTATACCGAACTCGATTTGGCAATAGCCGAAACTAATGCCGTACGCTGTCCCGACCCTACCTTAGCGGAACAAATGGAAGCCTACATCAAAGCCATTCGTAAGGAGGGTGACACAGTAGGCGGGGTAGTAAGTTGTGTAGTAAAAGGAGTACCCGTAGGTTTAGGTGAACCTGTATTCGATAAGCTCCACGCACAGCTTGGCAAAGCGATGCTCTCTATCAATGCGGTTAAAGGCTTTGAATACGGCAGTGGTTTTGCAGGTACTGCAATGCGCGGTAGCCAGCACAACGACCTTTTTAATCCTGATGGCACTACCCAAACCAACTATTCAGGAGGGATACAAGGCGGTATCAGCAACGGTATGGATATTTATTTTAGAGTAGCTTTTAAGCCCGTAGCTACCCTTATGCAAGAGCAACCCGCACTCGATACACACGGCAACATCGTAACAATGCAAGGTAAAGGAAGACACGACCCTTGTGTAGTACCTCGTGCAGTACCTATCGTCGAGGCTATGACCGCAATCGTATTATTAGATTTTTACTTGTTAAATAATAGTTATCAGTAGTTGAACTTGTCAGATAAGTCTAACTTATCTGAAAATTAATCATTAAAAAATGAACTCAAAAGAAATAGCAAATGGTATATTGCGTGCCGTAGGGATTATTGTATTGGTAGCGTTAGGGCTCTACACCCTTTACTTACTGCAATCTATTATCATTTACCTCATTGTATCGCTGGTACTGACATTAATGGGCAAACCTCTTATACAGTTTTTTTACAAAAAGCTGAAAATAAAAAACCGAACCTTATGTGTGGTTCTTACAATGTTATTGTTCGTGGTATTGAGCCTTGGGGTATTCAGTTTATTTATCCCTTTGCTTATTTCGCAAGGTAAGAACCTCTCAAGTCTTAATATAGACTTGCTAAAGGACAACCTCGACGCTCTCCTCCACCAAACTCTTAGCAAGGTCGGACTTCAGAGAGAAGATTACTCTTTTGGAGTACAAGAGATGTTGAATTTTATCGATATTCCTAACTTCCTAAACTCTTTTATCTCGTTTATCAGTAGTTTTGGAGTAGGATTCTTCTCAGTGCTTTTTATTACCTTCTTCTTTATGAAAGACGGTGACAGAATACTTATCACATTGCTTTCAATTTTCTCTCCTAAACGCAAACGCAAACTTAAGACCTCTATTTTCAAAATAAACAACCTATTGTCGCGTTATTTTGTAGGATTAATACTACAGCTTACTATTCTTTTTATAATTTACACCATAGTATTGCTTATTTTCGGGGTAGAAAATGCTTTTATCATAGCCCTTTTATGTGCTTTACTGAACCTTATTCCTTATATAGGTCCGATGATAGGTTTTATACTAATGGCTTTGCTTACAATGAGTAGCAACCTACAAAACGATTTTATGACGGTAAGTCTGCCTACTACTATCTATGTGTTGATAGGGTTTATAATAGGTCAGTTTATTGATAATTTCTTCTCTCAACCGCTTATTTTCTCTAATTCAGTAAAATCTACAGCCTTAGAGATTTTCCTCATTACCCTTATCAGTGGTACGCTTTTCGGGATAACAGGAATGGTAGTGGCTATTCCCGCCTATACGGTACTGAAGGTAGTGTTAAAAGAATTTTTCCCGAACAACAAGATTGTAGAACTTCTCACTAAAAACATATAGCTATGAACCCTCTTGCTCTCTTCGTTTTGAATTAGACAAATGGTGAAGAACTCCGATTTTTAGGAAAAGATTGAACGAACAAAAGACGGTGCGAGCCGCACGGGCAGTCGTAGCACGACAGGCAGATAATGAAAAGACAAATAATGAATGAACGAACAATGAACGAACAAAAGACGAACAATGAACGAACAATGAACGAACAAAAGACGAACAATGAACGAACAAATGACGAACAAATGACGAACAAATGACGAACAATGAACGAAGCTAAACTGAAGCTAAGACAAAGCTATAATCTTAGAAAACTGAATACTAATTGCTTTTTTAAGGTAATAAAACTTTGGAAAAAACGCAATGATTTTAGAGTTTTTATGATTTTTAGACTTCAATAAAGTAAATGAGATTTACTTCGGACAATCAGGATTTAAATAGCTATTATTCAAACATATAAAATTATATATAAATAAAAAAATGATTAAAATAGTTTTTATTCAAAATATTATTCGTAACTTTGTAGCCTAATATCAAACTTGATAAATTTTAAAAGAAATGAGTAAATACGACGTTATTGTATTAGGAAGTGGTCCTGGTGGGTATGTTACTGCCATTCGCGCTTCTCAATTAGGTTTTAAAACCGCTGTTATTGAAAAAGAAAACCTCGGTGGTATTTGTTTGAACTGGGGTTGTATTCCTACGAAAGCTTTGTTAAAATCAGCGCAAGTGTTTGAATACCTAAAGCACGCTGAGAACTATGGTATCACCGTAAAAAAAGAGTCTTTTGACAAAGATTTTTATGCGGTTATCAAACGTAGCCGCGAGGTAGCTGCTACAATGAGTAAAGGGGTGCAGTTCTTGATGAAAAAGAACAAAATAGATGTGATAATGGGCTATGGTACCCTAAAAGCTGGCAAAAAAGTAGACGTAAAAGATAAAGATGGCAAAGTAACTGAATACAGTGCTGACCACATTATTATTGCTACTGGAGCACGTTCACGCGAGTTGCCTGCTTTACCTCAAGACGGCAAGAAAATTATCGGTTACCGCCAAGCACTTACGCTCCCTGAGCAACCTAAGAAAATGATTGTAGTAGGTAGTGGGGCTATCGGTATTGAGTTTGCTTACTTCTATAACGCTATGGGTACTGAAGTAACCATCGTAGAGTTTATGCCTAATATTGTTCCTGTGGAAGATGAGGATATCTCTAAACAATTAGAAAAGAGCCTTACAAAATCAGGTATCAATATTATGACTTCGGCTGAGGTAACCAAAGTAGATACTTCTGGCAAAGGTGTAAAAGCATTTGTGAAAACAGCCAAAGGCGAAGAAGTTTTAGAAGCTGATATCTTGCTTTCAGCGGTAGGTATCAAAACAAATATTGAAAATATCGGTTTGGAAGCGGTAGGTATCAAAACTGAACGCGATAAAATTCAAGTAAACGAGTTCTACCAAACTAATGTTCCTGGTTATTACGCTATTGGTGACGTAGTTCCTGGTCAAGCCTTAGCACACGTAGCTTCAGCAGAAGGTATTATTTGCGTTGAAAAGATTAAAGGAATGCACGTAGAACCACTTAACTATGGTAATATCCCTGGTTGTACTTACTGCACTCCTGAAATTGCTTCAGTAGGTCTGACCGAAAAACAAGCTAAAGAAAAAGGCTATGAAATAAAAGTAGGTAAGTTCCCATTCACTGCCTCAGGAAAAGCAAATGCAGCGGGTACTACTGAAGGTTTCATAAAAGTAATCTTTGATGCTAAATATGGCGAATGGTTAGGTTGCCATATGATTGGCGCCGGCGTTACTGATATGATTGCTGAAGCGGTAGTAGCTCGTAAGTTGGAAACTACAGGACACGAAATCATCAAAGCGGTGCACCCACACCCTACAATGAGCGAAGGTGTAAAAGAAGCAGTAGCAGCTGCTTATGGTGAAGCTATCGACATTTAATATTTTTGTTCCAATAAATTCATAAACGCAAGAAACTCCAAGTAAAAAAGATTTTACTTGGAGTTTTTTTTATTAGTGTAAGTTTGAGATAAGAAATCTAACAGACTGTTAGTTATGATTAACTTTGGCTAAGTTTAAAACTTTAGCTAAGTGTGGAAGCAAAAAACAGTATTGTATTATGTTGGAATAGTGCTAAAAGAGCGTTTGTAGCACCTCTAATGATTTTATTTGTCTAAAATTGGGGAAGTGCCATTCGTAGTATTTAAGCAGTTGAAAAAGCAATGCATTGCGCTCGTTCTTATTGCTTTTAACGGTTGATAACTGAGGATAATCGGTGTGTAGGAGGGCTTTGAATAGCAACAAGGTAACGCCTGTAATGGTGTATTTACTTTCATCAGTAGTACTGAAAATGCCGTCTTCCAACGAAAAGGAGGGCAAATGCTCGTGAGAGGTATCGGGGTAAAAGCCGAGATAGCGAGTGATATCAAGCAGAAACTTTAAGTGAAAATTGGCAGAGAAGTCGTTTCTATCAAAAAAAAGGAGCTTCTGCTCTAAAAACAAAAACATTTCTTCATCGGGAGCTTCAGATGTGCAAACAAAAGCACATACTTCGGAAAGAAACATACTTACAGCACTCTTGTAAATATCAGTATGTAACGAGTAATAAGGGACGGCTATCTTAGCTTCTTTTACACGTCCTAACGTACCGTTATTTTTATGGGTAGCCACCAGTTCTAACAGCATAAAAGGCTGAAAAAGGGCTGTTTTTAAGTTCCCTTTCTTCTGTGCTAAAACGCCTTGTAACAAATAGCTACGAGTGCCCATCGTTTGAGTGAAGCACTTCACTATAAGACTGTTATCGCTGTATTTGAGACTTGAAATAACTATGGCTCGGACTTTATCGTACATATTTCTTCTATAAATAGCGTTGCAAAAATACAAAAAAGACTTCAATAGGACGTAATTGATGATATAAATGAAAGGTAATGCCAATAATACCAATGAGAAAAACTGGTCTGAGTTATCGGAGGAAAACGAAAAATATAAAAAGTGAGTTGGAAGGATTTTTGGTGAAAAAAGGGTGTAAGGAGGGTGGGGATAGCTTATAGAGAGCTTATAGGAAGCTTATACGAATCTTGGACGATTGGTATAGAAAGGGTATGTAAATAGTTGATTTATACTATAATACAGCGGTACAAAAAATGGTAAAAACGGGGTTTCGAGGCGAAAGAAAGAGGAAGAGGCACTAGGCCTTAGGCCATAAATAGGGGGAAGTATGACGGAAAGAAGAAGGAATTATTAGGAAATTAGTAGGTTAGTGGGAATATTGTAGAATCTTGGAGGGAGTTTGAATATAATGAGAGCATTTGTAATTCGCAATTATTTTGTACCTTTGCACCCATAATGAGCAAAAATAAGCATATAACCATTGAAAATGTAACCGTGATTGATGCAGGAGCCAAAGGCAAAAGCATTGCTAAAGCCCCTGACGGACGTGTGATATTTATAAGTAACGCTATTCCTGGTGATGTAGTAGATGTGCAGACCACCAAGAAGAAATCGGCTTATTATGAAGGTTTTGTAACTAAATATCACCAACTATCAGAACAACGAGTAACGCCCGTATGTTCTCACTTCGGCTATTGTGGCGGTTGCAAATGGCAAGATATGAACTACCAAAGTCAGCTATTTTACAAGCAGAAAGAAGTAGAAAACAACTTAGTACGGTTGGGCAGGATAGAAATTCCTGCTGTGATGCCTATCATAGGCTCTGACGAGACTTATTACTACCGCAACAAAATGGAGTTTTCTTTTTCGGATATGCGCTGGCTTACTCCCGATGAAATTAAGAAAGCTGACGAAATAGACAATCGGAATGCCTTAGGTTTTCACATAGCAGGAGCTTGGGACAAGATTTTGGACATAGACAAATGTTACTTGCAAGCCGACCCTTCTAACGCGATACGCTTGGAGATAAAGCGTTTTGCCTTGGCGAACGAAATGCCTTTTTACAGTCCGAGGCAACAAACAGGCTTATTGCGTACTATGATGATACGCATTAGCTCCATTGGGCAAATAATGGTAGTGATACAGTTCTTCCGCAACGACCCTAAAATTACACTGCTCCTCGACCATATTGCAGAGACATTCCCGATGATTACCTCTTTGCAATACTGTATCAATAGCAAAGGCAACGATGCTATTTATGACCAAGAACTTATTTGCTATAAAGGTACTGACTGTATTTATGAGGAAATGGAAGGGTTGCGATTTAAAATCAATGCCAAGTCGTTTTACCAAACTAACTCGGCACAAGCGTACAAGTTGTACCAAGTAGCTCGTAACTTTGCCGATTTAAAGGGCGATGAATTAGTGTACGACCTTTATACGGGGACGGGCACTATTGCGCAATTTGTAGCCAAAAAAGCGAAAAAAGTGATAGGGGTAGAAGCTGTACCAGAAGCTATAACAGATGCCAAAGACAATGCTTTTGCCAATGGTATTGAGAATGTTACTTTTTACGTGGGAGATATGAAAAACATTTTCAACGATACTTTTATAGAAGAAAATGGTACCCCTGATGTGATTATCACCGACCCTCCTCGCGACGGTATGCACAAAGATGTAGTAGCTAAAATTCTTCAAATAGCCCCCAAAAAGATAGTATATGTAAGTTGCAATAGTGCAACGCAAGCGCGAGACCTTTCCTTGCTTGATGTAACTTATAAAGTAACCAAAGTTCAGCCTGTGGATATGTTTCCACAAACCTACCACGTAGAGAATGTTGTTTTATTAGAAAAGAGAAATGAAAAAAGCTGAAAAAGTAAACTTTATCATCGATACACTGGAAAGTATCTATCCTGAAATTACTATACCCCTGCAACACAAAGACCCTTATACGCTACTGATAGCCGTACTCTTATCGGCACAAACTACCGATGCACGGGTGAACCAAATCACGCCTATTCTATTTAGCAAAGCGGACAATCCGTATGATATGGTACTACTTTCGGTAGACGAAATACAGGAAATTATCAGACCCTTAGGGCTTGCCCCTATGAAATCTAAAGGTATTCACGGGCTTTCCCAAATACTCATAGACAAATACAACGGTGAAGTTCCTCAAACCTTTGAGGCTTTAGAGGCTCTCCCCTCAGTAGGACATAAAACTGCCAGCGTTGTTCTTGCACAAGCCTTTGGCATTCCGACCTTCCCCGTTGATACCCATATACACCGACTGATGCACCGCTGGAAGCTTTCCGACGGTAGTTCGGTAGTGCAAACAGAGAAAGATGCCAAACGACTCTTCCCCAAAGAAAAATGGAACAAACTGCACGTGCAAATCATCTTGTACGGGCGCGAATACAGTCCGGCGAGAGGCTGGAATATGGAAAAAGATATTATAACCAAAACCATTATACAATCGAAAAAATGAATTTACAACAGCGAGACGAAAAACATTTGTGGCACCCGTATACCCAACATCAAACGGCTGCCAAACCTATCGGAATTGTGAAAGGGAAAGATGCTCTCCTTTGGGACGAGGACGGCAAAGAATACATAGATGCCATTGCCAGTTGGTGGGTGAACCCCTATGGGCATAGCAACGAGCGATTAGCCCAAGCTGCCTACAAACAACTCACTCAATTAGAGCACGTGCTCTTTGGTGGCTTTACACACCGACCTGCGGTAGAGCTTGCCGAAAAGCTCATCAGTATTCTACCTAAAAACCAACAGAAAGTATTCTTCTCGGACAACGGTTCGACAGCAGTGGAAGTAGGTATCAAGATGGCGTTACAGTACTTTTTCAATAAAGGCGAGAAGCGCTTTACGGTAGTTGCTTTTGAAGATGCATTTCACGGAGATACCTTTGCCGCTATGGCAGCTTCGGGTATTTCATTCTTTACTGATGCTTTTAAAGAACACTTGTTGAAAGTAGTGCGCATACCGTTACCCAAAAAAGGAAGCGATGAAGCTACTAAAAAACTAAAAGAAGTGATTGCTGAACATCACCCTGCCGCCTTTATATTTGAAGCCTTAGTACAAGGAGCCTCAGGAATGCAAATCTATGAACCAGAAGCCTTAGACAAGCTGATTCATATCGCACAAGAAAATGGTGTGATTACCATTGCCGACGAGGTAATGACAGGCTTCGGGCGTACAGGACGCACTTTTGCTTCGGACTATCTCACTCATAAACCCGATATTATGTGCTTATCGAAAGCTCTTACAGGAGGAACAATTCCGTTGGCGGTAACTACTGCTACCCAAGAGATATTCGACGGTTTTTACAGTGAAGACGTGAACAAAGCTCTTTTCCACGGACATACCTTTACGGCAAACCCCACGGGCTGTGCGATTGCCTTAGAAGCTATTCGCATATTGGAAAGTGACGAAATGCAAGCCAACTTAAAACGCATTGCACGCCGTCATCAGGAGTTTTTAGCCCGTATTGCGAAATATCCATCGGTAGAGAATGCACGTACCTTAGGTGTTATTTTGGCATTCGACCTCAAAACCTCTCAAAATACTGACTACTACGGCTCATTCAGGGATAAACTGTACAACTTCTTTATCTCAGAAGGCGTAATACTGCGTCCGGTGGGAAATATTATCTACATTTTGCCCCCTTACATCATCACAGATGCTCAATTAGACCGAGTGTACGATGTTTTAGAAGAAGCGATACAGAAGTTCTCTAATCAGTAAGAGGAAAGAAAAACACATTTAAGAGACTATTTTCATAAGAGAATAGTCTCTTTTTTATTTAGTAACACAAGAGAAAAGTTAAAATAATTTTATTGAGATATTAGTACGAGATGCAATCTTTAGAATTTTATTTTGATAGTAAGAAAATATTCTATATCTTTGCACCACTTATGAAAACTTTATAACAAAGAAGTTTAAATACTGTATACAATGAAAAAATTAGTCTTATTAGCCACCGCTTTATGTATGGTGGCTTGCAAAAGTATTGAAGCACCCAAGTCAGTGGGAGCTATTCCTTCCCCACGTCAGTTGCCGTGGCACGAGATGGAATATTATGCTTTTATCCACTTCAATATGAACACTTTTACCGATATGGAATGGGGCACAGGTGGCGAAGACCCTGTTTTATTCAACCCTACTGAATTAGATGTAAATCAGTGGGTGAAAGTGATTAAGGACGCTGGTATGAAAGGTGTTATCATCACGGCTAAGCACCACGATGGTTTCTGCTTATGGCCATCAAAGTACACTGAGCATTCTGTAAAAAACTCACCTTGGAAAAATGGTAAAGGCGATGTTATAAAAGAGCTTTCAGAAGCCTGCCACAAAGCGGGACTTAAATTTGGAGTATATTTATCACCTTGGGATAGAAACCACGCTGAGTATGGCAGAGAAGCCTACGTTACCTATTTCCATAACCAACTACGAGAATTGCTTACCAATTACGGTGAAATATTTGAAGTATGGTTTGACGGTGCCAACGGTGGTTCAGGTTATTACGGTGGAGCTAACGAAACTCGTACTATTGATGCTCATACTTATTATCAGTGGGATAAAACATTCGCCATAGTACGCGAATTGCAGCCTAATGCTACTATCTTTGGTGATGAAGGCCCGGATATTCGCTGGATAGGTAATGAAAAAGGCTTCGGTACTCCTACTAACTGGAATCCTTTTACCTCTAACCCTTCTCTACAAGGAAAAGACCACTTACATCATTTGGGTGAAGGTGATGAAAATGGTAAAAACTGGATTCCTGCCGAAGCTGATGTATCTATTCGCCCAGGTTGGTATTACCACGCTCGTGAAGACCACCAAGTGCGTCCATTAGAAAAAATGGTGGACATATACTACGCTTCAGTAGGTCGCGGTTACAACTTATTACTGAATCTTCCCGTAGATAGACGTGGCTTAGTACACGAAAATGACATCAAGAGACTTATGGAACTCAAAAAAGTTATAGAGGCAGATTTTGCACATAACCTCGTAACTGATGCCTCTGTCACGGCTTCTAATATTCGTAAAAATAACAAGCTATTTAAACCTGAAAAAACTACCGATAGTGACAAAAACACCTATTGGACAACCGACGAAGGAGTAACAGAAGCTTCTATAGAACTAAACTTTACCAAGCCTACTACCTTCAACCGCTTTATGGCACAAGAGTATATCCCATTGGGGCAACGTGTAAAGAAGTTTAAATTAGAATACCAAAAAGATGGCAAATGGGAAACTATAGATGAACAAACAACTATTGGCTACAAGCGATTACTCCGCTTCCCATCAGTAACGGCTACTAAGGTTCGTTTCACAGTTTTAGAAGCTAAAGGTTCACCATTGATTAGCAATATAGGGTTATACAATGCACCTGTGTTATTGGTAACTCCTCAGCTTTCTCGTGATAAGAATGGTCAAGTAACCCTCACTCCCGCTGATACTGAAACTGAAATTTATTATACCTTAGACGGCAGTCAGCCTACTAAACAGTCGTTACGCTATACAACTCCTTTCCCTGTTACTCAGCCTACTTCTTTAAAATTTGTAGCCTATGACGGCAAGCAGCAATTGTACAGTGAAGTAGCTTCTTACGCATTGGATATCCCCAAAGCAAAGTGGAAAGTGTTATCTTCTGCTTCCTCTGATATCCAGAAAGTAATTGATGAGAAACCTAATACGTGGTTTGCTCAAGAAAAGGGCAATACACCAACTGCCATTACTATTGATTTAGGAGAGCTGTTAAACCTAAAAGGATTTACCTATTTGCCTTCACAGGACCGCTGGGCTGAAGGAACTATCAGTCATTACATTTTTGAAGTGAGTACTGATAATGTTCATTGGAAGAAGCTAAGTGAGGGAGAATTTGGCAATATCAAGAACAATCCTATTGAACAACGCATTACTTTCCCTGCCGAGAAAGCCCGTTATATCAAGCTTACCGCTACCAAAACTGTAGATGATACCAATAGAGTATCGTATGCCGAAATAGGTATTATTACACAATAAAGTTATGTATCTTAAAAACGGAAGATTATCACAGAGCCCTAAGTGGCTTTATATTATAGTTCCAACCCTGTTCTTTGCCTTTACAGGGTTGAACTTTTTAGTAGCACAATTTTTTGATACTACTACACTTATACAGTCGGAAATTGCCCAAAAAGGAGAATTACAATTCTTGTTTGAGAACTTAGTTGTCTTTGCTATCTTCTTAGGGTTATTGTTACTATGGGTGAAGTTCATACATCGCCAGCCTTTGGTAGCACTTATTACGGCGCGACCACGTATCAGTTGGAAGCGTTTTTGGTTTGCTTTTTGGCTGTGGGGAGGCGTAACTATAGCAATGACTTGTATCGACTACTTATTTTTTAACCCAGATGATTATATTTGGGATTTTCAGTGGATACCTTTCTTAAAACTGCTCGTGATAGTAGTGCTGTTCATTCCTTTGCAAACCGCTTTTGAAGAAATATTCTTTCGGGGCTACCTAATGCAAGGCTTAGGACTTGTAATGCGTAATGCGTGGTTTCCTTTGCTTTTTACCTCTATCACCTTCGGACTAATGCACATTGCCAACCCCGAGGTAGAAAAATTAGGATACAGCTTGCTTATCTATTACATAGGTACAGGCTTGTTCTTAGGTATCACTACCTTAATGGACGATGGCTTAGAGTTAGCCTTAGGTTTTCACACCGCCAACAACCTTTTTACAGCTCTTTTAGTAACTTCCGACTGGACAGTTTTCCAAGTTCCTTCTGTCTTGCGTGATGTCTCAGAACCCTCTTTAGGCTTCAGTATATGGGCTCCTCTATTGCTCTGCTTCCCTCTTTTATTGTATATCTACGCCAAGAAATACCATTGGAAAGAGTGGAAAAAACACTTGTTATAAAAGAAAACTTAATTTTTTGTTAAAATAATTTCCTTCATATCATAATATTTCATATCTTTGCAACCGATTTTAAATAGCAAAAGGCGATACCCCGAAAAGCCTTTAACAGAGTAGGGAGTAATTTTAATTTTCAGTTTTTTATGGAAGAAAATACAACTTCAACACAAGAGCAATCTGTTCCTCAAGAACAGCAAACTGCCAAAGAAAACAACCCAACTATCATTATCCAAAACTCCTCTAAGAGCAACGGAATAGGCACCGCTGGTTTCGTATTAGCTTTAATAGCTGTATTCTTAGGGTGGGTTCCTGTTTTAGGGTGGATTATCTGGCTTTTAGGACTTGTTCTTTCAGGTGTAGGTGTTACTAAAACTCCTAAAGGATTAGCCATTGCAGGGCTTGTGCTCTCTTTAATTGGGCTTGTTATCCTTATTCTTTTAGCTACTGTTTTTGCAACAGCGGCAGCTGTTTCTTCAATGCCAGTACAATAAGAATTTACAAAAAAGGCTATCTGAGAAGAATCTCAGATAGCCTTTTTCTATAAAGTTACATATCATTTCAGCTCCCTATAATAAAAATAGTAGGTCTCTTCTGTACATCAATATTCGTTTTCTTCCAACGATGCACAGGGAGTGTTTTAATTTCTTCAGTAGGAAGCGTAATATCACAAGCCACGCATAAAAGAGTATTAGCCTGTAATGTCTCTATCAAGTCAGTAAGCATCTGCTTATTGCGGTAAGGCGTTTCTATAAATAGTTGCGACTGTCCTTCTCGTGCTTTGCGCTCTAAGGTTTTAAGTGCCTTCTTTCGCTCTTGTTTATCAATAGGGAGATATCCGTTAAAAGCAAAATTCTGCCCATTAAGTCCACTCGCCATCATTGCCAATAACAGCGAAGAAGGTCCTACCAGCGGAATCACTTTCAGTCCTTTTTGGTGAGCCACCCGCACAATATCAGCTCCTGGGTCGGCTATCCCTGGGCAACCTGCCTCCGAAATAATCCCTATCGAGTGTCCTTCCATACAAGGGGTTAAAAAACTCTGATAGTCAGTATCCTGATGGTGCTTATCTATCACAACTATTTTTAAATCTGCTTGCACCTTGTCCGGAGTAACGAGCTTGATAAACTTCCTTGCCGACTTTTCGTTTTCTACTACAAAATAAGTAAGTGATTGCACTACATTTGCCACCTGTGCTGGCAATACATCAAGAGCAACACCCCCTAATAAGTTCGGTATTAAATAAATATTTCCCATCGTTGTTTGTATCAACATTACTAACAGATTGCAAAGGTATATTTTTTTCATCATACTTATAGTATTAAATGATTAATTATTTGTACCTTTGTCGCGTATATCTCAACAATCTATAATCACAACAAATGAAAAACATTCTCTCTTATAGTATCATTTTCTCGGTTATTACACTGATAAGCTGTAATAAAGACAGCAACAGCAATAACCTTTCTGAGCATTCCCAACAAATGCTACAACAAGCTATGCGCAATACCGAAGCAGGGCACGACACAAATTTTAGTGACAACACTCCCTTCATTTTCAATGGTTATAGTAATACTTCCAACAGATTGTTCGAAAAAGGAGGTAATATATCCATCGGGGCTGCTTTAAATTTTGCGTCTCTTAATCACGACAAAATCATTTATAAAAGTTGTTATTGGGAGCTTTATGGCAAAAAAGGCTATTGCAAGTACCCCAACGAAAACCGATATTTTGAATTGTACAACCTTTGGGGGGTGCTATTTTCTGAAAAGAACAATCAGAACCCTAACGCTTTGATAAATGTAAAAAACTTCCGCTTCTACGTGCTTTACAAAGGTGAAAACGTATGGCGGAGAGTTCATTTTCCTGAAACTGATATTACCGACCAAGCCCCTATCACGTGGGCGGCTACATATTATAAAGATATCGTAACAGAAGCAGGCAATGGGAAGATTAAAGTAATACAAGAAAAAAACTATTCCACTATCCCTATTGCCAAATCAGGAAAATACGACGGCAAATGGTATGATGCCAAAATATTAGTAAACCACTTTGGTTCTAAACTTATGAAACCTGTGGGAGAGTTCACCCCCAGCAAAGTCGAAGGCGTGTATATGCAAGTAGAGATACGTCTCGACCCAAGTACCCCCAACGCCAAAGTAGGTATACAAGCTGGTATGGACGTCCGCCACGAAGGCATTAAAACTACTTACTATATGGCTTTTGGCTCTACCCGCATCGTTACAGTTACCCCTCATTGGAAAACCGTTAATTGGGTAAACTACGCAGGCGGACAAGGAGCTGACGAAGGAGGCGTCGTACTGAGTAAAGAACGATTACTAAACACCTCTTTTCCAAGAGAATAACCTCCTATTAAACAGCTCTAAAAAGCACTTTATCTCTCAAAACGAAATATATCTTATATAAAACGAAATTAGAATAGGGATTACTACCTTATACCATTTGTATAGCTTTTCTATATCTATCGTCCAAGATTCGTATAAGCTTCCTATAAGCTTTCTATATCTATCCCTTAACTATCAAGCTCTTACAACAACAGCAAAACAAACCCAAAAAAGCACCTAACAAACTAATTATCACAATGAAACAGTCTTTTTATCAAAAAGAAGGAAAAAGAAAGAATAAGACAGTTGTCTTCCTTCACGGCTTTTTAGAAGACCATACTATATGGCAACCTATTACTAAAGCTCTCTCTACCGAATATTTCACACTATCCATCGACCTTTTAGGGCACGGGCAGAGCCCCACTATCGCCCCAGTACACACAATGGAAATGATGGCAAACCAAGTAAACGATATCTTACTAAAAGAAGAAATAGAACATTGCACCATCGTGGGGCACTCAATGGGTGGGTATGTAGCCTTAGCTTTTGCCGAATTATTCCCCAAAAAAGTAGAAGGAATAGTATTGTTAAACTCCACTACCCTACCCGATTCGCCAGAGAAAAAAGTGAATAGAGACCGAGTGCTGAAAGTAATCGATAAAGAGAAAGAACTCTTCGTGCGCACTGCCGTTACAAACCTATTTAGCGATGAAAACAAAACGCTGATGAAACCGGCGCTCAACAAACTAATCGATATAGCAATGCACACCCCTAACGAAGGTATCAAAGCAGCTTCCTTAGGAATGAAACAACGCCCCGACCGCACTGAACTATTCGAACATCTAACCGCTAAAAAGCATATCATTATGGGTAAAAAAGACGCTCTTATCCCTTCCGATAGTTTGATAGCATTAGCCCAAAAAGCAGGTGCAAGCTATACCTTGCTTTCAGGCGGACATTTAGTATATATTGAGAACGAAGCTGAAACCATAGAAGCCTTGCGCAATTTTATGGCACAACCCTAATCTAACCCTTTTTCTCAAATTCCAAGATATGTATAAGCTATTCATTCGCCCATTCCTTTTCAGTCTCGACCCCGAGAAAGCTCATCACTTTACATTTAAATACTTAAAGTTTATTCACAAAATCCCCTTAGTGCCTTTGCTCATTCGCAAAATATACAATGTGGAACACCCTTCTCTACATCGCGAAGTCTTTGGGCTACACTTCAAAAATCCCATAGGGTTAGCCGCAGGTTTAGATAAAGATGCTAAATTGTACAAAGAGTTAGCCAATTTAGGTTTTGGTTTTATCGAAATCGGAACCATTACCCCTAAACCACAACTGGGGAACCCCAAAAAGCGATTGTTCAGACTCATAGAAGACCAAGGAATTATAAACCGTATGGGCTTTAACAACGAAGGAGTTGAAGCTGCTGTAAAGCGCCTTAAAAAGAATACCAATGTACTGATAGGAGGAAATATTGGTAAAAATAAAACCACCCCAAATGAAGAAGCGGTAAACGACTACCTGATTTGTTTTGAACAACTCTTTAATTATGTCGATTATTTTGTAGTAAATGTAAGTTCACCCAATACTCCAAATTTGCGTACATTACAAGAAAAAGAACCTCTAAAACAGCTTTTAAGCACTTTGCAAAATACAAACCTAACCCATAAAAAACCTAAGCCTATCCTCTTAAAAATCGCCCCTGACCTTACCGACGAACAACTGTTAGATATTATTGAAATCGTACAAGAAACTCATATTGCAGGCGTAATAGCTACCAACACCACGATTGGTAGAGAAGGGTTAGTATCCGATAATCAAAAAGAAACCGGCGGACTTAGTGGGAAACCTCTTAAAAATCGCTCCACTGAGGTAATACGTTTTCTAAGTGAAAAGAGCAACCACGCATTTCCCATCATTGGCGTTGGAGGAATATTTAGTGAAACCGATGCCCTCGAAAAGTTAGAAGCAGGAGCCTCACTTATCCAGCTCTATACAGGTTTCATTTACGAAGGAGCAGGTCTTATAAAACGCATTAATAAACAGCTAATTGCTAATTCTAACCAACATTAGCATTATTTCCGTTATTTGTTATTTGCAATTCTTAATTCACCGATACAAACCAAACGTATTGATGAAATAAAAGTCTTGATGAAAATTTATAAACATACTCACCTCACAAATATTGTCAATTACTAATTATTTTATACCTTTGCACTTATTTTCAAAAACGATATTATGATACAGTCAATGACAGGCTTTGGCAAGAGTGTACTATCTCTCACCGATAAACATATTAGTATAGAAATCAAATCCCTAAACAGTAAGAGTATTGATATCAATACACGTATTCCACAAGCGTATCGCGAAAAAGAACTCGATTTCCGTAAACTCATTGCCGAGCAACTCTTACGCGGGAAAGTAGATTTTAGTATCTTTGTAGAAAATACAGGCACACAAACACCCTCTAAAATCAATCCTAATATCGTAAAATCCTATATCGAGCAAATGCGTACTATTGTTGATGGTGACCTTACCGAACTGCTAAAAATGGCAGTACGTATGCCCGATGCCTTACAAACCACTACCGAAAGCGTTTCCGAAGAAGAACTTTCAGCTATTTTCGAACATATCAGCCTTGCCATTACCGATTTGCAAACCTTCCGCATTCAAGAAGGTAAAGTCTTAGAAAAAGACTTCGTTTTGCGTATTAGTAACATCAATAGCTTACTGCAAGAGGTACAAGCTCTTGATAGTGAACGCTTAGCGCTCATTCGCGAACGCTTGGAAAAAGCGGTAGCTGATATCCAGAGTGTAGACGCCAACCGCTTTGAGCAAGAACTCATTTTCTACTTAGAAAAATTGGACATCACAGAAGAAAAAATCCGACTCAAAAAACACTTAGACTATTTTCTCGAAACCCTTCACAGCGAAGATTCTAACGGACGTAAATTAAGTTTTATTGCACAAGAAATAGGCAGGGAAATCAATACCTTAGGTTCAAAAGCTAACTTCGCCCCTATGCAACAGTTAGTAGTCCAAATGAAAGACGAACTCGAAAAGATTAAAGAACAAGTATTAAATGTATTATAATCTGCTAATTTACCAATTTGATAATTAAAAAATGAACAAACTAATTATTTTCTCAGCTCCTTCTGGGAGTGGCAAAACTACCATAGTGAGGCATTTACTCTCGCTCAAAAAACTAAACTTAGCCTTTTCTATTTCGGCTACTTCTCGTGCCCCTCGTGGAGAAGAACAACACGGCAAAGAATACTATTTCCTTTCTGCTGATGAATTCAAAAAACGTGTTCAGCACAATGAATTTATGGAATGGGAAGAGGTATACACAGGTTGTTATTACGGCACATTAAAATCAGAAGTAGAACGCCTATGGGCAATGGGGAAGAATGTGATATTCGATATTGATGTCGCAGGAGGTCTCCGTCTCAAACAACAATATCCAGAACAAACCTTAGCAGTATTTGTTGAACCGCCAAGCCTTATTGCCTTAGAAGAACGCTTGCGCAACCGTAAGACTGAAACAGAGGAGAAAATACAAATGCGTCTCAACAAAGCCGAACAAGAAATGGCAACTGCTCACCAGTTTGATGTGATTATCAAAAACGATAATCTACAACAAGCCCTACAAGAGGCTGAGCGCATAGTAACCGATTTTATCAACCGATGAAAAAACAAATAGGCTTATTCTTTGGCTCGTTTAACCCTATTCATATAGGGCATCTCATTATCGCCAATCATTTGGTAGAGCACAGTGCAATGAACGAACTGTGGTTTGTGGTAACACCTCAAAATCCGTTTAAAGAAAAACAATCCTTATTAGACAACCACTTGCGATTGGAAATGGTCAATTTGGCAATAGAGAGCTATCCCAAGTTACGCGCCTCAAACATCGAGTTTCACTTGCCACAACCTAATTACACAGTTAATACCTTAGCCTATTTAGAGGAAAAACACCCTAATACTAACTTTGCCCTAATTATGGGGGAAGACAACCTAAAAAGCTTTCACAAATGGAAGAACTACGAGCATATTTTAGCAAATTACCCTATTTATGTCTATCCTCGTATTTCAGAAGGTACAGTGCCCGAATCTTTAACTGAGCACCCGCATATCACCCGTGTACCCGCCCCTATCATCGAACTCTCAGCCACCTTTATCCGTGAAGAAATCAAAGCTGGACGCAATATACGCCCACTCCTCCCCGAAAAAGTATGGCAATATATTGATAAATTAGGACTCTATTTTAATTAACAATTGACAAGTAACAAGTAACATTTTTGCGTCACACACTTAGCCAAAGTTTCACACTTTGGCTAAGTTAAAACCAATAATCTCTTTGTTTAATTTCTAAGGCGTAAGCCTTATCTCTTTTTTAATATATGAAAAAAACGAAAATACTAATGGTTTGCTTAGGCAATATTTGCCGTTCTCCTTTAGCCGAAGGCGTGATGAGGAGCAAACTCCCTTCCGATAACTTTGAAGTAGATTCAGCTGGTACCGCCAACTATCACGTAGGCGATGCTCCTGACACTCGTTCTATCGCCTCTGGCAAAAAACACGGAGTAGATATCTCTATGCTTAGAGGTCGTCAGTTCTCAGCCAAAGATTTTGCCCTTTTCGATTATATTTTCGTAATGGATAAAAGCAATTACCAAAACGTTATCCGGCTTGCTAAGAACGAAAAAGAGCGTGCTAAAGTACATTTTTTAGCTGATGCTTTGGGTGGAATGACACAACACGAAATCCCCGACCCTTATTACGGCACAGAAGCTGATTTCGAAAACGTCTATCAGCTCATTGACGAAGCTTGCACAAAAGTTGCTCACAAACTATCTCCTAACCCCTAACTACTATCTCCTAAAATGGACTTTTCATCTAAACTCTTAGAAAACGCTGTCTACGAAATAGCCCAATTGCCTAGTATAGGCAAACGTACGGCTTTGCGTTTAGCCTTGCACCTGCTCAAACAACCCGAAGAGCAATCACTGCAATTGGCACAAGCTATTGTGGCTTTACGCACCCATATACAGTATTGTAAAAACTGCCACAACATCTCCGATGTAGATTTGTGTGAGATATGTGCTAACCCTATGCGTGATACGGGAGTCGTTTGTGTTGTAGAAGATTTTAGAGATGTAATGGCAATAGAAAACACAGGACAATTCTTTGGTCAGTATCACGTCTTAGGAGGCAAAATATCCCCTATTGATGGCATCGCTCCTTCCAATCTACACATTGCCTCACTGATAGAAAAAGTAAAGACAGGTAAAGTAACTGAGTTAATCCTCGCTCTGAGCAATACAATGGAGGGCGATACTACCAATTTCTATATTTACAAACAAGTAGAGCCTTACCATATCACCATTTCTACCATTGCCCGAGGCATAGCCGTAGGAGGCGAACTCGAATATACTGATGAGGTAACTTTGGGCAGAAGTATTACTCAGCGCATTCCTTTTGAAAAAGCTATTAAAGCCGTTTAAAATATGATACAAGTAGCCAATACCATTATTTCAGAAGATATCATAGATTGCGATTTTGTATGCAATCTCAATGCTTGTAAAGGTGCTTGTTGTATAGAAGGTGATGCAGGAGCTCCCGTAGAAGAAAGCGAACTAAAAGTGATGAAGCGCATTTATCCCGAAGTAGCTCCTTACCTTACCGAGGAAGGTCGTACAGCTATTGAGGAACAAGGAGTATACATCAAAGGAGAAGACGGCGAATGGGAAACTCCTCTCATCAATGGAGGTGAATGTGCTTATGTAGTACGCAATGAAAAAGGTTGGGCTCTTTGTGCTATCGAGCAAGCATATAACGATAAAAAGATAGACTGGAAGAAACCTATATCGTGTCACCTATATCCTATACGATTACAAGAGTACAGCTCCTTCACAGCAGTCAATTACCATCGTTGGAGTCCTATATGCGATGATGCTTGTGTCTTGGGTAAAAAGTTACAAGTGCCTATCTACAAATTCGTAAAAGAGGCTCTTATTAGAAAGTTTGGAGAAGAGTGGTATCAAGAGTTAGAGCTTATAGCTGAGCACTTGAAAAAGTAACATACAAATAACAAAATAAAAGAGACAGTACTTTTAATATTGTACTGTCTCTTTCTTATATAGATATTATGGGATTTCTTATTTCATTGTCTCTAACTTCCCTTGTGATTTTAGCAACTGTATTTCTGCTAATTTGTAGTCCAACAAAGCATTGGTGTAATTGTTCTTAGCATCCGATAAAGAGCGTTCTGCTTCCAATAAATCTGTAAGGGAAGCCAAACCTTGTTGGTAGTTGTTTTGGGTGTTGAGCAATACCTCTTCTGCAAGCTTTACATTCTCCTTTTGCGAATCTATAGTAAGAAGGTTATTAGTAAGCTGACTGTGGGCATTCTCATAAGCCAAATCCATTGCCAAACGGGTGTCTTTAAGGGTCGCTTCAAGTGCTTGACTTTCTATCTGTGCTTGGCGTATCTTAGCACGTGTACCAAAACCCGAAAATATAGGTATATTCACTCCCAATGTAATAGCCGAATAGTCAGCTCCGTACACTTTATCTTTCTTGCCGTAAATAATCGGTGTTTTAGGTCCCATACTCAAATAACCATAAGTAGCCTGCAACGCTAATGATGGATAAAGTGCTGCGCGTTGTACTTTGGTATTGAGGTCAAGGAGTTGCTTTTGTTTTTCTAGCACTTGTAGCTCTATACGAGTATTGCTATTGCCTTTCTCAAAAGCCAAATCGTAATTGGCTTCAAAGCCTTCTTTAGGCAAAGTAATTACTTCATTCATCGGCATACCTATCATATATTTGAGCGCGTTCTCCGATAGTTGTACCCCATTAAGGGCTTGTTGGCGTGCCGATTTGAGATTATTTACAGCCACGGTAGTGCGGTCAACGTCTATTTTCTTTGATAACCCCGATTGGTTCAAACCTTTTACAACATTAGCCGTTTTCTCGGTAAGAGCCAAATTGCTTTCTATATTTTCTAATGTTTGTCGGGTTTGGTATACTTGGTAGTAGGCTTGTGCTACTTTCTCAATGATTTCATTCTCGGTAAGCTGTTGGTTAAGCATATAAAACTCACGTGTCGTACGAGCCGCTTTCAAGCCCATAAACACGGTTTGATTAAACAATACTTGGGTAAGTTTAGCCTCAGCATTAGCCGACCATTTTTGCCCCATTTCCATCTTTATAGGCTCATTACTTGCGGGCATACCCGGGAAAGCAAAAGTGCTGGCATCAATATAAGTAGCTTGTAACTTAGGATTGTACACCATACCGCCCGAAGCCGAAATACTAGGCAGTGCGTTAGCGCGTACTTCTTGTATTTTGTATTCGCTTTTGGTTACTTCCAATCGCGCTTTCTCAGCGTCCGCTTTATTCTCTAAAGCATAACGAATAGCGTCTTTTAAAGTCAATTCTTTTTGTTGTGCAAAGTTCATAAAACTGAGGCACAACAAAGCACTCGTAATGATTTTTTTCATAATAATTCAATTGCCTATTAATAGGCTTATTTATATTGTCCTTTTAATTCTGTTGTAACTTCTTTTTACTTTATTTATTCAGATACCCTTCTCTCACTGACCTTACTTTTTCACCTCTGGTGATTGGTATTATTGGCATTTTTAGTATTATAATATTAAATTAACCTTCTATCTTCTATCTTTTATCTTTTACCTCCTCAAGCACTCGTTCCAATTCTTTAAGTCCTTTTTCATTGACAAGTATCCTGAAAAAATACTCTATAATAGTATAAATAGTTTCCCAAAAAGAAAACTCAGTTTCAGGAAATAACTCCGATTGTGCTTTCATTCGTTGTACAGCCGTATAGAAAATCTTAAAGAATTCAAGATTGATATCTTCTCTAAAAAGTCCCTCCTGTATACCTCTTTCCATTACTTTATCTATAAAAATCGCATCTGCCTTGGCAGTCTCTACATTCATACGTTCGTATGTTTTAGGATAGTATTTCTTCAATTCCCAAATAGGACGGTCGCTATTGATGTTAAAAACTTCTTGAACTTTTTTTTGGTTACGGTATACATTTTCTATCACCGAACCTTCTCCTTGTACAAAAATATCTGCATTTTTACAACTTATCTCTAAAGCGTAATCTAATGTAGTTTCTACCAAGTCGTTTTTAGAAGGAAAATACTCGTAAAGCGTCTTTTTAGATATCCCCATTTTGTTAGCCAAATCATCCATAGTAAAGGTTTTAAACCCATACTGTATAAAGTCGTTTAAGGCTCTTTTCACGATTTCTTCTTTCATCTCTCTCATCTTTAAATTCGGGGGCAAAGGTATAACAAAAAAACTTAATAAACAAAAAAAGTTTCCTTTATTACCTCTTACCTCTTACTTCTTATCTGTTTAAAGACTCAAGAAAGTAAAGCCTACTCCCACAATAGTTTGTTTGTAATTGTAATCGATAAGAGAATCGCCATAACCGTGAGAGGCTTGCAACAAAATACGCAGGTCGCGACTCAGCGGATATACCCAGTTCAGCTCCACGTGCCCGCGATTATGATTAAAATTTAAATTATTTCTCACTCGCAAATTAAAAACATTTTTACGGAAGAGGTAAGCAATGCCCAATTCACAACGTCCTATATAATTCTCAATATCGGGATTGTCATCTTCTTTTGCTTTTTCTGAGAAACGCCACCAAAAACGGCTATTAACCATTAAGTCATTCCATTGAAAAATACCTGATAAAATAATTCTGTTCCAACTGCGGGAATGTGCCGCTTCTTTACCATTAGATTGGTGGTTTACGGATAGTCCTGCCATTTTCATTTTAAAATTCCCCACCGAGAGGTTCAGCGGATAAGTAAATATCAATTCAGGTTCGTAATTCACTTCTCTAAACGGACGTGAAAGCTCACCATTGTACATCTGCCAATACGATTGCTGAGTGAAAGCTACCCACACATCACCCTTCCCAAAAGCATCTTGCATAATCTTAGCTTTTAAGCTCACTTGAAATTTTACCTCCACGTGCTGGTAGTCGCGCCATTCGGGTATAGGTCGGTCGGGGTTCAAACTTATAGGTTGTTCCGTAGGTTTATCCGTAAAACGGAAAGGCATTACGTACATAGGTAAGTAATCCACAAATTTAAAAGTACCTCTTTGGTCTTCTCGGTCAAGCTCCCATAGCTTAGAAATAGTCCTCTCTAACTGGGCTCTTCTATCGGCTTTTATTCCTGTCTTAGGAAGTTCCTGCAATGTGTCATTCTCCACCTCCTGAGGAAAAATAGGTGTCGCAATAGCCAAGAGCATTATAAATAAAGTGTATTTCATCATTTTGTTTTTTGCGGGTGCAAAAGTACAGCAAATAAACTTTATAAACAAAAAAAGTTTCCTACATTTTAATATGAGGAAACTTTTTCTATTCTGATACTTTATGTATATCAATACTTCTTCTTACTCAAACTCCGATGTAAAGTGCAACTTTAAGTTCGGATATTTTTGTTTTACCATCTCAATAGAGAAAGCTGAGTCGGCTAAGAAGACTAATTGATTCTGCTTATCGCGTGCTAAGAACTTCTGTTTTACGCGTAAGAAATCAAGATACTCAGCATCTTTGGGGTTTTCAGGCGTCTCTACCCAACAAGCTTTATAAATAGGGAAGTTTTCATAACTACACTTTGCCCCATACTCGTGTTCTAATCGATACTGAATTACCTCGTATTGGAGTGCTCCTACCGTCCCAATTACTTTGCGACCGTTGAAGTCTAACTTAAAGAGCTGTGCCACCCCTTCGTCCATTAGCTGGTCGATACCTTTTTCTAATTGTTTAGATTTCAGTGGGTCAGCATTGTTAATGTAGCGGAAGTGCTCAGGAGAGAAGCTCGGTATCCCCTTAAAGTGCAATACTTCACCTTCGGTAAGTGTATCGCCTATCTTAAAGTTCCCCGTATCGTGCAAACCTACAATATCCCCCGCATACGAGATATCCACTACTTCTTTCTTTTCGGCAAAGAAAGCATTCGGACTGGAGAACTTCAACTTCTTACCCAAACGCGTATGTAAATAAGGTTTGTTACGCTCAAAAGTGCCCGAAACAATTTTCACAAACGCCAAACGGTCGCGATGGTTAGGGTCCATATTTGCGTGAATCTTGAAGACGAAGCCCGTAAAAGTAGGTTCTTCAGGGTTTACGATGCGCTCTTCACTGGCTTTCGGGCGTGGCGAAGGAGCAATTTCCACAAAACAATCCAAGAGTTCTCTTACCCCAAAATTATTCAATGCCGAGCCAAAAAATACAGGTTGTTGGTCTCCTCTGAGGTAGGCTTCCCTATCGAATTTAGGATATACTTCATACACTAACTCCAAATCGGAACGGAGGTTCTCGGTAGATTGTTCGGATATAATCTTCTCTAATTCAGGACTGTTAATATCGTTGAAGGCAATAGTCTCCTCTATATTCTTACGGCTGTCGCCTGAAAAAAGGTTGATATTCTTCTCCCAGATGTTATAAATCCCTTTGAAATCATACCCCATCCCTATGGGGAAACTCAGCGGAGTAACCTTTAAGCCCAACTTCTGTTCTACTTCGTCCAACAGGTCGAAGGCGTCTTTCCCTTCACGGTCTAACTTATTAATGAACACAATCATAGGAATATTGCGCATACGGCACACCTCAACGAGTTTTTCGGTTTGCTCTTCCACCCCTTTGGCAACGTCAATAACCACGATTACACTGTCCACAGCCGTAAGAGTGCGGAAGGTATCCTCGGCGAAATCCTTGTGCCCGGGGGTATCTAAGATGTTTATTTTATGCTCTTTGTAGTTAAAAGCCAGCACCGAAGTAGCTACGGAAATCCCGCGTTGGCGTTCAATCTCCATAAAGTCGGAGGTAGCTCCTTTCTTTATTTTATTCGATTTCACCGCACCAGCTTCTTGGATAGCCCCCCCGAAGAGTAAGAGTTTTTCGGTAAGGGTTGTCTTTCCCGCGTCGGGGTGAGAGATGATGCCGAAGGTACGGCGTTTTTGTATTTCTTGTTGTAAAGACATAAAGTTAATTTGCTAATTGACAAATTTGCTGATTTGCTATTTTTAAAGGGTATAATTGGTAGCGAGTTCACTATCATTAATGCTGTTACCTTATTAGTCGAACATTCTTCGTAAGTGCTTACATACGAACAACCATAGGTTGTAAACAACAGCGCTACCACACTGAATATTAATAAGATTCTTTTTATTCTTACTAATATTTTATCCAAAAATCGGGTGCAAAAGTAGTGAATAAACTCCAAAAAGAGTCATAAATAAGTAAAAATTTCACTTTACCTTAATTTAATCCTCCTCTTAACCTCAACGTACCCCCACCCTTCCCTCGTTTATTCATTATCTGCCCGTGCAGTTCGCACCGTCATTTGTTCGTTCATTGTTCGTTCATTGTTCGTTCATTGTTCGTTCATTGTTCGTTCATTGTTCGTTCATTGTTCGTTCATTGTTCGTTCATTGTTCG
>NZ_KE150491.1:15419-47800 GCF_000411575.1 Capnocytophaga sp. oral taxon 336 str. F0502 | reverse complement strand
TGTTCGTTCATTGTTCGTTCATTGTTCGTTCATTGTTCGTTCATTGTTCGTTCATTGTTCGTTCATTGTTCGTTCATTGTTCGTTCATTGTTCGTCTTTTGTTCGTCATTTGTTCGTCTTTTGTTCGTCTTTTGTTCGTCTTTTGTTCGTCTTTCCTATAAGCTTCTCCCAAATTAACCATTAACCATTAACCATTAACCATTAACCATTAACCATTAACCATTAACCATTAATCATTAATCATTAATCATTAAACAATCGGTATTATTAGCATTTTTGGCATTGTGGTATTAAACTCATTTATCCATTTGATAATCAATAAATATATAAGAATATATACCCCTTATGCCAGCCTTTCAAATATAAATAAAATATAATTTTTTAGGACTTTATTTTTCTATGTTCAGTAAAATATATATCTTTGCCGTTTGAAGAGATAAAATAAGTAAATTATTTAATTAAAAAAATGCAAAACAAAGGACTTGTGAAACTATTTGCCATATTGTTTGGGCTAATATGTATTTATCAGCTTTCATTCACCTACGTGGCAGGTAGAGTAGAAGATGAAGCCAAAGCATTCGCTGAGGCAAAAGTGCCTAATACTCAAGCTGACTATATCGCTAAACGCGAAGCTATAGAAGCTAAGTATTTGGACGATAAAATGGGGCAAGATGTCTATAACCTCGGTTTTACAAAATTCACTTATGGTGAAGTAAAAGCTAAAGAATTGAACCGCGGTCTTGACCTTAAAGGCGGTATCAACGTGATTCTGCAAATTTCCGTAAAAGACATCTTGAGAGGTCTTGCTGACAACTCCAAAGACCCTATCTTTAACAAATCATTAGCCGAAGCCGATGAACAGCTCCGCAAAACCGACAAAACCTACTTGGATTTGTTCTTCGAGGCTTATGCTAAGAACGGAGGTAAATTAGCCTCCCCCGATGTGTTCGCTAATAAAACCCTCAGCGACCAAATCAACTTCCAAATGAGTGATAGTGAGGTACGCCCTATCATCAGAAAACGCGTAGACGAGTCTATCGTATCTGCTTTCGAGGTATTGCGCAAACGTATCGATAAATTTGGCGTTTCTCAACCTAATATCCAGCGCCTTGGTAACTCAGGTCGTATCCTTGTAGAACTTCCAGGTGCTAAAGATATCACTCGTGTGCAATCTCTCTTGCAAAGTACCGCTCAGCTTGAGTTCTGGGAAACTTATAAGAATACTGATGTTTTCCCTTATTTACAAGCCCTTAACGAGCAACTTAAATCTACTGCTAAAACTACAGATAAAGTAAAAGATACGCTCACAGCCGCTACTCAATCAGGTAGTAGTGCTATCGATTCTCTACTTACTGATGTAAAGAAGGATTCTGTTCCTACTCAATCAGGAAAAGGAAATCCTTTGTTTGACCTTATCAAAGCTAATTCTTATGAAGGTTCTCCAGTACTTTTTACAGTAAGTTTAAAAGATACTGCTCAAGTAAATAGCTATATCAATTCTCCTGAAGCAAAACATTTGATTCCTGCTTCATTGCAGTATGTAAAATTCGCTTGGGGTAAACCTGATAAAAAGACCTCCCTTATCGAACTTTATGCCCTAAAAGGTAACCGCGATAACACCCCTCCTCTTACAGGTAACGTAGTAACCCAAGCCGAACAAACCTATGATGTTCGCAACCAGCCTGCCGTATCTATGCAAATGGACGGCAAAGGAGCGCGCATTTGGGAAGCGCTTACTGGCAAAGCTTTTACTCAAAACACCAATATTGCTATCGTACTCGATAACATCGTATATTCAGCACCAGGAGTAACTACAGGTGCTATTTCAGGGGGTCGCTCTGAAATTACAGGGCATTTTACTTTAAATGAAGCTGTCGACCTTGCTAACGTGCTCCGTGCTGGTAAATTACCTGCAAGCGCTGATATTGTACAATCTGAAATCGTAGGACCTTCTTTGGGACAAGAAGCTATCGATAGCGGTATGAACTCTTTCCTTATCGCTACTATCTTCATCTTTGCGTGGATGATATTCTACTACGGTCGTGCCGGTATTTATGCCGACCTCGCTTTGGTATTCAATATACTCCTTATATTTGGAGTGCTAGCAAGTATAGAAGCTGTACTTACGCTCCCTGGTATTGCGGGTATCGTGCTTACCATTGGTATGGCAGTCGACTCGAATGTGCTGATATTCGAGCGGTCGAAAGAAGAACTGCGCAAAGGTAAAAACATCAATCAAGCAGTGGTTGATGGTTTCAAACACGCCCTATCATCTATCTTAGACTCTAACATTACTACAGCGCTTACTGCTCTTATCTTGTTGTTCTTTGGTAGTGGTCCTATCCAAGGTTTTGCAACTACCTTGCTCATTGGTATTGCAACTACTTTGTTCACCGCTATCTTTATCACTCGCTTGTTTATCGACTATAGCGTTGAGAAAAAACATACGCTTACTTTCACCACTCCTATTACTAAGAACTGGTTCAAAAATGTAAATCTCAACTTCATCGGCAAGCGCAAAATAGGATATGCTTTTTCTATTATCCTATCAATAATAGGTATCATTTCTCTCTCTACTCGTGGTCTCGACCAAGGTATTGATTTCGTAGGTGGTAGAACTTACCAAATTCGTTTTGAAAAAGAAGTTAATCCTACCCAAGTAGCCGACGCACTCAAACTTACTTTAGGAAATGTGGAAGTGAAGACTTTTGGTGCTCCTAACCAAGTTAAAATTTCTACCAAATACAAAGTACAAGAAGAAAGTACTGAAGTAGATAATGAAATACAAGAGCTCTTGTACAAAGGCTTACAGAAATTCTTACCCGAAGGAACTTCATTCGATAGTTTTGCTAAAGCTACTTCTACTGATAAGATTGGTATTATGCAATCTATGAAAGTAGGGCCTACTATCGCTGAAGATATTAAGAGCAGTGCATTTTGGTCTGTTATCGGTTCGCTTATTGTAATCGGTCTATATATCTTATTCCGTTTCCGAAGATGGCAATTCTCTATGGGTGCTATCATATCATCAGCGCACGACGTGCTAATGGTACTTGGTATTTATTCGCTCACTTATAGCATTATGCCTTTCAATATGGAAATCGACCAAGCTTTTATCGCGGCTATCCTTACCGTAGTAGGTTACTCACTAAACGACACGGTGATTATCTACGACCGTATCAGGGAAGTAATGCGTGAGCCTCATTGGTCAAGGGAGAAAATCAATCACGCGCTCAACGCTACCCTTAGCCGTACCTTGAACACCTCATTCACTACTTTGGCAGTACTCGTTACTATCTTTATCTTTGGTGGTGAAACCTTGCGTGGCTTTATGTTTGCAATGATTATCGGGGTTTTCATCGGTACTTACTCCTCTGTCTTCGTGGCAGCTCCTCTCATTTACGACACTGTAAAGGACGAAGCTGACCATACTAAAGAACAATCTAAGAAGTAATATCTAATTACTGAATATATAAAAGGGACTGTCCTAAAAAGGATAGTCCCTTTTTCTATGCGGGTAGAAAAAAGTGAAAAACTACTTGCAAATATCAATTATAAACCCTAACTTTGCCTTTCAAAAAACTAAGTAATATGAAAACATACGACATTGTTATCATCGGTTCAGGTCCTGGCGGTTATGTAGCCGCTATTCGCGCAGGTCAATTGGGCTTTAAAACTGCCCTTATTGAAAAATATAATACCTTAGGAGGCACTTGCCTTAATGTAGGTTGTATCCCTTCTAAAGCCTTACTGGACTCTTCTCACCACTACGAAGACGCTTCCAAACACCTCGAAGCCCACGGTATTGAAATCACAGGCAAAGTAAAGTTTAGCTTAGAGAAAATGATTGCCCGTAAGGCAGCTGTGGTAGAGCAAACTTGCGCAGGGGTAAAGTTCCTAATGGATAAAAATAAAGTAGACGTTTTTACCGGGGTAGGGAGCTTTGTATCACCCACACAAATTAAGATTACTCCTAATAAAGGCAAGGCAGAGACCATAGAAGCCAAGCACACCATTATTGCTACCGGCTCTAAACCTGCCTCCTTACCTTTTATTACAGTCGATAAAGAACGTATTATTACTTCTACTGAAGCTCTCCAGCTAAAAGAAGTACCAGAACACCTCATCGTAATTGGTGGGGGCGTAATAGGCTTAGAACTGGGGCAAGTATACAGTCGCTTAGGAGCTAAAGTGTCGGTAGTAGAATACACCGATAGCATTATCCCTACAATGGATAGAGGCTTAGGGCGCGAACTCACCAAAGTACTCAAAAAACAGGGTTTTGCTTTCTATACAAGCCATCAGGTGAAAGAAGTAACTCGCAAGGGCAAAACGGTAACTGTAAAAGCTACTACCTCCAAAGGCGAAGAGCTTATCCTTAAAGGTGATTACTGCTTAGTAGCCGTAGGTCGTCGCCCTTATACCGAGGGTCTTAACCTCGAAGTAGCAGGTGTACAGAAAGACGAGCGCGGTAGGGTAATAGTAAATGATCACCTGCAAACCAATGTGCCTAACATCTATGCCATAGGTGATGTAGTACGCGGAGCTATGCTCGCCCATAAAGCCGAAGAAGAAGGCATATTGGTAGTAGAACAACTCGCTGGACAAAAACCACATATCGACTATAATCTTATCCCTGGTGTTGTTTACACCTGGCCTGAAGTAGCTTCAGTAGGCAAAAGTGAAGAGCAACTAAAAGCTGACGGCATAGCTTATAAAGTAGGGCAATTTGCTTTTCGTGCCTTAGGGCGCGCCCGTGCCAGTATGGATACCGACGGTTTTGTAAAGATTTTAGCTGACTCCCAAACTGATGAAGTACTTGGCGTACACATCATTGGAGCTCGTGCTGCCGATATGATAGCCGAAGCCGTTACAGCAATGGAGTTCCGTGCCAGTGCCGAAGATATCGCTCGCATCTGCCACGCTCACCCTACCTTTGCCGAAGCAATAAAGGAAGCCGCCCTTGCTACCACCGAAAACCGCGCTATCCACAGTTAATGATTAATAATTAATGCTATATGAAATCAATCATCTTATTTTGCCTATTCTGCCTCCCTTTGTGCACTTTTTCGCAATATAGTATTACAGGAAACCTAATCAGTAAAGAACAACCTGTGAGCAACTGTGTCGTTAAGCTCCTCTCGCAGGGCAAAGTTGTATATACTACCGCTTCAAATGAAAAGGGTACTTTTTCTTTTGAAAACCTTTCAGCAGGGCAATACCAGCTAAATGTGGTTTCTATTTTCTATGAGCCTTTTCAGCAAGAGCTAATGGTAGATAAGAATATCGCATTAGGCAATATTGTGATTACCGAGAAAGTAGAAAACCTTAAAGAAGTAACCGTTACTGGTCGGAAAAATCCTGTCATCCCTACTGAAACGGGCTCACTTATTGAAGTAACAGGCACACGGCTCGCCTATCGTTCTTCGGTGACCGATATTTTAGAGTATGCTCCCAGCATCTCCACTACTAGTGGCTTGAAAATCTATGGCAATGACGATATTTTAATAATGCTCGATGGTAAGGAATTACACCTCGATAAAGACAAAATAGTGTTTTTCTTAAATAAGATACCCGTCAAGAGTATCAAAAGTATTGAAGTGGTTGATAAGATTGATGCCAGTGTCGATAGCTCAAAAGCAGGCGTCATAAAAATAACGACTATTGCAAAATACGGCTGGGTAGGCTCGTTAAGTCACAACTTTCTGTACAAACAAAAATTAGGCTATAACGATGATGCAAACCTGTTTTATTCTACTGATAAATATCGTCTTTTTACTAACCTATACCACGAACGACATCACACCTTTAGCGATGATAAGGAACAATCTCTCTTGAAAAATAGCAATACACTTTATCAAAGTACTTCCGATAGACAGTTAAAACGAAAAGCAAACGGAATAACGCTGGGAGCAGATTACTATTTCAATAAAAAATCGACTCTTAGCTTTCTGTATATCTATAATTATGATGCTGATGCCGACAAAGAATACAATGGTTTAACTAACGTGTATAACAACAATGTGCTTAACCATCATTTTAGTACGAACAGAAAATGGGACGCCATATCTAATGACCACTCTTTCTCACTGAACTTCGACCGCACTACTGACTCCTTAGGTTCAAATATCAAAATAGCCTTAGACTTGGTTAAGAAAAAGTATGAAAGTCCTCTTACTGAAAAAGATATTTATTACCGCACAGTAACTACCGAAGAAAATACTGAGCAAGACTCATATTCTTACAGCGATGTTTACGCCTTCAAAACTACTTGGAGTAAGTTTTTTACCTCTAAATACCCTTCAGAAAAGCAGAACTTAGTACTTGGATTGCGTTATTCATTGGTAGACAATCAAGATGAGTTTGTTTATTTTGATATTTTGCCTACCCAGAAGTTAAAAAACACTAACTTTTCTAAGGATTTCTACTTCAAAGAACACATCTTCGCCACTTTTGCTAATTACACCTTCCCTCTTACTCAAAAATCAAAGTTCTCAGTAGGCTTACGTTCTGAATATAATTACAATACGTTTAGCAATCACTTAGATAATTTCCATAACGACAACACACAATGGTCACTCAATGCCCTCTATACTACCAAGCTCGGCAAAGAAACCCTCTTCTTTTCCGCTCGCCGATGGTTCAGCAGGGTGAATTACAGTCTTTTCAACCCTACCTATATCAAAAGTTCTCCTACTGAAGCCTATACAGGTAATAAAGATTTAAGTCCCATAGAAGGATATACGTTGCAATCGGGTTATAGGTGGAAAAAAGTAGATATGGCTGTGGCTTACCGCTATTCCGAAAAAAATGTACTTAACATTCCTACCGCTATTGCTGGCGTAATAACTACTCGCCCCGAGAATGTAGGTTATAAAAACGATGTGTTTTTGTTCCTATCCCGTTTTACTAAGTTCACCGATTGGTGGGAGTGCAATGCAAAATTCACAGGAGGGTATTTTAACTTCAAGTATTTAGGGAATGCTTTCAACTCCTTATATGCCGAGTTTTACACCTCACAGCGATTTTACCTCCCCAAAGATATCGAAGCCTCTCTCACTTACCAATATTCCTCAACCAATAAGAGTTTGTATATCAAAAACTATTACAATCACCAGCTCAACTTTAACCTAATGATTCCTCTTTCTGATTCTTTTCAGTTAAAAGCTTCATTAGATGATATATTTAACACCTCTCGTTCTAAAAGCGAATACGATTTCAACGGCATTTATAATACATCTTATTATAAATTTAACACCCGTAGTTTTTATATTGGTATCAATTATGATTTTGCCAAAGGTAAAAAAGTGAATGACAATATAAGAAACACAGGAGCAGAAGACGAGAAAAACAGACTTAAACGATAATGATTAGTGGCTAATGCTGAATAGTTAATGATTAGTGGTAAATACAGTGATAAAAATAATTAAGAAAAAGTTTGTTTCTTTCAAAATAAATAGTAACTTTGCCTCAACTAACCAGTAGCATATAGATTTATGAAAGAAAGTATTTTAAAATCAAAGAGCTTAGCTTTTGCTATCAGAATTGTTAATTTTTATAAATATCAATGTGAAAATAAGAAAGAATTTGTGCTCTCTAAACAACTCTTGCGCAGTGGCACTTCAATAGGTGCAATGGTTCGTGAATCAGAACACGCCGAGAGTAAAGTAGATTTCGTTCATAAGTTATCTATTGCCCAAAAAGAAATAAATGAAACACTGTATTGGTTAGAATTACTATTCGAAACAAAATATATTACTCTAAAAGAGTACGAAAGTATTTCAGCTGATGCTGTAGAACTCATCAAACTGCTAACCAGTAGTATCAAAACAGCAAAAACTACAATTAACCATTAATCATTAATAATTAACCATTAATCATTATGAGTAGATTTTCCGATACCCAAACCGCTTTTGCCCTCAAAAGCCAATCCGAACTCAACTGGGCTTACCGCCTTTTTAAACTTATTGGCAGTAATACCCTTACTCGTGTGGGCACTGCCCTTACCAACTTCTCCTTAAAACTGCGCCTGCCCGTCGAAGGACTCATCAAGCGCACCGTCTTTAAGCAGTTCTGCGGAGGTATCTCCGAACAAGACTGCCTTCCCGTAATCCAAAAGATGCATCAAAAAGGAGTAGCTCTGTGCTCGACTATTCCGTAGAAGGTAAAGAAGACGAATCCTCTATAGAAGCTACTTTCGAAAAAACAATGGAAACCATCGATTTTGGTAATCTCCATCGCAACGAAGGTATTCCTATTGTGGTATTTAAACCTACGGGATTTGGGCGTTTTGCCATCTTCCAAAAACTCACCGAGAAAAAAGCCCTTACCCCCGAAGAAGAAAAAGAATGGGAGCGCATCAAATCTCGTTTCGACGCAGCCTGCAAGCGCGCCTACGAGTATAAAATTCCTATTTTGGTAGACGCTGAAGAAAGCTGGATGCAAACTGCTGCCGATGACCTCGTAGAAGAGATGATGCAGAAGTACAACAAAGAAGAACCTATCGTATACAATACCTTGCAAATGTACCGCCACGACCGTTTGCCTTACCTAAAAGAACTTTATGAACGTGCCGTAGATAAAGGCTTCTACATAGGCGTAAAAATCGTACGAGGTGCCTATATGGAAAAAGAAAACGAACGCGCTGCCGAGCTAGGCTATCCCACTCCCATTTGCCCCAGCAAGCAAGCAACCGACGATAATTATAACGCTGTTGTGCGCTATATTATTGACCATATCGATAGGATTGCGCTCTTTGCAGGTACTCACAACGAAGAAAGTGCTGCTCTGGTAATGGATTTGATGCACAAAAAAGGCTTGCAACCTAACGACAAACGCGTGTGGATAGCACAACTCTACGGTATGAGCGACCATATCAGCTTCAATGCCTCTAAGGAAGGCTATAACGTAGCCAAGTATTTGCCTTTTGGTCCCGTGCGCGAAGTAATGCCTTACCTTATCCGCCGAGCCGAAGAAAATACCTCAGTAGCAGGGCAAACAGGACGTGAACTCACTTTGCTAAAAGCAGAGAAAAAGCGCCGAAAAGAAACTGCTAAACAGTAAAAATAAGTTTTTATTATTCTTTGTAACTCTCGTTTTTGCACTTCTTGCAAAAACGAGAGTTATTTTTATTCCCAATTACTACCCTCTTACCTTCGCTCATTGTTCGTTTTTTGTTCGTCATTTCTCTATCTGCTCGTGCGGCTCGCACCGTCATTTGTTCGTTCTTTGTTCGTTCTTTGTTCGTCTTTTGTTCGTCTTTTGTCCGTCTTTTGTTCGTCATTTGTTCGTCTTTTGTTCGTCTTTTGTTCGTCTTTTGTTCGTCTTTTGTCCGTCTCACTTTTCCGTTACTACACTCCCTCTCCTTGGGAGAAGTCTCTGAATAGGAGAGTATGTGATTGGGGAGAGGATATTTTCTTCGTCTTTTGTTTATCTGCCCGTGTGGCTCGCACCTGTCCGTGTGGCTCGCACCTGCTTGTGCGGCTCGCACTGCCTATCGTGCTACGACCTCGCATCGGTTTCCTTTTAAAGCTTGTCCCCCTTCGGGGGTTCGGGGGCTTTCGTCACACCGTCACTTATCACTTACCATTGATTTGGTATTTTTGGCATTATTGGCATTATTGGTATTAAATTAGTTGCTAATTCAAAAAAAAGTTGTACTTTTGCGTGATTTTCTATCTTAAAACAAAAAATATAAGAATGGCACGTTCCATCGATTCATTTAACAAACGAAGATTAATTACCTCCTATTTTTCGGTAATAGTGAGCATTACCTTAGTGCTCTTTCTTATGGGCTTTTTTAGTTTTTTAGTATTAAGTGCTAATAAATTAGCCAATTACTTCAAAGAGCAAGTAACCGTTACTGTCTTGATAAAGGACGACGCTAAAAATGCCGACATCGAACAGTTACAGAAAACTCTTTCAGTAGCGAGTTTTGTAAAGTCAGTGCGTTTTGTATCAAAAGAAGTTGCTGCCGAAAAGTTCAGTAAGGATATCGGCGAAGATTTTGTTACCTTCATCGGTACTAACCCTCTGCAAAACACCATCGATTTAAGTCTAAAAGCCGAATATGCCGAGCCCGATAAGATGCGCGAAATCAAACGTGAGTTAGAGCAAAACTCTTTTGTTACCGAAGTAGTATATGACCAATCTTTGGTAGCTCTTATCCACGAAAATGTGAACAGAATAGGTATTGTTACATTAATTTTCAGTGCCCTATTCACTTTTGTATCTATCTTGCTTATCAATGCCTCTATTCGCCTCTCCATTTATTCCAAACGTTTTATCATCAAAACAATGCAATTAGTAGGGGCTACGCGCAGTTTCATACGCCGTCCGTTTTTATGGACAAATGTACGCTTGGGCATTCTCAGCGCTCTAATAGCTATAGTGCTTTTCTATCTATCGCTTTTGGCTATTGTAAAATCATACCCTGAATTTAATATCTTAATGGACACTGGTACTTTAAGCATTGTTTTTATAAGCATTATAACCATTGGGATACTCATCAGTTGGCTAAGCACCTATTTTGCTACACAACGTTTCTTAAACCTCAATACCAACGACCTTTATTATTAACCATTAATCATTAATAATTAATCACTGATGAAACATCATTCAACTTTCATTTTTGAAAAGAAAAACTATCTTATTATGGCTATTGGCTTAATAGTAATAGCCCTTGGTTTTATAACAATGAGCGGTGGTGGTAGCGATAATCCCGCTGTGTTCGACCCCTCTATTTTCAATTTCCGACGTATTCACTTAGCTCCTGCTTTGGTACTTTTAGGTTTTGCCATTGAAATTTACGCCATTCTAGTAAATCCTAAAACTGATAAAAAACAAGACGAAAAATAAGAATGAGTACACTGCAAGCTATTATTATTGCTATTATCGAAGGACTCACCGAGTACCTTCCTATCTCATCAACCGCACATATGGGTTTTACCGCTGCCCTTATGGGAATGCCCGATGATGAGTATTTAAAAATGTTTCAAGTTTCCATACAGTTTGGTGCTATCCTATCGATAGTAGTACTGTATTGGCGCAAGTTCTTCGACTTTTCTAATTGGAACTTCTATTTCAAATTAGCTTGCGCCGTTATCCCTGCTCTTATATTAGGTAAGCTTTTCGATGATAAGATTGAAGCAGTTTTGGGCAACCAAAAAGCGATTGCTATTACCCTGATTGTGGGCGGTATTATCCTTATTTTTGTAGACAATTGGTTCAAACATCCTACGATTCACAACGAGAAAGACATCACAATAAAGAAAGCCGTTACTATTGGTTTTTGGCAGTGTTTAGCAATGATGCCAGGCACTTCGCGCTCTGCTGCTTCTATTATTGGTGGAATGACGCAAGGGCTCACTCGCAAAGCTGCCGCTGAGTTCTCTTTCTTCTTAGCCGTTCCTACAATGCTGGCTGTAACCGTGTATTCTATTTTCTTGAAGAAATGGGGTACTGCCCAGGAGAAAGGCTACGAGCTGATAATGAAAACTGATGAGAGTTTTTGGTTGTTTATCATAGGCAATGTAATAGCTTTTGTGGTAGCAATGATAGCCGTGAAATTCTTTATACATATCCTCACCAAATTTGGTTTTAAAGTATGGGGCATTTACCGAATTGTTATTGGAGCAGTATTACTGATTTATTTCTCAATTAACAATTAGTTATTTTTCCCTCCTACCCTTACCTTTTACTTTTTACCTTTTTGTTAAAATTGAAACTACTTTTATAATCTATTCAAAATAAAGAAGATACAGGAATTACAATAAGAGTAGGTAACGATTTAGTAATGGTTCTTATTTCATTTGATTATACCTATTTTCTCAGTAACTTCTGGGTGCAAAGGTACAACATCTTGACAAGATAACCAAAAAATTTTACCTTTGCACCCACAAACGTGCGTTGCTGCATAGGCTTCTACAGAAGCCTATGCAGCAACGCACGTTTGCGTGGAGCTAATTGTAAATCTCCTGCAAACTAGCTGTTTAAAAAATGAAGATTTTTTTTAGTTTGCGTATATCATTGTTTTTTTGTAATATAGCGCAATAAATCATTTAAAAAATTAATTTATGTTTCAACAAATTTTGAATCAGTTGGCTGTAAGAGAACGCCAAATCACGCTGGATGGATCCGCCGTGGTTAAAGAATCTTTAGAAATGGTACAGTTCCTAAAAGACCTCTTAAAGGAGGCTAAGGGAGAGGTACAGCAACGAGGTTTTATGGACCAAGCAGAAGAGATACATTTCTTCCGCGAGGTACAACCTCAAATGGTTAGCAGACTCATTTTCTACAATGAGGTTTACCAGATAGAAAGTAAAGTAACTTTACTCTCTACTGAGGCAGCTAAAAAGTTTCTAAAAGACAAAGAAGCCCAATGTTTTAAAGAGTTAGAGACTTTAGAAGCAACCGATTTCTTTAGTTACATTGCTTTAGGAAGAACTAATCGTGATGTAGAGTATTTTACTCGCAATTACGACTACTTTCCTCAAAGCAATGAGGGGTATTTATTTTCTTTTGATGGAGCCTTTTCTACTTGTCGTAGCTTTGAAGTTGCTAAGATAGGGGCTGCTAAGGAACTCTCTGATTATCTTTTTTTTTCGTACTCGTGAAGAAGAAGATATGCCTTTAGAAATTCTAAATCTCTTAGAATGGACAGGGCAAAAGACTGAGCTCATAGAGCTAATCTATAGTTTGTATGCTACCAATCGCATTTCATCAGGAAAAATTTCTATCAAGAAGCTAACTGCGGTATTTGAAAAGCTCTTCAAGGTAGAATTGGGAGATCTGTATCACACTTTTCATCGTATGAAAGGACGCTCAAAGAACCTTACACCTTTCCTCGATGCTTTAAAAGCGGCTTTACTAGATCATATAAACAACTCCGACCAAAAGTAGTTTTGCTAACTTCAAATAAAAACGTTTAAACATTGTTTAATCAGTTTTTTAGGGAAATAGATAGTTTCCCTTTTTTAGGGAGAAGGATTTATAATCAAATATTATATTCATTATTTTCAATTATATTTATTATTTTCAATTTAACTCTTCTATGGAAACTCCCTACACACACTTTTACCTCCATTTCTGAAAAAAAGCCCATTATAACCCATTGGCATTTTTTATACATTTCTTCCTATAAAAGTAGTTTATACTCCAAAAACACGTTACAATTATCTTGTAATACACTCATAACCAATAAAATAAATAAAAATCACTTCAACTGCGTTAAAATGCACATTTCAATGGGTAGTACTTGGCAGTTTATGTTTGGTATTTGTCAGAACTTTGTCGCCGAGAATTTAACCCTATACGTAATGAATTTAATCACCATTGAAGAATCCGCTTGGAAAGCCCTTATGGAGCAACTCCAAAGCATTGAAAACCAAATCAAACAAGAGCCTATTGAGTGGGATAGTTTGTGGCTTAACCAAAAAGAAATCTGTCAATATCTCCACCTAAGTGAGAAAACCCTATGGCGAATGCGCAAACGCAATGAAATCACCTACTCCAAAATTTATGGACAGTATTTCTATACCTTGGGAAGCATTCGCAAACTCCTTATCAGTCAATCGGTAGAAAACACTGAAAGCTACCTGCAATCTCTCACTCAAAAAGCCAAAGGTTATGTTGAAAAAGCAAGATATTTTAAGTAGAACCGAAGGAGGACTACAGGTCTTTCAGCACTATCTACAAGGCAGCTGGCGGGTAGGTAAAAACTTTAAAAACCCTTTTTATGACGATAAAAATGCTTCCTGCAATATCTATAAGGACAGACAGGGGATTTATAAGATGAAAGATTTTGGCAACGATACTTTTAGGGGTGACTGTTTTTTCTTAGTAGGTTATCTCTATCAATTGGACTGCCGAAATGCCTCTGATTTTATCGAAATCTTAAAGATTATCAATAGAGATTTACATCTGGGTTTAGAGGAATCCACCTCTATAATTACACAAAAACCTAAAATACCACCTACTATCACCATAGAAAGCACTCAAGTAGAAACCAAAAAATCTATCTCTTACCAATTCACCCAAAAACCTTTTACCCAAGAAGAATTAGCCTATTGGCAGAAATACGGCATCACCCAAGAAATCCTAAACAAATACAATGTAATCTCTTTGCAAAGCTATTCAAGTATTAATAAAGACGGCAAACCTTACATTATTGCCTCCACTTATAATGAGTGGATGTTTGCTTACCTTTTTAAAAAGCATTTAAAGGTCTATCGTCCTTTTTCTAAACTGCGTTTTCTCTATGGAGGTAATCCCGAAAACTATTGCTTTGGTGAGTCTCAGCTACCACTACAAGGCGACATTCTTTTTATCACCGCAGGTGAAAAAGATGTAATGAGCTTAGCCAGTAGAGGCTTTTCGGCTATCTGTTTCAATAGTGAAACAGCACACATTCCTTTACAAAAACTCCAAAAGCTAAAAATGC
This sequence comes from Capnocytophaga sp. oral taxon 336 str. F0502, assembly GCF_000411575.1. Classification (NCBI taxonomy): domain Bacteria; kingdom Pseudomonadati; phylum Bacteroidota; class Flavobacteriia; order Flavobacteriales; family Flavobacteriaceae; genus Capnocytophaga; species Capnocytophaga sp. oral taxon 336. Next base: position 33,360 of record NZ_KE150491.1, on the reverse strand, counting down.
GATTCCGACATTTAGTCCTTTTGTTTGATAGCGACGAAACAGGTAAAAGAGCCTCTTTAGAGCAACAAGCCCAATTAGCACCTTTAGAAGTATTTCGTTTGGTCTTACCTCTTTCAGGTACTAAAAAGGATAAAGATATATCTGATTATTTTGCGCAAGGTAAAACGGGTAGAGACCTATTGCAACTCTTTTATCAGACCCTTAGCAAACACTATGAAGAAAGCCTATCACTACTTAAAAACTGCGAAATCCAATGGGATAAACCTCCCCAAAAGCAAGAAATAATCATCTCTATTGGCAAAACTCCTGTAGGAGTACAGAGTAGTTTATTGGGTATTACAGGAGGCGAAGGCACAGGCAAAAGTCATTATGTAAGCGCCCTCATTGCAGGTTGTCTTAACAGTAAGAACCTTCCTATTGACACATTGGGCACAACGCTACTGCCTTGCCCCAAAGATAAAGTGGTGCTATTTTTCGATACAGAACAGTCTCAAGACCAGCTCTATCAAAACATCAGCAAACTGCTTAAAAGAGCTAAACTAACCTCTCTTCCTAATTTGCTACACGCCTTTTGCCTCACCCAACTCCCTCGCAGAGAGCGATTAAAGGTCATTCGTGAAGGCTTGGAGAGTTTTTACTACCAATGTGCAGGAGTGCATTTGGTGGTCATCGATGGCATAGCCGACCTTATTGGAGCTGTGAATAACGAGCAAGAAAGTGTGGAACTCATAGAAGAGCTTTACCTTTTGGCAGGTAATTACAAAACCTGTATCGTATGTGTGTTACACCTCACCCCCAGCGGACTTAAACTCCGAGGTCATTTAGGCTCTGAACTACAACGCAAAGCAACAGCAGTGCTTTCTATCGAAAGGGAGAAGAACAGTCCTATCTCAGCGGTCAAACCGATGAAAATACGCAATGGCAGTCTTAGCGATACCCCACAAATACTTTTTAGATGGAATAATGAGCTGGGAATGCATAGTTATGTAGGCAATCAGAAAAACGAAGACCAAAAACCTAACAAAGCCAGTACCTTAGCCTCGTTAGTTTCTCCTCTTTTTAAAGAGCGAACTTTGTGGACAGTTCAAGAGCTGAACATAGAAATTCAAAAAAGGACTGATGTAAAGGAACGCACCGCAAAAGGTTATATCCGCACCTTAAAGGAAATGGGCATTTTAGTTCCTCAAGAGGGTAATGACCAACTCTTAGGAATGGGCTGTGTGCTAAAAGAACTTTTGGAGGATAACAAGAACTCACAAGGATAAGAAGAACTTTTAGGTGTTCTAAGATTAAGATCTAACAATCGAAGTATTAAACAAATATAAAAAATGGAAATCGACAGAATAGAATTTATAGCGTGGATGGAACGCATTATGGATCGTTTTGATTTGCTTAAAGAGCAAATAGACAAAGCTGAGAAACGCAAAAACAGCTTGGATGGCGAGGAACTCTTGGACAATCAAGACTTGATGCTCACCTTTAAAATCTCTGCACGTTCCCTGCAGAGGTATCGCTCCAATGGCAAACTGCCTTATTATACCATATCAGGCAAAATATACTATAAGCTCTCGGATGTACATCAATTTATCCGAGAACATTTCAGTGTGCCTGTAACAGCTTTAAAAGCCAAAAACGGAAATACTATGCCTAAAAAGGACAACCTCTCTTAAACGTCTTACAAAGGGAGTAATTTTACCCCCAAATTAAAAAGATGTTTAAATAATGGCAGAAAATCAACACGCCGATACGGCAAATTACGACAATCAAATCCCAGTGGATGAACAACTATCAGATATCCTACTGGTATTTGACAAAGAAGAAAAACAGCTTAAGGCTGTAAAAGGAATTGATGAGAAAGGAGAGTTAAAAACGGCTCCTGCTGACAGCAAATCCTTGGATGACTTTATGAAAGTAGACAAGCAAGGTAATATGCTGTCTAATTTCTTTAGCAACTTTATGCGCCAAGCCCAGAACCCTTCTCGTTTTTCTTTCTTTAAAATACCGATAGAAAAATCGGTAAATACGATAGAAAAACTCCAAAACCATTTGGCAAAGCTCACTGAAAAGGGTAAGGAATACCTCAAGAAGTACGAAGTCTCTCCTCAAGAGTATGTTCAAAAAGAGCAAAAAGCAGCTACTCTAAAACAAGAAGGAGAGACTACCGTGGCTCATACCCCTCAGACCCCTCCTGAAGCTCCTGTTCAAGCGCAAGCACAAGAAGCTCCTGCTCAGGCACAATCTCAAAGTACTCCTGCCCAAGAGGAACTCAAGTACAACCCTGATGCTATTGATTGGGAAACGTTACAAAACTTAGGGGTGAGTCGAGAGTCTTTAGAGAAGAGGAACCTATTAGAGCCCCTCTTGAAAGGCTATAAAACCAATGAACTGGTGCCTATTAGTTTCAATTTAGGCTCTACAGTAACCCGTTTTGATGCTCGTCTGTCCCTAAGGGAAGTTGATGGAAAAGTAGCAGTAGCCATTCACGGGATGCGCAAGGAACCACAATTGGATTATCCTTTCTTTGGTCACGAGTTTTCAGAAGAGGATAAAAAGAACCTGCTTACCACAGGAAATATGGGACGTACAGTTGAGCTTACCAATACCAAGACAGGAGAAAAAATCCCTTCTATTATCAGTATTGATAGGCTCACCAATGAAATCATTGCCTTGCGCAGTGAACACATCAAAGTCCCCGATGAAATCAAAGGAGTCAAACTCTCTGAGGAGCAAAAACAAACGCTCAAAGAAGGCAAGCCTCTGTTTGTCGAGGGAATGACCTCTAAAAAAGGAGAGCCTTTTAACGCAACCGTGCAGTTCAATGCCGACAAGCGTTATGTGGAATTTCTTTTTGAAGACAAAGCTCCTAAACTTGCTAATCAAGAGAAACTCACTGAGGCTCCTACAGTCATACGAGGAGTAACTCTTACCGAAGAGCAACACAAGGAACTGAGCAAGGGTAATCCTGTTTATTTAGAAGGTTTACAGAGCAAAGCAGGTAAAACTTATAGCGGTTATTTTACTTTTGACAAGGACAAAGGCAAAGTAGAGATGAGCTTTAACAATCCTCAAAAGGACATTACAGATAAAGTTTCTTCTACCAAACAAAAAGCTGAAACTTCCAAAGCTAAAGAAGAAAAACAACCTCAAAAGCAATCAGAAAAAACAGCTCAAAAAGAAACTGCTAAGAAGTCCAAAGGACGCAAAGTATAACTCTAATTTTTAACCTCAATACACGTAGAAAAATGAAAGTTATATTAGCAGAAAAGCCCAGTGTAGCAAGAGAGATTGCCGCTATAGTGGGGGCAAGTGAAAAACAAGATGGGTATTTGCAAGGTAATGATTATGCTGTTACTTGGGCTCTGGGACATTTAGTGCAATTAGCCCTCCCAGAGGCTTATGGTTGTGTAGGATTTCACAGAGAACACCTGCCCATTTTACCTCATCCCTTTGTGCTGGTACCCAAGCAAATCCCTGAAGATAAGAAAGGCTACAGGTCAGACCCTATGGCTTTAAAACAACTTAAAATCATTGATAGCCTTTTTAAGAAGTGTAGTTCCATTATTGTCGCCACCGATGCAGGTCGTGAAGGAGAACTGATCTTCCGCTATATCTATGAATATTTGCACTGTCAAAAACCTTTTCAAAGGCTTTGGATTAGCTCCTTAACCGAAAAAGGTATCAAAACAGGACTTGGCAATCTGCAAGAAGGAAGTGCTTTTGATTTGCTGTATGCCTCTGCTCAAAAGCGTAGTGAGGCTGATTGGCTGGTGGGTATCAATGCTACCCAAGCCCTGAGTATAGCCGTAGGTGAAGGGATTTATTCCTTAGGAAGGGTGCAAACACCTACCTTAGCAATGGTTTGTAAAAGATTTTTAGAGCACACACATTTTCAAAAGAAACCTTTTTATCAATTACGACTCAAGCACCAAAAAAGCTATACTGATTTTTTCAGTATCTCAGCTAAAATTGAGGATAAAAAGGAAGCTGAAGCCTTACAAAAACAATTAGAAAAGTCTCCTATGGCCGAGGTGATTTCCACTGAAAAAGAAGTGGTAAAAGAACAACCTCCTTTGCTCTATGATCTAACAGGTCTTCAGAAAGAAGCTAATAAAAAATGGAACTTTTCAGCCGATGAGACCCTGCAAATCGCTCAAAGTCTCTACGAGCAAAAATACATTACTTACCCACGTACTGGTAGTAAGTACATCTCAGAGGATGTATGGGAAGAAATCCCACAGCTGATACGTTTGTTACAAGAAAGTGAGGCATACGCCAACGAAGCTAAACTTGTGAAAATTGGGACGCTGAATAAGAAGATGGTTAATGATTTGAAAGTAACAGACCATCACGGACTTCTTATTACAGAGCGCTTTCCTACCAACCTTACAGCAAAAGAAAACACTATTTACAAGATGATTGCCACCCGACTTTTGGAAGCGGTATCTGAACCCTGTGTAAAAGAAGTGCAAAAGACTCTACTGGAGGCTCTGCACACTGACTTCTTGGTAAAAGGTGTTCAAGTGTTACAAGCGGGTTGGCGCGCTATCGGTGGTTTTTACTCTGATGAAACTGCCAAAGACAGTGAAAAAGACAATGAAGGTGATAGCAATCAAGTGCTGCCTGAACTTGTACAAGGAGAAAGTATAAAGATTAAAGCCGTTGAAATCCTTTCTAAAACCACCCAACCTTCTGCTTTATATACCGAATCAGGACTGTTGGGGGCTATGGAAACAGCAGGAAAGGCCTTAGAAGATAAGGCGCAACGTGAGTTATTACAAGGAGCAGGTATAGGTACTCCAGCCACACGTGCCGCTATTATCGAGACGCTTTTAAAGCGCAATTATATTGAGCGCAAACAAAAGTCTCTTATTCCTACCGATAAAGGAATGCAGGTATATGAGTGGGTAAAATCACTTACTATAGCCGATGTTGCCCTTACAGGCGAATGGGAAAGTCAATTGCAAAAGATAGAACAAGGAGAGCTCTCTCCCGATAGTTTTTCTTCGGATATGGAAGCCTATACCCATAGTCTTACTGATATGTTTTTGGCTATGGATATACCCCAAAAAGAAAAACTCAAAATCACCTGTCCTAAATGCAGAAATGCTTCCTTATTACTGTTTGAAAAGGTAGCCAAATGCCCTGATGAGGACTGTGGTTATGTGCTTTTTAGGAATGTATGTGGCAAACCTCTTACTGATGAGTTGCTCAAAACGCTCTTTGAAAAAGGAAAAACACCTCTGATAAAAGGAATGAAAAGCAAATCAGGCAGCACTTTCGATGCCTATATACGTCTGAAAGAAAATGGTGAAACTGCTTTTGAGTTTCCTGAGAAAACTTCCAAAAAGCGAAAATACTAACAAAAGTTAGGTAAACTTTCAGTAAAGAAAGTCTGTGAGCTAACACAACGGATTATGTACCATAGCCTAAGTGAAGTTTAGTCCTCCTGTTGATAACTTTTTGTTCCAAAATATTTGCTCTTTAGAAATAATATAGTACTTTTGCAAATGTTTTGCAACAATATATATTTTCAATATGAAGGGACTAACCATACGAAAGTGGATACAATCATTGGAGGAAAAGGGTATTTACAGCTTTTCTATGCAGGAGCTAAAAGAGGTATTTGCTCACCTTAAAGAAAAAACTATTCTCAATACTTTAGGGACACTTAAAAAGCAAGGAAAGCTCTTGCCTCTTTGGAATGGCATCTATAGCATCGTCCGTTTTGTGGACATTGGTAATGCTACTGATAACAGAGCTATCAGAGAAGAGGGAAAACCCTATTTCTACATTGAAACACTGATGCAACACCTAAAAAGGGAATACTATGTAGCCCTACTCAGCGCAGTAGAAGTACATCTATCTCCCAAAGAGGCTTTACAGGCAAATGAAATTACAGTGATAACCTCCTTACCTCCGCTGAGAGATTCCTTTAGGGGACAAAGTAAGATTCGTTACCTTGTCAAAAAGGATATCAAAAACTTAAGAGAAATAGGAGTAAAAAGAAAAACCTTACCTTTTTCTATAGAGGAAAGAACTTTGCGGGTAGCCTCTTTGGAGCTCACTGCGGTTGATTTGCTCCTCTATGAAAAAGAGATAGGAGGCATTCAAAAAGCAGTAGAGGTAATTCAAAGGATTAAAAAACATCTGAGTTGGCAAGAACTTCCTACAGAGGTAATCTTCTCTACACCTGTTTCTATTTTCCAGCGCTTGGGCTATGTTCTTTCTTTTATCAAGGAGAAAGAACTGGCCGAGAGGCTCAAAGAGAGAGTTCTTAGCACAGGGAAAAAATTTAGAAGAACCCTTTTAAAAACAGATGTCCCTGAAAAGGGAGGAGAGCCTTTTTGCCCTATTTGGAAAATCGTGGTAAATATATCTTTGCAGAACGACACTTTGTAAAAATCAAAAATTTGTTGAACCCATTAAAAGTAATTTTAACAATGAAAGAAACACAAACCAAACCCCAGATCACTGACAGTACCTTAGGGTCATTGTCTTATTACGAGTTAAGACTCAAAGAGCTGTTACAAACGAGCTTTCCTAATCTTTTAGCTGACACTGTCTTTATCAAGGACAGAAGTGAGTATGCTGCGCAGGCTTACCAAGAGGCTTTTGAAGCGGGTATCAGTATTCCTGAATGTGATAAAATAGCCTCAGGAGTACTCTTCGATGGGCTCTTCTTCTCTCCCTTTGATATGGTTTTTGAGGTCGTTTCTCAGGAGTTCGATACTCAATTAGCCGATGAGGATTTGCGCCCTTTTGCCTTAAAAATCTTCCCTGAACTGGTTCCTTACTTTAAAAAGTACGAGAATGAAATTGATGAGGATTTTCAGCACTCTGCTGCCTATCAATCCCTCTACACAGAACTTACGGGTGCCATCGAACTATGGATAGAAGAAAATGGCATATCTTAAACGACTGAGCTTTAATCGCAATGCTCGTGCACTAGCATTGGCTTTCGATTTAGAGAAGCAAAAGCGCACGCTTCTAAGCCAAGAAGAGCGAGAACTCTTGCAACACTATTCAGGCTTCGGGGGATTGAAGTTTATCCTCAATCCCCACCAGTCTGAAGCTGATTTAAAGTACTGGTCAAAAGCTGACCAAGTCTTTTGGCAAGATGTAAGGAGTCTGTATGCCCTTATTAGAGAACATTCCGCTGATGAAAGGCAATACCAAAACTATGTACAAAGCCTTAGAAATTCTGTACTAACGGCTTTTTATACCCCAATGCGTCTTACCTCGGCTATCGCTTCAGCAATAAAGGAAACAGGCGTACCTCTGCAAACAATGTTAGAACCTTCGGCAGGAGGAGGCAATTTTATCCGTGCTTTTAAAGAAGAGCACCCCTCTCTTGCGGTTACTGCTTTTGAAAAGGACTTACTCACAGGCAAGGTGCTCTCTCATCTTTACCCTCAGGAGCAAGTACATATCGATGGCTTCGAACAAATCAGCCCACTGAAAAGGAACCAGTTTGATTTGGTAACCAGCAACATCCCTTTTTCCGATACCGCTGTCTTTGATTTGAGTTACTCTCGTAGTAGCGATCCTGCTAAGGTACAAGCCTCCCGTAGGGTGCATAACTACTTTTTCTTAAAGGGCTTGGATATGGTAAAGGAAGGGGGACTCCTTGCCTATATCACCTCTCAAGGGGTAGCCGATAGTCCTCAAAATGAGATTATCCGCCAAGCGATGCTCTCCAATGCGCGCCTTGTCTCTGCCGTGCGCCTGCCTAACAACCTCTTTACCGATTATGCAGGTACCGAAGCAGGAAGCGATCTTATCATCCTTCAAAAAGACAGTCAAAGAGGCGCTTTAAACCCTATAGAAGAGCAGTTTTGCAATACAGCAAGGCTACCACAGGGGATGCTACAAAACGAGTATCTTTCACAAAGAGAAAACGTTATTTGTACGGATGCTCTTGCAGGCACCAACCTATACGGACAGCCTGCAATGGTCTATACCCATAGTGAAGGAGTAGAAGGTATTGCCAAGGAGATAAAAGAAAGAATCCTAAGCGATTTTAAAGCACATTATCTATCGCCTGAAACAGCACAACAAAGCCAAACAACACAAATTAAGCTACAAGAGGTTAATTCACAAAAAATTGAGGTAAAGGAAATTGAGGTAAAAAAGGTTGAACGGCAAGAATTTATTGAAATTGAAAGCAAAATCAACGAGCCTTCCTTTGTTATTTCCAATGCTAATCTCACCTCTAAAGAGTCAAAAGAAATTAAGAATCAAAAAGTTGAACCCAAAGTCGTTCAGCTAAGTCTCTTTGATTTTCTATCAGAGCAGGAAGCCACCGCTACTTTAGCGAGCCCTCCCAACATTTCAGCTAAAACAGTCCCTACTATACCCACAGGAGCTAAAAAGAAAACAAAGAAGAAAACAACTACCTCTCAATTAGGGAATGCTCAAAAGTTAGACTTGTTTTCTTTTACTTATCCTGTCAATCAAGGGAATGAAACAGAGGTGCTTTCAAAAGCTTCTCCTGCTTTGTATTACACGCCTCCTGCGGTATCATTACTAAAAGAACCTGTATCTTTTGAGGGAGAATATTTGCCTCATTTCAGAGAAGATACTTTGGTAGTACAAGCCGATACGGTGGGCTTTTTGCAAGATCTCAATAAGAACAAAACAGCTGCTACCTTTGTGCCTCTTGCACTTTCTTCTTTGGAAAGACAAAAAGCCATTGCCTATATCGCTCTGCGTGATACTTATGCCAATTTGTACCATAAAGAGGCTACTACCTATACCCCTTATCCTACGGAAAGAGAAAATCTTAACGCCCTTTACGATACTTTTGTCAAGAACTATGGTCGGCTAAATAGTGCTGATAATATCAAGCTAATAAAAACCGATGCCTCAGGCGCTGAAATCCCTTACTTAGAGCGTATCAAAAACGGTGTTTATCAAAAAGCAGATATCTTTCACAAGCCTGTGGTATTCTCTCTGAGGAAGAATGAAAACATTTCTGCTGAAGAGGCACTACTCACTTCCCTAAGTGAATTAGGCAGGGTGGATATTCCCTACATAACTGAGCTTTCTAACACCAATGAGGAAGAAGTCAAAGCACAGTTACAGGGCAAACTCTTTTACAATCCTATAGAAGACGAATACCAAATTGCTCAAAAGTGGCAAGCGGGGGATGTCTTTACTAAAATCAAAGCCGTAGAAGCATATAAAAATACTCACTCTGAACATCCTAAACAATCAGAAATTGAGCACGCTTTAGAGGGACTCAGGCAGGTAATTCCTACCCCTATTCCTTTTGAAGAATTAGATTTTAACTTGGGAGAGCGTTGGATAGCCCCACAAATCTATAGTGATTTTGCCTCTTCGCTTTTCGATACCAAGGTAGGTGTGCAATACAGCGCTCAAACCGATGAGTTTTCAGTAGAATGCCGACAAAAGAACTTACATATCTGGGAGAAATACGCTGTAAAAAGTGAGAGCAGAACCTACGATGGTATTGCCCTCTTCAAACACGCCTTAGTAAATACTACCCCTGATATTACCAAGAAAATCAAGATAGACGACAAGGAAGTCAAGGTGCGCGATATGGAGGCAATTCAACTGGCAAACAGCAAGATTGATGAAATACGCAATGCTTTCCCTCTGTGGCTCTTAGAGCAGAGTCAGGAGTTTAAAGACCGCTTAGCTGAGCAGTACAATCAGTCTTTTAACTGTTTTGTACGTCCGCAGTACGATGGTTCTTTTCAGTCCTTCCCTGGACTCGATAGAGAGAGTTTAGGCATAGAGGATTTGTATGATAGTCAGAAAGATGCTATTTGGATGATAAAGCTCAACAATGGGGCGATTTGCGACCACGAGGTAGGTGCTGGTAAAACCCTTATTATGTGCTGTGCCGCTCAAGAGATGAAGCGTTTAGGATTAGCGCACAAACCGATGATTATAGGGCTTAAAGCCAATGTACACGAAATAGCCGAGACCTATCGCCGTGCCTATCCTTTTGCTAAAATCCTTTACCCTGGCAAAGAGGATTTTACCCCTCAAAAGCGTTTGCGTATCTTTGGAGACATCAAAAACAATGATTGGGATTGCGTGATTCTCACCCACGACCAGTTTAAGATGATACCGCAATCCCCCGAGGTGCAACAGAGCATTTTGCAAGAAGAACTCCAAGATGTTGAAGAGAGTCTTTGGCAGTTGGAAAAACAAGGCAGTGAAGTCTCTCGTGCGATGATTAAAGGAATGTATAAGCGTAAAGAAAACCTAGAGGTAAAGCTCAAAACCTTAGAACACGACATCAATGAGCGCACCGATGATACAGTAGATTTTAAGATGATGGGCATTGACCACCTCTTAGTAGATGAAAGCCATAAGTTCAAAAACTTAATGTTCAATACAAGGCACGATAGAGTGGCGGGATTGGGAAACTCTCAAGGCAGTCAAAAAGCACTGAATCTGCTTTTTGCCTTGCGAACTATTCAAGAGCGCACTGGCAAGGATATGGGGGCTACTTTTCTATCCGGAACAACTATTTCCAATTCACTTACTGAGCTTTATTTGCTTTTTAAATACCTGCGTCCTCAAGCCTTAGAAAAGCAACAAATTCACTGTTTCGATGCGTGGGCAGCGATCTATGCTCGTAAGACCACCGATTACGAATTTTCAGTGGCTAATAACATTGTGCAGAAAGAACGCTTCCGCTACTTTATCAAAGTACCCGAATTAGCGCAGTTTTACGCCGAAATAACTGATTATAGAACCGCAAAGGATGTTGGGATAGACAGACCCGAAAAGAACGAAATTTTACACAATATACCCCCTACACCCGATCAAGAGGTATTCATTCAAAAACTAATGGAGTTTGCCAAAACGGGTAATGCAACCCTCTTGGGACGTGCACCACTATCCGAATCCGAGGAAAAAGCCAAAATGCTTATCGCAACTGATTATGCGCGTAAAATGTCCTTAGATATGCGAATGATCTCCGATAAGTATGAAGACCACCCCGATAACAAAGCCTCTCATTGTGCGATGAAAATCAATGAATATTACCAAAAGTACAAAGCGCAAAAAGGGACTCAGTTTGTCTTTTCTGATTTGGGTACTTACAAGCCTAATGAATGGAATCCTTACACTGAAATCAAACGCAAATTAGTAGAAGACTATGGCATTCCTGCTCACGAAATCCGTTTTATCCAAGAGGCTAAAAACGACAAAATGCGCAAACAACTCATCAGCGACACCAACGAAGGCAAGATACGGGTACTCTTTGGATCTACCGATATGCTTGGCACAGGAGTCAATGCGCAGAAAAAAGCCGTTGCTGTACACCACTTGGATACCCCTTGGCGACCCAGTGACCTGCAACAAAGGGACGGACGTGCCATTCGTAAAGGCAATGAAGTAGCCAAATATTTTGCTGATAACAAGGTGGATGTGATTATCTATGCCGTTGAAAAATCTTTGGACTCATACAAGTTCAATCTACTGTTTAACAAACAGCTTTTTATCGACCAGCTTAAGAACAATAAGTTAGGTAAACGAACCATTGATGAGGGAGCGATGGACGAAAAGTCGGGAATGAACTATTCTGAATATGTAGCTATTCTCTCAGGAAATACCGATTTGCTCGAAAAAGCAAAGTTGGAAAAGAAGATTGGGGCTTTAGAGAGTGAAAAACAAACGTTCTTACGCTCTAAATACACCTCCAAAAACCGTTTAGATAACCTCTGTAGCGATTTGAAAGCCCTACAAGATCGCTTGTATCGTTTTCAGACGGATTGGCAAAACTTTTCAGATAAAGCCGTACGCCGAGAAGATGGCTCGGTAGTCAATGCCTTGCGCTTGGAGGGTTTAGACGAAAAGAGCAGTGTAAAGCAGTTAGCCCAAAAATTACAGGACTATGCCCAAAACGCTCGTACCAAAGGCGAATATCAAGAAATAGGAAGTCTTTATGGTTTTCAGATATTGGTAAAGACTGAAGTCTCCAAAAAAGACGAACTTGACCTAAAAGAAAACCGCTTTTTTGTACAAGGAGAAGGTGGTATCAAGTACACCTATAACAACGGACGATTGGCAAGTGACCCTAACTTGGCTGTGATGAATTTTGTCAATGCCATTGAGAAAATCCCTGCAATGATGGAAAAGGAAGAAAAAGAGATTGCTCTTGTTCAAAAGGATATTCCTCTCCTAAAGGAAATCATCGAAAAAGTATGGGGCAAAGAAACACAGCTCTCCGAGCTTAAAACTGAGCTCTCAGCCCTCGATAGGAAAATACAACTTTCGCTCTCCTCCGATACTCCACAAGAGGCTCAAGAAGGAGCCGAAAAACAAGAGGTACAAGAGGCAGAAGAACTCAATAAAGAGCTATCACAAGAGAGCCAAAAAAGCGAAACTCAAGAAACTCCAACTCCTACGAAAGAGTTTGTAAGAGAGACTCTTAACAGAAACTCTCGAGGGTTTAAAATGTAGCATTTATTCCTTAAAGAACCTGTATATCTCCATTTTGAAAATCAGCAGAACTGATATTTTGCTGGTTTTCTTTGTTTTTATATACTGCTGATAAATAAGTGTTTATAATTTTCATATAAGCTAAAAACGAAAATATATTTGAATTTCGTTGGTTGTTTCGTCAAAAAATACTAATTTGCGCCTCTAATTTACTATTGTTTGTTTAACAAGAAGATATATGAATTATAATTCTACTGGTTTTTTTCCTAAATTTGACCCTAAAATCTATTGGAGTTTTGGAGTACTCCTTTGTCTTGGTATTTTCTTATTCATTTTCCAATGCTCTCGTCACGTAGATTGCGAGGAAGCTAACTTCTATGTCTTTGCCGATAGCTATGCTGTGAAGGAAGTCATTGAGTTTGGTGATAAAACCAAAAATGCTAAATCGTGGAAATGGGATTTTGGCGATGGTTCTCCTGCCGATTTTAGACAGCGTACTTTCCACACCTATGAAAAGACTGGAGAATATGTGGTAACTCTTACTATCAATGGCTCTTGTACTTCTCAAAAGGTGCTTACCATTACCTCTCTCAATCAACAAGTAGGCTACCTGCCTACTATCAAAGCTCCTGATGTGGTCTTTTTAGGTGAAACCACTAAATTCATAGGACAAAAACAAGGAGGCATCTCATTCGAGTGGAGTTTTGGAGAAACTTCCTCTACTGATGCTGTGGGTGATTCTGTAACCTATAAGTTCAAACGCGTAGGACAAAAGAAGATTACCCTTATCGTCAATGGAGATTTAGACCACATTGCTACCAAAACTATCTATGTAGCTCCCAAGCACGTTGTTGCTAAAGAACCTATAGATATGGAGAGTTATGTATATGAACAACCTCATAGCGATTTTTCGCTGCCTATGGGCAAAGCACAGAAAGACCCCTTGGTAGATATGCTTACCAATATTCCCGTAGCTCCTAAAACTCCTAAAAAAGAAGACACACCTCCTTCTACAAAAAAAGTCCCTGATATTTCTAATGAGCAGTTTATCCTGCTTCTCAATGGGGTAGCCTCTCAAGCTAAAACCAAAGATGATTTCAAAGACTATCTTTGTGAGAACTACCAAGTCCCTGTAGTTATCAATGACGATAAAATCATGCCTTTTGCACAGTTTTGTAAAGAAATTTCTGGAAAGAAAGTAAAAATAGAAAATTTGCGCCTGCAAAAGGACGTTAATAACGCTTGTATCCAAAATATATATGTTTACTATAAGGTAAAAGGCAAGATATTCTGGAAAAAAGGATAATAACAATTTAAAAATATAACAATTATGAGTACACTTGACTTATTCGCTTCAAAAATTAGAAGTACTTTATACAAATATAACAATGGAATTTCCCAACTCCCATTAGAGCAATTACTCAAAGAATGTCAAAATGAATTAGATGACTTGAGTAAAAAGAAAATAGACTCTAAACCCAATCAGGATGGAAAAGAGAAAATTAGACAAATCAAAAAGAAAGTTGAAAGTAAAATAAATAATTTAATTCGTCAAAGTAAAAGAAAAAAAGCTGATATTGAAGATTTGAATTTAAGGATTGATACATTAAAACAATATGTAAGAGAGCTCGAAGTACTTCTTATGAGTGACTTAAAGTTCAAATTTGTCAGAGATATCAAAGAACCAAGATTTGAATATGATGGACAGAATGCTAAAGTCTTTTTTTCTTCTGAAGCTAATATGCTACACGAACTAAAACATGCTTTTCAATTTGAAACAGGAAAAATAGACTTTATCTGTATCGATGGAGAATCTTCACCAGGACTCATCTATGATTATACTGATGAAGAAGAAGCTTTTAAAGTAGAATATGCCTACAAAGGTGTCTTGAAATTTAGAATTAAACTTTCTAATGCTGAATATATGAAAGAATTAGAAGAAAAAATCAAAATAAATAGAGAATTTTTAAACGATAAAGATGGGGTTGGAATAAGAGAAATTAAAAAGATGAAAGATGTAGAATATAATATTTTAGTCAAAATCTCTGATAGATCTTTAGATGGAGTTGGACTTTATGAAAAATTATCTATTTCGTCATTAGATAAAAATTCACTAATTAAAGATATTATCTATAATAATTACACAAAAAGAACTCAGATGGTTAATAAATTTAATTTTAATCAAGAAAACAACGAACAAACCTATATTGAATATGTTAAAATATACAAAAAAGAAGAGTCTGTTATCTATATTAAATAATATATATATAATTTTTATGGTACTTGTGAGTATTTGCGGATTTTCACAAAATAAGGAAAAAGTTTTTATTACTTATCCAATAGAAAATGCAAATGATTTAGATTTGTCAAGAAGTCATAAACTTATAATGGGAGATGATTATATTTGCATTTTACAACCTCGTTTTGGATTATTTCCTGAACAGAGATATTTTTTCTCATTCATAAAAAAAGATAGTATTATTTTTCTTAAAAATAGGCATGATAATAATTCTTATGAAACAAGAAAATGCATTGAAAATCCCCTCATAGAACAATTTATTAATAGTCATATTCAAATGATTTCTGAAAATGAACTACTATTATTAGGAGAGAAACGTCCTTATTATTCAGAGAAATATATCAAACAGGTGCTTGGATACAACTATTTTAAAGGATTAGATGTTCTTTTTTTAGATAATCAAATTGTAACTGAAGATAGCCATAAAATACAAAAGTATCTAAAAAAAAATATGAATAAAATTGATTTTAAAATGAATTATTTAAAAGGGAAAGATGCTATTGCAAAATACGGTGCCAAAGGTCTTTTTGGAGTTCTTGAAATTTATTGTACAACAAAAAAATAAAACAATGGAAGAAAATAAATTGAGCTATGCCCCAGAGGTTACTAAAGCATTGGAGATAGCACAGAAAATAGCTCGTGAAAATATGAACGCTCGTTACTCTGGCGGACACTTATTGAAAGCTGTTCTCAACAGAGATTTACCACTCTTAAAACTCTTGGAATCTAAAGGAGTCGATGTGTTCTATTTAGAAGAATGGGCTGAAGTGCGCATTGAGGAAGCTCTAAAAGCTACCAACACTTATTCCTGCGACCCCGATGAAGTGATAGACACTATCTTCACTGAAGCAGAAGCTATTCGGGAAATTTTAGATGAAGAGGAAATCTCCTTATGGGATGTATTTGTAGCATTGAGTACTCAGGGAGTAGCTTTTAATTTCGACCAAATGAAAACCTATCCTGTAACTCGTGCCGAACTCTTAGAAACGACTCCTCTTCCTGCTACCTCTGCCGAAAAACCTTTCTTTTCTGCTTCTCTTTCTTCCACGGCTAAAGGTTTTTTGCAAAAATACTGTGTTAATAAAAAAGATGTCCTCAAAGCTAAAGTCTCAAAAGAAATACCTGTTGGCAGAGTTGCCGAAACTCAAAAAATTACCGAAATACTGTGCAGATTTAGCAAACAAAATGTGCTTATCATAGGCGATTCAGGTATAGGAAAAACTACCCTTATCAATAGTTTTGTACAGAAGGTTATAGCAGGTCAAGTCCCCGATGTGTTGTCTAACTTAGCTGTATTTGAATTGGATATGGGAGCTCTCATAGCAGGAGCCTCCTACAAAGGAGAGATTGAAGACCGTATCAAGAACATAGCCCAAGAACTCAAGCAATATCCTAAATCAGTACTTATCATCGAGGAATTACACGCACTTTTAGGTAACTCTTTTGATTCCTCTATGGCAAATCTACTTAAAAGTGAACTTACCAAAGGACTCACTGTCATAGGCACTTCTACTATCGATGAATTTACCAAGAAAATAGAAAAATCAGGTTTAGAACCTTTGTTTGAAAAGGTAGAATTGCAAGAAAGTGACGATGAGACCCATTTTAGAATGCTCCGTCAAACCCTTTCAGCTTATGAGACCCACCATCATATAGCCATAACCGATGAGGCAATTTGGGAAGCCATACGCCTTTCTAAAAGGTATTTAAAAGAGAAAAGTCTGCCTGCCTCAGCGATAGACCTCATAGACCATACAATGTCTGTTGTGAAAACAGCAGGAGCATCTTTCTTAAAAGAAAAAAATGCCTTGCTTACACAAATAATTCACTTGGAGGACAATACACAAGGTTTTACAGAAGAGCAACGCAAAAAGAACGCTGCTTGGTTATTGAACGATATCAAACAACGCATTCCCTTTTTGTTAGATGCCTCTACCCTTTTAGAAGAAGAACAAACTACTACTTTTGAAACTGCTGATAGCTTATTGAACTATAGTCGCAAACTCATTGCCGAAGCTGAAAAAGTGGCTCAAGAGAAACGTTCTTACATCACCGAATGGGATTTAGCCGTACTCATCTCTCAAAAAACGAATATTCCTATAGGCAAACTCAAAGAAGAGGAAAAACAGCGTTTGAGTGATATGGATGCTATTCTTTCCGAACGGGTAGTAGGGCAAGACCACGCTATTGCTATTATTAGTGAGGCTGTACTCGAAAATCGCTCTGGATTGAGCAAAGCAGGACAACCAATAGGTTCTTTCTTCTTTTTAGGCCCTACAGGAACAGGGAAAACAGAATTGGCTAAATCTTTAGCCGAATTCCTTTTCCAAGATGAAAACGCCATTATCCGTTTCGATATGTCGGAGTTCAAAGAAGAACACTCAGCAGCCTTACTCTATGGGGCTCCTCCAGGGTATGTAGGTTATGAGGAAGGTGGTTTATTAGTGAATAAAATCCGACAAAAGCCCTACTCTATCGTACTTTTTGATGAGATAGAAAAAGCCCATACTTCAGTATTTGATGTATTCCTACAAATAATGGACGAAGGGAAGTTGCACGACCGTTTGGGTAAAGAAGGTGATTTCTCTAATGCCATTATCCTCTTTACCTCCAATATAGGCTCTGACTTTATTGTCAAATCCTTTACTGAGGGGAATATTCCTTCCTCATCTACTCTTTTGGAGATAATGAGTCGTTATTTCCGACCAGAGTTTCTAGGACGTCTTACCGAGATAGTACCTTTTGCACCTATTAGCAAAGAAAATGCGCTAAAAATCTTTGAAATACATTTGAAAAAAGAGCTTTTAAACCTAACAGAAGGTATAAACATCTCACTTGATATTGCTCAAGAAGTAAAAGAGCATTTAGCAGAACAAGGCTATGATGCCACCTATGGAGCTCGTCCTTTAAAAGGTATCATTCGTGCCAAATTACGCCGTCCTTTGGCTAAGAAACTTGTAGCAGGTGAATTTAAAGAAGGAGATACTATAGAGGTACTCTGGGAAAATAATGAAGTCGCTTGGAAAAAATCGAACATAACCGAATAAATAGAATGAAACTCATAAAAATACTTTTCGTTACTTTTAGTACAATTGCATTATCATCTTGCTCATCAAGCCGTTACCTTGCTGAGCTTCCTTATCATTACCCTACCGATGCTTTCTACAAAGCAGTATTAGCCCAAAAGAAACAAATCAATGAGCAATATACCTTGGTAGA
>NZ_KE150491.1:0-15409 GCF_000411575.1 Capnocytophaga sp. oral taxon 336 str. F0502 | reverse complement strand
CCATTTATGAAACAACTCATTGCCGACTATTTCCACACCCAAGCTGGCAAAGCCCTTATCAACTCTGATGACCAAATCAAGATAGAGGCAAAAGAGACCAACGTGGCAGGGGTGGAAAAACTCTTTATCCACTCTGATGAGTTGGCAACGGTGAACTCTAAAGGGCTGCTTGAGGTGAAGGGAGAGCAAGGAACAAAGCATAGTAATAAGGCGGAAAGCCTTGCTCAAGACCCCGTTGTAATTGAAGGCAAAGCCTTAGTAATGTTCAGACCTAATAGCGATTGGGAAGATGACTCTGCCTCAAGTGATAACCCTACTTATGGCTTTGATTGGTATAGAGAAAATGACACTAACCTAATAGGTGATACAGCACGAATAGACACGCTTATGGGATTTTATCGAAACAATGATTTTAATACCGCTTTTCAGCCTGAGAGTAGTACTGTGGTAATCGAAAAATTTAAAAGTGAGTATAGAAATGTAACAATAGATCGCGATGGCACACCATATAGGTATTTTGTGCCTAAACTTATCCTATATAAGAATGAAAATGAACAAGTAAGAAGTGTTGCAGCTCTTGATATCATATATGATGTGTATGAAGAGCCTAACAACCTCTTTATAGAATATGAGAGTGAGTTTTTTAATATTAGTGAACAAGGTGTTACTGTAGGACCTCCACCACCACAACCCCCTCTCCCAGAGGTAGCTTACACACCACCAGAAGGATATAACATATTTAAAATATCCTCAAAATCAGTTGGAAATCATAAAAGCATTACTGTTGAAATAGAGTGCTTAAAGCCTTTTGGAGATTTAAACGGAAAACAGATAAAAGCGTATGCTCTTACAGAGGGTACTAATGGGCAACCTGCGCAGAAAAAGATAGTAGGTGTCTTGGACGTAATGCCTAATAGCAAAGCCAATCGCAAAGTGGTAAAACTGCTAATGGTGAATGTGATCACGGATGTAGACTACAATGGAGTAGCTGAAAAAGGATATGAAGTAGCAAAGCTGTTAGAACAAAAAAAATACTTACGTAAGTATTTAAGAAATTCCTTAATAGATCCTATATTTAAAAAAGTAGATTTAGATTTGAGTGGTATAACACTTAGAGATCAGTTTAATAGAGCCTATACTCGTAACAACAATTTATTATATAATACACCTACAGGTCATCAACATTTAAGTACTTATTTAAAGGAAAAGCTCAAAGAAAAGTTAAAAGCTATATTAAATGAAAGATTAAGGGGAAAAACAGTCAATCTGGAAGCAGAGTATAATAAAAGATATAAAGATTACCTTCCTATATTCTTTTTCTCTCAAAAATATTTTGATGATAGGCTAACTACGACAGCTTATTATACCCCTAATAAGGCAGTAGTAACTACAAGCCGTATAAAGCCATTTGTGATAACACACGAAGTATACCATAGTTTGGGTTTACCTCATTCCTTTGAGAATAGAAATCATATTCCTCAAACTCTTCAAGGAGGAAATAGAGAAATACAAAGTAATGGAGAATATTCATTTGGATACCAAATGACCACCAATATTATGGATTACTCAGATCACAGGAATAATCTATTCTATTGGCAAATAAAAATAGTTCGTAGCAAAGCGGCTCCAGAACCTAACAATTATAGACCTGAACAGTTATGAAAAAATTGATCACGATTAGTTGTTTACTATTGGTAAACCTTAGTAATGCACAAAATATTTATGAGTTAAAAAATGATAAAAAAATGGATAAAAACAATCGCCCAACAATAGATAGTGGATTTGATATTCTTCATTTAGAAGAATATAAGGATTATTTAATCAAAGATCCAGATAATATTGATAAAGATGTTTATGAAAAGAAAACCTCTTCAGGGAAAATACAAATAGAAGGAGGTTATGGAAATGATTATACTTACGAAAAATATTTTAATAATTCAAGTTATTGTATATTTAAGGTATATGATGCAAAAACATTGAAGATAAAAAGAAAATGCCTTTTAACACGTCCCGTAGATATCTTTCTTGGCAAAGAGTATCGCTATGATAGTAATGCTACCCTTATCAAAACCATTGACCACGATAAGGGATGGAATTTTAGTTATGAAGATGTGATTAATTATTTATACGAACATATAGAAGATGAAGTAGAAATACCCATTTCTTCTATCAAAAAAAGAGTATACCAAAATAGAAATTATTGGCAAGTAGAAACTAATACAATGTTTTGGAAAAACAATCATTTCTTACGTATAGATGGCAATACGGGTGAGATACTGTGTCATCTTATTTTGTATGCAGAAGAAAACGCTCCTGCAATAAATGTGCTTAAAACTATTGTACCTAATAAGATAGATAAACTTCCTCCTGAAGAAAATAAATATCTTCATTGGATAGATGAAAATGGCAAAAAGTATCAAACCCCAGACACAAGGCGGAAAGTCAATGGCATTTCATATACCGAAGAAGAATGAAAAGCCTATGAGGAAGAACAATGGCAACGCTATCAGAAAAATAAAGGAAAGAGTTGGTGGAAGCGATTATTTAGTTAAAATGTATAAGTTATGCCACAAATCATCACTAATACTGCAGAACTCAGTTGCAATCAAGGCACTGCAACAAGTTGCCTCACTGTTACAAGTCAAGATTTTGTAACTATTGAGGGTAAAGCTATGGCTACTGAGGAAGATAAACAGGCTAATGCCAATATACTGCCTTTTAAGCAATGCAAACTAAAACCTACCACAAGTGGTTATCTGCCTTGTATGCCTGCTCCTACAAAATGGGAACAAACAGCTGAGAAAGATACTATCAACGATTTAAAAATCCTCACTGAGAAAAGCACTTGCCAGTGTGCTGTAGGCGGTAAAATATCCGTTACCCATAAAGGACATAACGAATAACACGAAATAGAATAAAAAATTGTACTTTTGTAATTTTTTTTGTACATTTGTCCCAACAAAAAACTAAACAATGAACACAGATAACCACCTCCCCAAGGACAACAGTTCTGTTCCTGGTCGTACCAATGATCCAGAAACCTTTGCGAAATTCTCTTCTGTAAAGAGCTACCAAGACTACCTTACTGATAAGGATAACCCTGTGGTGATGGTCACTCTTACGGTTAATGATCAGGGATTCTTGGACAATACTACCTTTGAGACCTATCTTACCCAACATACCAACGCCCATGATGAGTTTACCATTGTGGTAAGCGATACTGCCATTGATGACTTCTATGGACAAGTCATGCGAAACTCCAAAAACCTACTTGGAGAACCTATTACCATACATATTCACCACAAAGGCGCTGTAGTACAGTCGTTTAAAGGAATCATTGCCCAGGTCTCAGATAAAAGAAACGAAGGCGGAGGTTATGGGAACCTGCATATCTCAGGCTATGGACTTAGCATCCTTTTGGATAGTGGAGAAGAATGCCAATCCTATGAGGATAAAACCCTCCCTGAGATCATTGCAGAGGCCACCAATGAGTATGGAGATGTAAAAGTCAATACCAAAGGGATGGTTAATACCAAATATAAAATCCCCTATGTAGTACAGTACAAAGAATCTGACTACCAATTTATCCAGCGCCTTGCCCGCCGCTATGGAGAGTTCTTTTTTTACGATGGTACCCAATTACAATTCAATAATGAGACGAGACAAACCGTTCAGCTCTCTGAGGGTGACGACCTAATAGAGGTTGCCTTTGAACTAAAAATACAGCCACAACACTTTAGTTACCTCTCCTATGGGGTAGAAAAAGGAGAAGTGGAGGAGAAAAATACTAAAAATATACGCCTGCAAGACAAGGGTAACCCGTTCCAGTTTGCCGCAGTAAAAGCCTCTGAAAAAGTCTTCACCAAGAAAACCAAAGTTCCCTACAATGCCTTTACAGAAGAGTTTAGGGGTGACTACTTGGCCGATAATGTTCGCCGAGAGAAAGAAAGCAGGGAGCAGCTAATGGAGGTAAGAGGCCGTAGCCGTAATCCTAATCTGCGCATAGGGGGCTTTGTAAAGCTCAAAGACATCAACGATAAGCCTATGGAGAGCTATCGTATTATTGATATTAAGCACCACCAGTCAGGTTATGACTATGAAAATGAGTTTGTAGCGATTCCTGATGTGTATATAGCCTACTACTATGACGGCGAAGCCCTTCCGAGAACCGAACAGCAAATAGCCAGAGTAACGGACAACAACGACCCTAAGGGCTTAGGGCGTGTGCGGGTACAGTTTATCTGGCAAGTAGCCAAGAAATTACAGACTCCTTGGATACGAGTGGTGCAACCCCACGCAGGAGGTGGCAAAGGCTTTTACTTCATCCCCGAAATAGGCGAAGAAGTATGGGTAGATTTTGAAGACCAAAATGCTGAACGCCCCTTTGTAGTAGGCAGCAACTACAACGGCAAGGAATACAGCCCTTTCCACAACACAAACAATGATATCAAAGCCATACAAACCCGCAGCGGCCACAAACTCATCTTCACCGAAGACGAAAGCATTTTGCTATCCGACAAAAATGGTAATACCCTAAGATTCGATACCCAAGGCAAGAACATAGAGATTTCTGCCCCTGAGAGTATCTCATTGTGCGCAGGTAAAGACCTCAATCTTAGTGCCGGCAACAATTTAGTGATGGACGTAGCCAACACAGCTTTCTTCAATGTATTGCAACAAATGTTGGTAACTACTCCATTTATGAAACAACTCATTGCCGACTATTTCCACACCCAAGCTGGCAAAGCCCTTATCAACTCTGATAACCAAATCAAGATAGAAGCCCGAGAAACCAATGTGGCAGGGCTGGAAAAACTCTTTATCCACTCTGATGAGTTGGCAACAGTGAACTCTAAGGGCTTGCTTGAGGTGAAGGGAGAAAGAGGAACAGAACATAGTAATAAAGCAGAAAATTATGAAGTATTAGAAAGTTTTTCAGAAACAAATACAATAGTATATTTCAGACCTAAAGATACTTGGAAAGGTGAATTTGGATTTGATTGGCTTAGAGAACAAAATGGACTTATTACTGATAAGGTAGATTATAGAAATATGGTTGGAAAATACTATAAGTATAGTGATGAAAAAATGGTAAAATCAATAATTCCAAAAAATCAAGAGGCATCAAGTTTAAAAGATTTTTATATAGATGACCCTAATAAATGGTATAGAGAGAGGTTTTTGGGAAAAACCATCCTTAATTTCAAACAAGACCCTCAATACGAAACTAAAAATAACAAAGGTGATAATACATTTGAAAAATTAGCCCAAAGTTTTAAACACTTTAATTTTGCCCAAAAGGAAATAACAAATCAAAATGGGGTGGAAGAAGATAAATATAATATATTTTCCTATTACAGATCCTATATTGCCTTATTTCCAGCCACTGAGAACTATGGTACTAATACAGCAGAAATAGATTTACACATTAAATTTTTAAATGGAGAAAAACCTGATTATTTACTTTTCAAGATAGATAATTTTGATTTAACAAAATGCGAGCATCAGAACATAGGAATTGATCGTGTTAAGATAGATAATCCAAGAGAGACCGAGACTATAAAGATCTGTTGCAAGAATAAAGAAAACTTCACAAAGGACAAGAACATAAAGGTATATGCTGTTAAAAAGCAGTCCAATGGTGAGATAACAGAGCATCTTGCAGGCTGTATAACAATGGTAGTTCCAATAATAAAAACACTGGATGTTGCGGTGGTATCAGTGAAAGTAGATCAGTTAGGTGGTACTCCCACTCCAGATTGGGAATCTTTTTTTAAGAATATATTAGGACAAGCTTTGATTAAGGTAACAAGTATAATAGATACAGATGCTACTAAAAATAATGAACGATTGAATTTAGATATATCTTCAAAAAAGAGTATCTATGATATTGATTCAAGATTTATGTTAAAAACAGATGGATTAGAAAGAGATCTCGAGACCTTATTTAAAAATGAACATCCTAACTTGTATAGAAGATATTTTACTTTATATTTTTTAGATGTAGCATCTACAGATAATGGATATAGTAGAATAAATAAGCACTATGGAGTTATGTTTAATACACATACTAAAGAAACAATAACGCACGAATGTTTGCATGGTTTGACATTACCACATTCTTTTTCTTATACAGAATGGACTAATTATGTGTATGAAGCAATGGCTACAGATAATATAATGGACTATTCTCATTTTGTAAAAGATCCTGTATCTGGCAATGCACGAAGTCCCATAAATCGTTTTCAACTATGGAGATGGCAATGGGAGACTATACGAAAACATTATTTATTAAAATAAATCTCTTATGAGGAAAATATTATTATACATTGTAGTATTAACAATAAATTATATGATGGCACAAGAAAACAAAAATTCTTTAAAAGATACAATTATGTTCGAAAAATTTGATTTTAACCTATGGAATACAAGGTACAAAGATTTCGAGAAAGATCCTAAATATGGAGAATATTACAAATTAAAAGATGGATCTTCTTTCCGCCCTTTTTATGGAGGAGAGAACTATACCTTTTATGATGTAATTCCTCCCTTACCTGCCTATTATCATTGTTTTTATGATTATTATGGAAATGGTAATCTTAAAGCCTATGGTAAATATGCAAGCATGGAAATAAAAGTAAAAATAGGAATATGGCATTACTTTGATGAGAATGGTAAAGAAACTCTGATAAATGAAGAAGCAAAATTAGGTAAATGGACATTTAATGCTATTTTAGAGGTATTGCATAAAGATGGCGTTATTGATCTCTACACAGGTAAAAATAGGGATTGGGATAAATTATATATTGAATTTAAAAATAATAACAGAGAGGTAGCTGTTATCGTTTTTAAAGAAAGAATAGATATATTGATAGATACTTATTACGAATATATATTTAACTGCAAAACAGGAAAGTACACTCGTGAAGAGTTCGAACGTTATAATGAAAATGCTAAGGATATGCCTACACTTCCTCCTTTGAAAAATAGTAAAAAGAATAAACGTAAAAGAAAAAATAGCATATCAATAAGAGAGGAAGAGTACCAAGACCTTCAGAAAAATAAAGAAAAAAAGTTGGTTAGAAAAACTATTTAGTTAAGATATTATGCCACAAATCATCACTGATACTGCAGAACTCAGTTGCAATCAAGGTGCAGCAACGAGTAAACTCAATGTTACAAGTCAAGATTTTGTAACTATTGAGGACAAGCCTATTGCTACTGAAGGAGACAAACAGGCCAATGTGAATATAATGCCTTTTGGTCTGTGCAAACTAAAGCCTACCACAGGAGGCTACTTGCCTTGTGTGCCTGTTCCTACAAAATGGGAACAAACAGCAGAGAAAGATACCATCAACGATTTAAAAATCCTCACTGAGAAAAGCACCTGCCAGTGTGCTGTAGGGGGTAAAATATCCGTTACCCATAAAGGACATAACGAACAACACGAAATAGAATAAAAATAAAAATTGCACTTTTGTAATTTATTTGTATATTTGCAACGTTGAAGAACTATCAAAATGGAATACCTAACAGGAGTTATAAATGAGATAAATCACTTACCTTATGATATAAGGGCAGAAGTGCTATTAAACCATTTGTTAGACAAAGGAATCATCTCTGACAACGAATATATAGTAAAACACCAAGGGCAATTTGTACGTGGTTATCGCACCGATGTACTAAGTGCAAAGCTTACTGATTTCAACTACGATCCTACCCAATTGATAGAGGTAAGCCTTTCTCGTGATAGTTTGTACGATATACTCCCCCAAAGCGTCGCTCACCATGCTAAGAATGAAACTCAAGGCAAGGGTGTGGAAACAATGCTCAAAGATTACAGAGAAAGGAAACAAGAAGAAAAAGCTGCTCGTACCTTTTTTAGTCCTTTTGAGAATGAAATTTTTAAGTTAGGGGTAGAAATAGAATCCTTTGAACAAGATAGCTTTAAGGAACTCAATGCTAACGAAATTTCTACACTATTCTATGAACTTTGGGGCATTTCAAAAGATTTCCCTACGCTCTTAGTCTCTAAGTTTATACGATTATTGCCTTATAGCTACAAAATAGTAGGTAATATACCCCTTACAGTACAAATACTTTCAAAACTTTTAGGAGAAGAAGTACAGCTTAAAGAAAGACAGTTTGCTACTTATTCTGATGAATCACAAGGTTTTTGCTTGGGAGAAGACATTTACTTAGGAGTGGATATGATCACAGGTACAGCCTATGAAGATTATACCAAGCACCTGACCCTTGAGATAGGTCCCTTAAAGCATTCTGCTTTTACTGATTATATACTTGGGGGCAATAAAGAAAAATTTGTAACAATGTTCTGTGAGCACTTTTTCCCTTTGGAAGTAGAAATCCAGTTAAGTGTATTGCTCTCAGAAGAAGAAAGTCAATTTGAATTAAAAGAAAATAATGACCCTATCTTAGGTTATAACACTTGTATATGAAAAAGTTAAAGAATTATTTCATCAATTTGTTCGACCCGCAACTGTTGATACTACTGCTATTTTTAGTGGCTATGTGTATAGCCATTACTATTATTTTCTCAAAGAAAGTCCCTGAGTTCAAAAAGTATAAAACCAATATCTATATCTATCTGTTCCTAACAGTATTGGTATATGCAGTTATTGCCTTTTTAGGATATAGCCGCCTCTTTGAAGGGAAAACCCTAAGTGAATTTGTCTTCTATCAAATTTGCACCTTAACACTTGGCTTCTTTCATTGTTATTTTTACCGTTTGTTTTTCAACAAATTCAAACTGGAGGACGATGTGTTCAAAGAACTATTTTTTGCCTTATTAGTCGTGCTATATGCCGCAGTACCTTTTTTGTTAATTTACACTTTTTTAAACGGAATGTACTATATGCCCCTAATGATGGGCAATTTTATAGTCTTTTTCATACCTACTTTAGTAAATGCGAGCTTCAATCATTCTCTAAAGATACCACCTAAAATCTACACCACTTGGCAATTCCCCGAAAACTACAAAGAATTAGTAGGAGTGAGCGATGATGAGATGCGCGATTTAGTAGTATTCACACTAATGATAAAAAAAGAAGAAAATGATAAAGACTATACTTTATATCGTGCCAAAGGACCTACCCGAATAGATTTTGGGCGCTTGTTCTACAATTTTGTAGAAGATTACAACGAGCGTTTTGCCGATGCCCCTATCGAGATACAAAATGAAGAAGGTTTTTATAATTGGGTATTCTTCAAACAACCTAAATGGTATGAATCCACTAAATATATAGACCCTAAGTTTACCCTATATATGAATGGAATAGAAGAGAATAGCTACATCATTTGTATGCGAACACTCGTTTCCGACACTGCAATCAATAATAGTGACCAAGAAACAGATTTTGAATACAGTAAAGAAAAGGACAATGAACGAGTTCAAGCTTATTAGTCTCACTTTACTTAAGATAATAACTCAACAGATATAAAATAAATAGAATAACAATGACAGAAAAACTCACCCATTTGCCAGTGAACTTTATTGATGGAATGAAAATCAATAAAAGGTATTTTATAGATATTCAAAACTTTGTCATCGATTCGGTACGCGATGCCATAGGGGTACACACCTCAATGCTTACCTATGGATTGTTGCCCGTCAATGACCCAGTGAGAATGAACCTGTCAGTAGACACCCATAAAAACCTCCGACTCCGTATAGAAGAATGCCACGCAATTACCCCTAATGGATCTCGAATAGACATCAGTTCTAACACGGAACAGAGTACGCTCTCTTTTTCATATCCCGAAATTATCAAAGAGATAAAAGAAGATGAGGTCGCGTTATTAGCTTGTATTTCTGTCAATCCATTCAAGCGTGTCCCTTGTGGAGACCCTGACCCTGAGGAGAATCCACCACGCGACCCTTATACCGAGCCTGAATATTACCTTTCTTTAGTAAAGGAAGAGGAGCTCAGAAAAGATATGGGTGTAGGGGGACATTATCTCATTGTAGGAAAAATTTGGGTAAGTGGTGGTAATACTAATCTTGATAGTTCTTATATTCCACCTTGTGTACTGGTTGCTTCTCATCAAAAACTACAACAGTTATACAACGAAATCGACCGTTTCTATGGTCAGATGGAAATTTATGCTATCCAAATCGCTCAAAAAATACATACTAAAAACCAGACCAATAAATTAGCTACTATCATAGAGCAAATGACCGATAGAATGCTCTACTACTTAGCTACTGAAATCAATCATTTTCGCTGGCTTACACTCTATAGTACCCCTGCCGAAATGTTAGTGTCAGTAGTAGGATTTGCAAGAGTGCTTAAGAACTTTATCGATGCCCGATCTGGAGTAGGTAAAGAAGAATTGCTCAATTACTTTGCTGATTGGTGCAACGTAAGTCAAGGAGAGTTTGAAACAGTCTTCTCTGAGGTAATCAATACAGAATACAATCACAATCAAATAAGTGATGCTGTGGTGAAAGTTGAACGTTTTATGAAAACCTTAGAAGATTTATTTGCTATTCTAAACCGCTTAGACTTCATTGGTAAGAAACGTGATGGCAGCATTTTCGTATCTGAAATTACAAATGAAAAAAGCTCTCTACAACCTGAGAGAAGCAAGACTTTCTTAGCCGATTAATAGAAATTAACAACAAAAAAATAAACCTATATGGAAATATTAAATCAAAAAGAACGCACAAAAGCATTAGGCTTTTTCGTGTTATTTTTCGCTCTTGCTGTATTTGTTATAATTTTAGCACTCGTTGTCAATATCTACTTCCCTTTCAAGGAAAATGATTTGCTCAAACAAGAAAATGCTCGTATACAAAGAGAAATGAAATTTCAAGATAGCTTTTCTTTTCAGTTAGAAAAAGTTAAAGTGGCTGTAGATTCTATAGGAACACCTCAAGGGAGCTATAAAAATGATTTTTTCAACGAAAAATTAGCCCTTTCTATTCTTGCTGATATGTACAAGCAAATCCCTAAAGACTCTCTTAGAAATAAAAATATGTATAACAATACTATCTTGGTATACAAAGAACTCATTGATGCTAAGAAACAAATAAAACAACTTACCATCAATCAAAAAACCTTAGATAGCCTTAGTACTATCAACAAAACCTTAAAAGAGGAATATGATAAGATGAAAGTAGATTTAGAAGTTTGCAAACAACTATACCAACAGGAATAAAGTAACTATAAAAAGACAAATTGAATATGTTAAAAATATATTTACTTTCATTCATAAGTTTTATATGCTTTTCTTCTATCACTTTTGCTCAAGAAGAAAAAAAGCAAGATAGCTTGCAAATCATCTCAAAGAACCCCAAAGAGCCTGTTACTATCAATTGCAAGATAGTACAAGGTCATAAAAAACTAAAAGGAAGACATTTTGCAAGTGCACAGCCTTTGTATTTACGTGCTAATAAAGATACGCTCACTTATGGAGTGTTTCAGTTTGGCAGAAGAGGAAAAGATTTATTCCTATATGTCAAAATATTAGACGAATCTGTTTGCTTGAAAAAAGAAGAAAATTTTGATATGTTCTTTGCTTCAGGAGAAAAGATAACCCTAAAAAATCAATTTCCCATCAATTGTGAAGGAGCTTTTGCTCATAAGCTAAATGCCAAAGAAATAGATGAGATTATTTTTAAAGAAATAACTAAAGTCAGTATTTATACCTATCATAAAAACTATGAGTTTTTGATAAGTCCTAAACAAAGTGATGACATTATTACCCTAATACAATGTCTAAGAAGGTATAAACAGTTGAAATAACAAAAAAATACTATGCCACTACCCGAAATAAAACTAACACTACAATATGAAGACCGCTATCTGTCAGAAAAATGGGAAGATAGAAACGAAAATAAAGTAGTGGTACGTACTGATACCCATTTTCAAAAACATACCATTAGTATCCTCATCTCAGAACAACCCATAGGAAGTGTTCAACTAAAAATAGACGACCATTGGGTAGAACTTCCTACCTACAAACTTACAATTACAGACGACAAAACTGAAGAAATAAAAACTTTCCAAGTAACTCGAGACTTCCTTACCTTTAAAAAAGAAACTACCCAAAAAAGTTTTTTTTCATTCTTAGGTATCAAACGCTTTGATAAAACCTCTTTCCTGTATGAAAACATAGCCTTTGAACCCGAAAAAGACAGTATAGAGAGTTTCGAACTATCGCGTTATCGCAAATTGTCAGAAAATTCCTTGTCTTATCAATTCCAAAGTGGAGACAAAAAACTCCTTATCTACGCAGGAAATTTAGAGAGCTTTGTAAAACCTTCCGATATAGATAGCTACTTCATTATTGTAGACAAAAGCGAAGGACAAAGTTTTATAGGAGATATTTCTTATCGAGAAAAAATGCTAAAACTCACCCCTAAAGTAACACTCCAAGTTATCAAACGCACCAAAATAGCCAAAGAATTTTCTTTTGATAGCAAAGGAAAAGTTCAAAAACTCATTTATTTGTAAACTCCTAATCTGCTAAAATTCAAAAGATTTTTTTTATTCAAAACCTTGCCTCTTCAAAAAAACTTTCGTACATTTGTCCCCAATAAACACAATAAAATAACTACACTATGGAAAACAACAACAACTTTACCGGTTATCGCACCAATCACCCCGATGATATCGCTCATTTTGCATCGGTGAGAAGTTTTCAAGACTTTTTGGTAGACAAAACCAATCCCGTAGTGATGGTTACCCTTACTATCAATGACAAAGGTTTTTTAGATAACGCTACTTTTGAAACACACCTTACCCAACACACCAATGCCCACGATGAGTTTACCATTATTGTCAACGATACAGCCATTGACGACTTCAAAGGGCAAGTAATGAAAAACTCCAAAGACCTTCTGGGAGAAAATATCACCATTCATTTTCATCAATTTGGAAGTGTCATTTATTCTTTTAAAGGGATTATAGCCAATATATGCAACAAGAAAAACGAAGGAGGAGGCTATGGCACGCTGCACATCTCAGGCTATGCGCCCAGTATAGTGTTAGATGGGGGCAAAACCTGCCAATCGTATGAAAACAAAACCCTCCCCGAAATCATTGCCGAAGCTACAGCCGAATACCCACAAGAATCACAAATCCACATAGAGGGTCTTATCAACAACGAAGAAAAAATCCCTTATACCGTACAATACAACGAATCCGACTATCAGTTTATCCAACGCCTTGCCAAACGTTATGGTGAGTTTTTCTATTATAACGGCACACAATACATTTTTGGCAGTAGGGCACAACAAACGGTAACCCTCTACGAAGGAGGCGATCTTTCAGAGGTAGAATTTGAACTGATGCTCAAACCTCAAAAGTTCAATTACCTGTCCTACAACTCACAAATGACCAGAACAGAGGTCAAAGGCAGTGACCAAACAGAACCACAATACAAAGAAAATCCTTTTCAGTTTGCTGCTATTCAAGCCTCAGAGAAAGTATTTGCCAAAACCACCGACCAAACCTACGGAGCCTTGCCCGATGAGTTCAGAGGTGATTACCTAAAAGAAGCCGTACAAAGAGAGAAAGAAAAACGCGAACAACTGATGCAAGTGCGAGGTAAGAGTCGCAACCCACACGTGCGCATCGGAGGCTTTGTAAAGCTCAAAGACATCAACGATTTACCGATGGAAACCTATCGTGTGATAGACGTAACCCACTATCAAGGCGAAGGAGATTATTACAACGAATTTGTAGCCATTCCCGATGTATTTGTAGCCTATTATTACGATGAACAAGCCCTCCCAAGAGCCGAACAGCAACCCGCCCGAGTGATTGATAACAACGACCCCGAAGGTTGGGGACGTGTGCGTGTACAATTTATATGGCAAGAAAAATATCAAACCAAAACCCCTTGGATACGCGTAGTACAACCCCACGCAGGAGGTGGCAAAGGCTTTTACTTCATCCCCGAAATAGGCGAAGAAGTATGGGTAGACTTTGAAGACCAAAATGCCGAGCGTCCTTTTGTAGTAGGCAGCAACTATAACGGTAAGGAGTACAGTCCTTTCCACAACACAAACAACGATATCAAAGCCATACAAACCCGCAGCGGACACAAGCTTATCTTCACCGAAGACGAGAGCATTTTGCTATCCGACAAAAACGGTAATACCTTAAGATTCGATACCCAAGGCAAGAACATAGAGATTTCTGCACCAGAGAATATGATACTCAATGCTAAAAATATGCAATTGAATGTAACAGAAAGTATGATTACCAAAATAGGTAAAGATAGTAGTATTTCAGTACAAGGAGAACTAACACAAGACATTGGAAAGAAAACAATTCTCAATAGCAGTGGAAATATAGAAATAAACTCAAGAAAGCAGTTAGATCTTTATGGAAAAGAACAATTGATAGGGTATACTGATGGCAGTACAGAATTAGGAGCTAAAAACCAAATGCACATTTATGGCGACAATTCTCTCATTACAGCTAAAAGCAAAATAGACTACAATGCTCCTGAAATAAATAAACTACCTCAAAAAGGAATGTTTAAATATGATAAAGAAAAGCAAATTATTAATGCTCAATGGATAGAGCCTGATAATAATACAGCTATCCATAGCATTGGTTACGAAGAGAAGATAAGTCTTTTAGTACAAACCCGTAATTATAAAAAAGGAGAAACGATTTCTGTTGTTGTTGATGAAGTACAAGGAGGAGATATTAATGATGGAGTAAAAGAAATTACTTTGATAGGTGAAGTAGATGAGGCAGGTTTTGCACTTCTAAAAGAACAATTAGTTGTAGAGAAATCTAAGAAAACAGAACAAGAAAAATTAGAAAAGCAACAACGAGAAGAAGAGCGTAAAGCTACAGAAGTCTATAAAACCTACCAAGGGAAAGACTATACTTACAACGAATGGGTGGTAAAAGAACAAGAACTTTGGGAAGAATATCAACGCACTAAAAAAAGAAAATAAAAATGAAAACATTACGTATAAAAAGTATCAATGGAGATATCAGCTTCCAAGATGTAACTTTACAAATTTATCCTTATGATTTTGTTCCTATCGTAAATTTAGATTTGGAGCAACTCTCTCCTAATCCCCAAAATAAAAGAGTGTATGATGGTTTTGAAATAAAGAAGAATGAAGGTGTTTTTACAACTTTAAGTCATTATGTAGAGTCTGATAAGAGAAAACAGCAATTATATTCTATTTTTCCAACTGATGAAAAAGATGAGTTTATTGTCAGATTTTTTGTCCGTCAAGGAAATAGCAAAGCTATAGATAACAATGGCTTTATAAGAGTAGAAGCAAAAGGAGTTAAGATTCTAACAAAAAACAATAAATTAACAGTGAATTATGGTTGGGCTATTGCTTTAAAAATTAGCATTGAGGATATAGAAGAGGAAGCTTATATAAATTTTTATGCTGATGATAACG
>NZ_KE150490.1:427553-503756 GCF_000411575.1 Capnocytophaga sp. oral taxon 336 str. F0502 | reverse complement strand
GGGCGTGTACGCGTACAATTTATTTGGCAAGAGAAATACCAAGCCCAAACCCCTTGGATACGTGTGGTACAACCCCACGCAGGAGCAGACAAAGGTTTTTACTTTATCCCCGAAATAGGCGAGGAAGTATTGGTTGATTTTGAAGATCAGAATGCTGAACGTCCGTTCGTAATAGGTGCTAATTACAACGGTAAGGAATTTAGTAAATATCATACAGCAGGCAATGACAAGAAAGTGATACACACCCGTTCAGGTACTAAAATCATTCTCAATGATGGGGAAGGTAGTGTATTTATAGAAGATCCCAGTGGTAATACTTATCTAATGGATGGACAAGGAAATATCAATGTAAGTGCTCCTAAGAATATTAGTTTTACAGCGGGAGAAAATGTAAATATCAAAGCGGGAACTAATTGTATTATGGAAGTAGGAAATGATATGTTCACTACTGTACAAAATAACAATAGTGTAGAAATTGTTAATAATCATAGTTTTAAATCTAAGGACTATAAACAGACAGTACAAGGAGCTAAAACAATAGATATTGAAGGTAATTTAGTAGAAAACACAGCAGAGACTACCCATACAGCAAAGAAAGGAAATATTACCATACAGAGTGCGGGTGTTTCTAAAGTATTAGGTAAAAAAGATGCTATGGTCAATAAAGGATAGCTATGGGAAAAACATTATTATTTTTACTCTTAACCCTGCAGCTCGCTAGCTGTCAAAACCATAACAACAGTAATAAGAATATGAACGAACAAGAATATGAATGGGGCGTAGCGGTGAATACTCCCATAGGCTACCCTATACGTTTTTATGCCGCTATGGTAGGAGGAATGCCCATTGTAGGAGAGTTGTACACTAAAAAGGAAGAACCCGATTGGGGAAATGCTTATGGATATGAAAGCCATTCAATGGACAAACTACCTAAAAGCGTGGATATGGTATGGCTATCCTATAAAGAAGATTGCTTTTATAGGCTCAAAACAGCTATTGATTACAAAAAGGTAGAAAAACTCTTCAAAGAAGGTTATAAAGAAAGATTTCCCAATGGAAAAGTAGTGCTCTCTACTTATAATACAATAGTGGTAGGCATAGCTCCTGGGGGTGTAGTAGTGCTATGGGTAGGGAATGGTTATAAAAAAATTACAGAAATAGGAAGATACCAAGCTGAAAAAATAGATTTGAAAGAGCCACCTGGGTTAGATAGTCACGAAAGACTTATATTTGACAAAGAGTATAGTAAAAAATTATTATCAAGTAACTCAGTTATTCCTGAAAAGGTACGCGAAGCCAATAAAAACAAACCTATCCCCTTTGGCTTATGGGATAGTTATAGAGACCATCAATACCAATGGTTCCCTATCTACGAAATTCCTGATGGAAAGATAGGTGATGTAGACTATCGCTATTGGAATGGAGAGGCAGGCACTACCTTGTATACTGATTTTAATTCCTATATGGGTAAAGTAGATTTCTTCTATTTAGAAGAACCTATTCAAAAACGTTCCTTGTTTAAAGAATTAGTCATTTCTTACAAAGCTGAAAGCGGACAAAAATATTTGGCTGAAGTAAGTTTTGATTGGGAAGCAGTAGTAGTAGCTTATCAAAAAGTTTTTGGAAAAGAAACCAATAAAGTAACGGCTCATTTAGATATTCGCGTAAATCGCGCTAATACCTACCTCACCTTTCAATTGATAGGAGATAATGGTAAGCAAACTTTTTTAGAATCTAAAGAATTAAAATTTTATAAGCTTTCCGATAGAAATATCATAACCCCCACCCCTCTAGACTAAAAAAAGAAACTTAATTATGGCACAAACATTTGTATACAACTCAGGAACTTACCAAGAAACCAACTCTGGAACAAGTGATTTAGAGTTTGGATTGTTTTTTGATGGCACCCTTAACAATAAAAATAATACCGATTTACGCTTAAAAGTGCTTAATCAAAATGATCTTAAAATTCGTCCTACAGATGATGTAGAAATAATTTTATGGAAAGAAGAAATGATAGAAGAAAGGAGAAAAAGATTTGAAAAAGATAGTTTAGACAAGTATAGCGACAACAAAGATGAATTAGACCCAAAGGACATTACTGACTATCAAATAGCTGATAAAAGGAGCGGGACAGATAAACTAGGTGTAGATAATAGTTTAATGAATGACTATACTAATGTGGCTCGTATGTGGAAATGTTGTGATGATAATTATCGTATCTATATAGAAGGTATTGGCACACTTGATAAGCAAAAAGATATAGATGATGGATTTCGATTTGGTGCAGGAGAGACAGGTATTAGAGGGAAAGTGCGTAGAGGTTGTGAAGAATTGGCAAAGAAAATTGAACCTAAAATACTTAAAAGAAATGATGAGATTATTGAAATCACCTTAGATGTCTTTGGTTTTAGTCGTGGGGCAGCAGCAGCACGCAATTTCCTTTATGAAGTAAATGTATCCAATAAAAGAGAAGAGGATACTAAAATTACAAAAAGTAAAAAGTATGTAGGTACACATTTAGAAGAAACTTCCTATTACACTTATAGTACTAATGATATTATAGCTGAAAAACAATTTGTAAGAGAATATGAAGATATATTGTTAGATAAAGATAATGTAGAAGTAGATCCTCAATATCTAATAGATGGGAAAATGCCTAAATATGGCTACTTAGGATATTATCTATTAGAAAAAGTTAAACCTGAAGTATTAGATAGGATAAGGTTAAATATAAGATTTGTAGGACTTTATGATACAGTTTCTTCTTATGAAGAGTCTGGAAATTTAATGAAAGGTATGTTGCAAGCCTCTCACTTAGCAGATTATTTTGATGATGATGTAGAACAATTGCAATTAAATAATCTAGGTAAATTTCAACAGGCCGTCCATTTTACAGCAATGGATGAACATCGTGAAAATTTTGCCTTAACTAAATTGCAACCACAAGAAAATAATTGCAACTATATAGAAAAAACTTTTCCAGGCGTACATTGTGATATAGGTGGAGCTTATGAAACAGGTACTGAAATAGTTGATGAGATAGAAGTTTGTCCTGTAATTATATCTTTGTTTTCTTCTGAATTAGAGGATTTAAAATCAAAATTGATTTCAGATTGTTGGTATATGGAGTCTCAATTAGAAATTAAAATTGAATTACAAAGAGATGAAGAAAGAGTAGCTAAGCATCTTGAGCTTTTTAAAAAAAGATATGATCGCTTTTTAGAAATTATAGGTGGAGTTACGGGAGCTAATTTGATCAGATACAAAAAATTAAGAGGAGTACGTTTTCTATGGAAAGAATATAGCTATATACCTTTACATTTTATGGAGTCTTATTTTTTATCCAATTTATCAGATAATTGTGAAAAAATATTTTCAATGACAACAATTGATGAATACTCTATAAAAAGTCACCCTAAGCTCGTTCAAGCAAAAGAATGGCTTGAAAAATACGTTTTTGGAAATGGGGAAAAATGGTCTTTTATACCAAATATAGAAGAGATTATAAAAGGAAAAATTATTAAACTCAAAGGTAAAAAGCCTTTACATGAGGCTACAAAAGACCGATTAGAAGAAAGAAGATATAAAGTAATGCTTGATAATAAACATCAATATACTGAATTGATAAAGGTTTTGAATCAAGAAAAAGAATTAAGAGATAGAGTTATAAACGAAAATCCTATAATTGCGAATCATTTCATTTTAGAAACATTACGAACTTATTATCTTCATTGGTCAGCTAATAGAGATTGGTTTGGTATGGATCCAACTTCTGATAGAATACGTAAAGAATATTAGAGATGAAAAATGAAAAATATCTCATAGAAAGTATTGTAACTAAAGATTATAATACACCTTATGCTCAAGAGGATACTTATAAACGTTTTATAGAGATTTGGTATTTAGGTAAAAAAGCAGATTTAGCTTATTATCAAATAATGACTATAAAGTATCTATTTCCTGAAGAAAATACAATAAATACTTTATTGCGAAAAATAGCCTCTACTTTCAATTATTTAGAAGTAGGTATCAATGAAGAAAATAGAATAGCCAAAGTATTCAATCTTTCTGCTATTAAAATCAAATGGAAAAAGATACAACTATCTATTACTGCCAATCATAAAGGTTATGAAATAGAGAACTATTGCGCTTCTATTACTAACCTACTAGAAGATGAACAAAGTTTTATTACTTTCCTTAATCAAAATAATATGTTAGGATTACTTTTTAATGGACATCCCAAAGAGGAAAACAAAGTAATTCGCAATGGTGAAGACCTACTTGAATATAGAAATAGTATTCTTATAGAATCTATTGTAAATGAAATAAATAACAACACAAATTTAAAATACTCATTGTTATGGCTTGGTTCTTTGGAAATAAACAACAAAAATACATAGACAATTTAGAGAAGAATAATAAAAAGCGTCAAGAAAAGGAGCGTGAAGAGGCTGAAATCATTATCATTGGTAAAGCAACTCCAGAACAACAAGAGGAACGAACTTCTCAAGTTGTAGCTCAGCGTAACCAAAAAAGAATGGAAGCTATTGAAGAAGAGCAAGAAAAAGAAGATAAAGCTCAAGAAGATCAGCTTTTTGTTATTAATGGAGCCAAAGTAAAATTTGGTCCTCATATAGGAACATTTAAAGTGCTAAGTGACACCCCTACCATTCAAAGTAAAACTGTAGGAACTCAGATAGAAAATGCCCCTTTGAACTTTACTTTTGAAGATGGCTTTCAGCTCTTGACACTGACTCAGTGGCAAGATATGGGAGATGCTAAGTTTCAGGGTAATGTAGCTCTAATAAAGAAATCTACTATTGTAAGCACAGGTAAGATGTCTCCAGCCAATGCTCCTATTGAAAGTGGTAAAATAGAGTTCATAGATTCAGGGCAAATAAATGTTCCTGAAAATATAGATACTACAGGAATGCCGCTGTTAGCAAATAATAATCCTCCTTGTATAAAGGAAGTCAATTTTTTTACTTCTGATGGCAAGGAAATTCTCAAAAATGGCAAAACACATAACCTCTGTTATGGGGAACCTTTTTATATAGAAGTAATCACTGAGAACATTCCTGATGACACTCCAATAGCAATAACTCTAAAAGATACAAAGATTAGTTTTGAGGGGCAACTTAAAGAAAACAAAATAAAAACAATACTTCTTTCTATTCCTATATCTTATTATGATGAAACAAAGGAAAATTATAATTATATGGAATATAAAACAGAAGTAGAACAATATCAAGAGTTTGAGTTTGAGTTTAAAATTGGAGTAAATGGAAGCAAAATTAGTGCTGATAATAATATAATTATACCTTACACTTATCATAGAAATTATGAGGAATTAGTGGGGTTGTTTGCTACAAGTAATAACAAAAATAATGATATAAAAAAGAACTATGAGAATGAATTTATTGATAATAAAGAATTCCAAATAAAAAATATTGTTGAAAATTTCACTAATTATTTAGAAAATAGTAATTTAACTATTGAAGATATAAAGAAACAAGTAGAGAAAGAAGCTAAAAAACTTTGGGAAGCAGCCATTGTAGGAGTACAAAAAGGTAAATTAGATGACCGTCCCTTGTATTGGGCAAGAAATAAAATGCAAGTAGCTTTAAAACGGTATTATTTGTTTAAAAATGATATTGATTTTGAGAAAAGTATAGTGAAGAAAAACACTAATTTGGAGAAAATAATCATTACCTTTGAAGAGAAAAGCCGAAATTATACAGGAATTGATTTTTCTTTAGCTCCCAAAGGAGCCAAAAAAATACTAATAACAGGGTTTGACCCGTTTATACTGAATCCTCATAAAAATGGAAATCCATTACAGAGTAATCCAAGTGGAGTTGTGGCATTAGCATTAAATGGTAACACAGAATTAGGAGCATATATACAAACAATGATAGTTCCTGTTCGTTATACTGATTTTGACGGTAGTCAAGATAGAGAAGAGGGACAAGGCAAGGGTATTATTGAAAAGTATATAAAACCTTTTATTGAAAAGAAAGGAGAAGTAGATATGATAATTACTATAAGTCAAGCCCTACCAGAAGATTGTAATATTGATGTCTTCGCCACTGCTACTCGTGGAGGATTCAATGACAATATGAATTTTATAAGAGAAGATGGAAGTAAAGCTATACTTGGAGGAGCTGAAACTATAAAAACAACTTTACCTACTCAAATGACACAAGGGAACTCAAAGGCAGCTTACTGGGGGAAATATTTTAAAAATATCAATGAATATAGAATATATAAGGGAGATTTAAGAAAAAGTCCTAACAACTCAACAAAAGAAAATTATCCTAATGAACAAGTTTATTACGCTCCTGGTGGAAATTATCTATCCAATGAAATATTTTACCGAGTGTCTAAGTTAAGAGAAACCTTACAACCTAAATTATCTACTGGGCATTTTCATATAGCAATGATTCAAGCCAAAGGAGATTTAGTTTCAGGAAAAATAAAAGAATTAGTAACTATTGTGAAACAAGTTATCAAAAATGCTATAACAGGATTATGAAGAAAATTATAGATATTACAGGCCATAAATTATGTATCTTTGAGTTTGATACAGATAAAAAAATAAAATGTGCAGATACTTTAATATTGAATGGCGAAATATTCCCTTACAATAATGACGAAGTATTTCGTGAAGGTAGCTCTATTGTTACCAAAACGTATGATATAATTTCTATAGGGGCTCCCCAAATATATGATTATAGTTTTACCGATACTACAGAGTTTATGCAGTTTTTTTTAACCTATAGATTACCTTCTTGTTATTTTACAAAATTACCTTTTATATCAGGAATTTTTGAACTTAAAATGAAAGATTTACAAGACCCTATTACAGAAAAACTAATTCATTATCCTGAAATTAAAATACAAGGAAAGGATATTCCTATAGCAAAAAATATGCAAGATTTTATTTTTAAAGATAATTGGTATGATCTTAACAAAGTAAAACAATATAGAACTTTTGATGAAATAGAATTTCAAGTATATGACATATCTAACACTTTGTTTTTTAACTTAATCCCTTTTGAAAATACAAAAGAAAATATAAAAAAATGAGAAGGAAAATAAGCTTATAAACTCAAAAGAATTTATCAAGGGTAGATTCAAGTCATAACGCCAATAGAGAGGGGCTTATTCCTCTCCCTCTTCTTTCCTTATTAAATGTGCTAATTCAGGGTCATTTTCAATGCGAGTGAGCTCATCGGTGATGAGTTGGATGATATCGGTTTTTACCTGCTTATAGTTGGCTTGTATTTGTTGTTGCATTTGGTCTTCTCCGTTTTCGTCTTCAAAGGAGAGGATTTGAGGTATTTTTTGGTAGGCTTTACTCTCAGCAACTACTTTCTCATTATCTACTATAATCTGAGCGTGGAATATCTTCTGCTCGATACGCTCGTCAAAATTATCAGAAACAGCTCCTACAAACATCCCTTGGGTAAGATTAGATATTTTACTAGCAGGAATCAAACTATCCAATTGTGTAGATATGGAGGTAGAGGTATCATTGCGGTTGATAGTAGTAGATTGCCTTTTCTGTAATACCTTTCCAAAACGTTCAGAAAGGGTTTTAGCTGTTTCCCCTACTACTTGTCCACTAAAGATATTCCCCACTGTATTTTGTATCACCTTGCTTTCCTTATCGCCATAATCACGAGTGAGCTGTGAGTAATCTTGAAAACCTAAACAAACGGCTACTTTATTGCTTCGGGCAGTAGCTATCAAGTTGTCCAAGCCTCTAAAATAAATCGTAGGCAACTCGTCAATAATTACAGAGGATTTGAGCTGTCCTTTCTTGTTGATGAGCTTTACAATACGCGAATTGTACAAACCCAAAGCTGCCGAATAGATATTTTGCCTATCAGGATTGTTGCCTACACAGAGGATTTTAGGTTCTTTAGGGTTATTGATATCCAATGAAAAATCATCTCCTGTCATTACCCAATAGAGTTGAGGTGAAATCATTCGGGAGAGTGGTATTTTAGCACTAGCTATCTGCCCTTGTAGCTGGTCTTGTGCACCTCCTTGCCAAGCATCCATAAAAGGCGATAGGTAATTCTCAAGTTCGGGGTACGAGGTGAGAATAGTAAAAACATCAGCATAAGGCTTGTTCAATAACTCGATGGCGTGTGGGAAAGTACAGTACTTACCACCTTTGTAAATCTTCAAAAACCAAATAATAGCTGCCAATAGAATGATAGGTGACTCTACAAAGAAATCACCTTGCTTTTGAATCCACGAGCGGTTGAGATTGAGCATAATCGTATAAGCAGATTCATAAGCATCGGAAATATCGCTCATAAAGTTGGGATTAATAGGATTACAGCGATGACTACGGCGAGGATCATCAAAGTTTATTACATAGAACTTGGGCTTTACCTTGTACTTGTCTAAGTTCTTCAGTAGGTGATTATAGGCAATGGTAGAGAGGTCGTCGAACTTAAAGTCGTAGATGTACATTGCAAAACCCTTTTCAATTTGTTGTTTGATATAGTTGTTCACAATAGCATAAGACTTACCAGAACCAGGAGTCCCCAGCACTATGGTTGCCCGAAAGGGATTTACCACATTGATCCAGCCTTTGTTCCACTTCTTGCGGTAGTAGAACAAAGTAGGTAGATTCACAGAATACTCGTTTTTCATCAGGCGTGTTTCCTGCATAAACGACTCGTTTTCGTTGTTGAAAACATCGTCTAAAAGGTTGTCTTTTAACAAGCGACTCATCCACGAACCTGCCATAAGGAGCGCTATGTAGCCCAAAGATAGGGTAAGGATATAAAAAAAGGCAACCACTGAAGCAGGAAGTCGCAAGTACAAAATCCAAAAGTTACCAAAGTAAAGAGTAGCTCCTACTCCCAGAGCGATGTAAATCTTTCGCCAAGTAATTTTGTCGTTTTTTACACCTGTTGTTCCCAAACAGCTCAGGGCTAAGAGCAGGAGAGCAAAGCATTTGGTGTATAGCGGGTGAGAGAACAGTCGTGCTGTTCGTTGGAAGTTGGTCAGGATTCTATCTACTACGGCTAATATCCATTTTTCGCCTTGGAAAAAGCCGTAACAATACCAATAGAGGTGCATCAGTACTATGAGAATACTTACCGCACGCATAAAAGCCATAATCTTGGCTAATGCTCTTAAATCATCATCGTTTTGCATATTTATTTCTGTCTTTAGTGTTTATCAATATTTTTTAGTTTCGTTTATCCTTCGCCCATCCTTCGTTCAAATACTTAGTATAACTACATTTAGGATTGAGTTTTTATTTTTCGCCGTTTGGCAGTAGCACGTTTCATTCTTCTGGTAAAATCCTCTTCTTCGTAGTCTACCCCTTGATCATCCAAAGAGAAAAGAGTAAAGAAAGTATTTAAGGCTGAGTCCTTGCCAAAATCCTCTTGGTAATGTGTCCAAGAAGTATCAGAGAAAGTATCCTCTTCAACAGTGCTAGTATTGTTATGATTTTTACTTGCATAAGGAGTTACAGACAACATATTTACCTCAGAGGTTAAAGCAGGAGCAGGCTCTTCTAACGACTTTAACCACTGATGAAAAACATTGGCAGAAAACTCCTTCCCCAGCTGAGAGCCATTATACACACATCGGCTGTTGTGGTCAATAAAGGTTACTCCGTAGGTTCTCCCCTCTTTGTTTTCACGAAAGACGACCTCAATACCTTTAGCTTTTAGTTTTTGAATAAATTCACTTTTACTATGAGTTGTTTCTTTGGCAAAGGTTATATGCGTTTTTAAGGAAGTGGTGTCTTGTCCTCTTAAGTAATCGTGTTCTTTTTGTAAATGTTTTTCGATATAAGGTAAGCATAGTGTTTTGCCGATCTTGGAGGCTTTAAAAGGATGGCTTGCCTTATTGCCATTTTCATCCAATACCACATATACCAAACCTTTTTTAGGAACGCCTTGCAGTTCGCCTTCTACCTTTTCTACCGCTATGTTAAACTGATTGAGCAAGGCGTTGAACGTTCCTAACGAGGTAAAATGATAGTGTTTTAGCAATTGTT
This sequence comes from Capnocytophaga sp. oral taxon 336 str. F0502, assembly GCF_000411575.1. Classification (NCBI taxonomy): domain Bacteria; kingdom Pseudomonadati; phylum Bacteroidota; class Flavobacteriia; order Flavobacteriales; family Flavobacteriaceae; genus Capnocytophaga; species Capnocytophaga sp. oral taxon 336. Next base: position 493,714 of record NZ_KE150490.1, on the reverse strand, counting down.
TTACAGTATGAATCAGTTGCTTTTTAAGGTCGTTTTGTCGGTAATCTAAGGGGACTAATTTAGACAAAGGCAAGAGCTCATCATCTGTTAGCTGTGAATCATTGGTGATAGCAGGGATAAGTTGGTATTTTGTTTCCAGCTCTCGGCATACTTTCATTGAGCGTATTTTTTCAAAAGCATCAGGGATTTTCTTGCCATACTCATCTATTCCCAGCGATACAATGTGAATGTGTTTGCGCTCAATATCTGAATGTTTGTAAACCACAAAAGGTTGGTTGCCAAAGCCCATCTGTTGCATATAGTCAGTAGCCAACTTTACAAAGGTTTCATCGCTTACCTTATCGTTAGGATCGGGATTGAGGGAGATGTGTAGGATAGGTTTTTCTGTCCTTATGTTGGCATAGAGATAAGAGGCAAAGGAACGAGATACTTCCGAAATGCCTACACTTCCTTGCAGAGGTTGTATCACTTTTTGAGCGTATAATACCTCTCCTTGTCCTTTAGCTACCTTGTTGTGATTGTACAAAAGTACCCCTAACAGCTGCGCTCCTCGATGTATTTTTGCTATCATAACTCGCTGTTTTGCGTCTTAAAAACTACCTTAGTTTTTGTTCTATTTGCTGAGAAAGCTCTAATATTTGTTTGCAGATAGCAATCAATTGGGTAGTTTCTTTCTCCAATTTATAGAGGTAAGCAGCCGCTTTCTTCTCCGAAAAATTGCGGTAGAGTATCTTTACAATCTGATTGTAATTCACCCCTACCGAACGAAATTGTGCATAGAGTTCAGTGAGTTTGGTGTAATAATCTAAAGCAGATTTATCAATTTTCACCACTTTTATCTCTCGGTTAAAAAGCAAAGAGGTGATAAAATGCGCTTTGACTTTCATTCCTGATTGCTCGAAAAGCGAGAGAAACTGATTGTTTTCTTCTTCATTCAATCGAAAAACATATCTAAAAGAAGCAGGATTTATCTTTTTATTCCTACCTGTCGAGTGTTTGTGAGTTGTTTTCTGTAAGGTCATATAAATTCAGTGTTAGTAAAAAACCACGACTTCGGAGTGCGTTTTAAGCTCCCTGCAAGGGCAAGTGGTTTTGAGGTGCCTACACGCCTAATGCGTACCTCAAAACACAACTTGCTCTGTTCGGGTGAACAGAAAATTCTCCCTAACGGTCGAATTTTAATTAGCCATAAAGAGAGAAATTAACACTACGAGCGGGTAAAATGATTTCAGGGTGCAAAACAAGTGATTTCTTAGCAAAGGATTTGTATATAACACAAAGCCAATCACTTCCTTACAAAGCCATTTACAACCCTACATAAGACTATATGTATATTTGTACGTTCCTTTGCACCTGCATACCAAAGCAAGTATGTACGAAAGTAAAAATGCAATTAGGTAGCTATGTAGCTACAAAGCTATAAAGCTACAGAAGTATGTACATACGCAAGTAATTAGATAATTAGCCAATTACTTATGTGAGTAAATACTTACTTATAGAGGTAGTTAGATAATTGGCTAATTACAGATAGTTGTATTTGAATAGCTATGCACTTATATACTCACTGAATTACAAACATATTTAAACATATATATATGACATCAACGACAAAATTCATTAGCTTTTCTACCCAGAAAGGAGGGGTAGGAAAAAGCACTTTTACCACCTTAGTAGCCAGCTTGCTACATTACCGAATGGGCTACAATGTAGCGGTGATGGATTGTGATTATCCACAATACAGCCTACACCGAATGCGAGAACAAGATCTCAAAACAGTGATGAACAACGAGCATTTTAAGAAAGCTGCTCATAGACAGTTTAGTGAGCTTAACAAAAAGGCATACCCCATAATACAATGTAAGCCCAATGAAGCCCTTGAAAAGGCACAACAGCTCATTGCAGAGACACCTTTCCCTATAGAGGTTATCCTCTTTGATATGCCAGGGACAGTAAACACCGCAGGGATATTGACCCTGTTAGCTCAAATGCATCACATTTTCTCACCTATCACTGCCGATAGAATGGTGATTGAAAGTACTTTGAGTTTTACTGAGGTACTTTCCAATATCATCGCTAAGAATACCGAAAGTACTATTAAAAGCGTGCATTTGTTTTGGAATCAGGTAGATGGGAGAGAAAAATCGCCTTTGTACAAGATTTACGAGCAAGTGATCGCTGATTTAGGTTTGAACCTAATGCAAGCCTACATCTCTGATAGTAAGCGTTTCCGAAAAGATGGCACAGAAAACCAACGATTGGTATTCCGTTCTACCTTAATGCCTGCTGATGAGAAGTTGATGAGTGCTTGTCATTTGGACGACTTTATTAATGAGTTGGTACAGATTATTCAGTAAAACCTAAAGATATGAAGACAATAAAACCTATAGACGAAAACGAACTAATGGAGCTAATGGCAGGCAAGCAACCCACGCCTGCTCCTGCCATTGCTACAGCTCCAATAGAGACAGAGAAAGCACCCCAGAAACCAGCTCCTACCAAAAAGAAAAAGGCAGAACTCTATGAGTATGAAAGTTATTTTTTTGAGCAGGGAGAGACTTCAGCAAGGGAAGGAAAATCGGTGTATATACGCCCTGAGTTTCACCAGCGGATAGCCCGTATTGTACAGGTGATAGGAGAAGACAAGATCAGTCTATATAACTATTTAGACAATGTACTTAAAGCGCATTTCGAGCAGTACCAAGAGGAAATTACACAGAGTTTCGAACAGAAATACAAACCTATATTTTAACAATGGAAAAGATTATCATTTTACTACTTATCGTGGTGATTTTGTTGTTGCTATCGGACAAAATGCCTGTAACACTTTCTAAAAAGAGAGCTGCCCAACCTAAAGCTACTCCTATACCCAAACCAGCTCTTTCAACTTCGGTAATGGGGGAAAGTAGGTTTGTGCCTCCTGCAAAGGTAGTCTCTACAGCTATTCCCTTAACAGAAAAGGAGCAACAGGATATTCTGACAGAATGGAATGAGGAACCTCTCGTAAACCTTGAAGATGAGGAAGAGGATTTGTGCAGTTATCGCACAGAGGCAGAGGACAATGATTTTGCCACAGGGCTTTCGTTTGAGGACTTGGAAATGGTAGCTACTTTCCTCTCTGAGGACAAAGAAGAGGTTACCACCGAGAACATAGAGCTACTACAAAAAGTAGAGGGCACGAGTTTATTGGAAGCCATAGAAAAAGCCTTGCCCCAAGCGACTCTTAAAGTAAGTGCGCTCTTGGAGAAGGTGTTGCCTAAATCTGTAGAGAGTAAAACGGAGTTTGATATTAGGAAGTTTGTGTGAGGGGAGAATAATTAGTCAGGAAGAACAACTTTTCCACTATTTGACAACTTCATTTCTCCAAAGCGTATATCCTTTAAGATATTATTATCTTCAAAGCTTCTTGTTCTAAAAGGACAGAATATTTTTATTTCCTTTTCAGAATAAATTTCACTTAACTTTAAAGCACAAGCCATAGAAGTTCGTCCAAGTGTTAAAATATCATCAATAATAATTATACTTGTCTCTGGAATTATAATATTATTCACAGCTAAACTATCTAAATGAGTCTGTACTGAATTTCTTGTCTCTGCTGAATATTGACTACTTGATTTAGGAATAGATTTTATTCTTTGAATACATTCGTGAACTCCATTACCTAATCCTTTCACTACAAATATATCAGCCAATACTTTTGTTGGGAAAACAGCTCCTTTTGTAAGAGGAGCACTTCGAGGAACAGGAATTAAAACAGTATCCTTAAAAAAAGATTGTTTTCCTTCCTTTATAATTTCATCTGCTAATGATTTTGCAAATAAAATATCACCATTTTTACATTTTCCTGCTAAGATTCGTGATTGGGAGGCTTTTTCTGATTGACCTCTAGGAGAATATATTAAAAAAGTAAAATATTTAAAATGCATAATTGACTTCTCTTGTAGTTAAAAACGGAATATTTTCTATTAGAAAATTAACATTTTCTCTTGTTAATACTTCTGCTCCATATTTCAACATCTCTTTTGCCCAAGTAATATTTGGATTTTTTATAACATTTTCTAAAATAAAAACACTACGTCCTAATCTTAAGGCTTCCCATCCTTGATGTTTTGTTCCACTTTTTTCACTGGCTTCAATAATAATAGTAGCATCACTTATTAATGCCATTGTTCTATTTCTAATTGGAAAATTCTTAAGTGAAGTAGGATAATTTTCAGGGAATTGAGATATTAAAAGGTGCTCTGTAGCTATTTTATTTTGAAGGAGTTTATTTTCTTTTGGGTAATATTGGTTCAAAGAAGTTCCTATAACTGCAATTGTATTTCCTCCTTTTTCTATGGTTTTTTGATGGGCTACTGTATCCACTCCCAATGCTAATCCACTTACTACTATAATATCATTTTCTAATAGAATTTCTACAATTTTACTTGTTCTTTTAATACCATCTTCTGATACATTTCTTGAACCAACAACAGAAACTCTCCTTCCTTTTTCCAAAAGAGAAAAATTCCCCTCATAAAACAATTGTCTAGGGCTATATTTTCTTTCTATTTCTGTTAAATTATCAATGTAACGTTCAACAATATTCATATTATAAATTTAAAAAAACTTAAATTTTCTCAAAAATTTCTTTTATATAGTTAAATCCTTGATGTAAATATTTTGTAGGTATCATATATTGAGAATGAATAGATTTTTGAAGAATTCTTTTTAACCTTTCTATCTCATCTATCGAAATAAAATGTATTATATCTTCTTTTATTTGAACTTTATCTTTTTGATTTCTTTCATATATGGCTATTAGAATAGGAGTTTTGGTAAAAGATTGCATATTTAAATGCTTTGATAAATTATCACATTCAAAATAAAAGAAAGTTTCTCTTGGAGTCCTATCGAATTTATAAAAGGTTTTACATTTTACATCAATTTCTATATTACCAAAATTTCTAACTAAATAGTCTCCTCGTTTTATAGGCTTATCAACATTGTTAGTATATATTTTAAAACTTTCTTGATTTTGATTTAAATCCTCAAGTATAAAACCTTCTTTGTCAGCTTGTTTTTTGAAAAGATGTTGAGCCCTTATACCTATTCTAAAATCTTCGTTTGCAAGAGCTTTATATATCTCACTTTCAGAAATTTTAAAAGGTCTCCATTTTTCCTCTCCCTGATAAATAATAGTATTTTCTGTTATTGCATCCTCGTAAACCAACTCTTCATAAGTTTCTTTAAAGCAATGCTCTAACTTCCCATCTATCAAATTTATAAGATGGTATCCCATAATTTAATTTTATTCTCGTTGCAAAACTACGAAAAAAAACTTAAACAACAAACAAATTGTAATTTCTTTACCAAAATGTTTTAAGTATCATAAACAACAAGCCATTCCCCGCCATTTTCAGCCACCTACTACCACACTTGCCCCCAGCTCTTTATCTTCCTTTACTTTTGCACCAAATTTTAAAATAACAGATTATCAATGAAGCGAAAATCAATTCTAAAACGGCTCCTTCTGCTGACGATGATAGGAGTTACACAATTTTCCATTGCTCAGGGCAATGGTGTAGGAGGTATCAACGAAGCTACCCGTATGGTTACCTCGTATTTTGACCCTGCTACCAAACTCATCTATGCCATAGGGGCTGTGGTGGGACTCATCGGTGGGGTGAAGGTATATAACAAGTTTAGTAGCGGTGACCCCGATACCAGCAAAACGGCTGCCAGTTGGTTTGGGGCTTGTATCTTCCTAATTGTAGCGGCTACTATCTTGCGTTCGTTCTTCTTATAAACTTATGGAGACAAAAAACAGCTATTCTATCAACAAAGGCATCGGCAGAAGTGTAGAGTTCAAAGGACTCAAAGCGCAGTACCTCTTCATCTTTGCAGGGGGACTGCTCTCGGTGCTTATCTTGGTGATGATCCTCTACACGGTAGGAGTCAATTCTTTTGTATGCTTGGGGGTAGGCGTTAGTATGGTCAGCCTTGTGGTTTGGCAGACTTTTTCACTAAACCAGAAATACGGTGAACACGGCCTGATGAAACAAGCAGCTCGCAAACGCCACCCCAAATACCTACGTCACCAAAGATCACCACGCCAATTTATTCGTTACCCTAAACCTAAAACAACCCTCAATGAGAAATAGTTCTAAAATCAACACCTTAGAGAGTAAATTCCCTATTCTTGCTATAGAACAAGACTGCTTGCTCACCAAAGAAGCCGACATCAGCGTCGGCTTCGAGGTGCAGCTCCCAGAGCTCTTTACCATTTCGGGTGAGGACTATGAGATACTCCACTCACTTTGGCATAAGGCTATCAAAGTATTGCCACAGTATACCGTTATCCACAAACAGGACTGGTTTATCAAGGAACAATACGAACCTGAACTGCAAGGAGAGAACCTGAGTTTTCTCTCTCATTCGTACGAAAAGCATTTTAACGAACGTCCGTTCTTAAATCACAGATGCTACCTATTTATCACCCAAACCACTAAAAACCGAATGAGAGCCCAAAGCAACTTTTCCTCCCTTTGCAAAGGAAACTTCTTGCCTAAGGAGCTCACTAACCGAGTACACGCCACTCAATTTTTGGAAGCGGTAGCGCAGTTAGAGCGTATTTTAAACGACTCTAACCTGATAAAGCTCCGCCAGCTCAAAACAGAGGACTATATAGGCACTCCCCACAAAAAGGGACTCTTTGAGCAGTATCTCAGCCTTTCCACCGATGAGAAAGAGAGCCTGCAAGATATATGCCTCTCTGCCGAGCAAATGCGCATTGGTAACCAAAGACTCTGTGTGCATACCTTATCAGATACAGAAGACTTGCCTTCTAAGGTACAAGCCGATAGCCGTTACGAGCGACTCTCTACCGATAAGAGCGATTGCCGTTTGTCGTTTGCAGCCCCTGTGGGCTTGCTACTGAGTTGTAACCATATTTACAACCAATATCTGTTCTTGGACAATTCTGATGAGAACCTCAGACAGTTTGAGAAGTCAGCACGCAATATGCACTCGCTTTCAAGGTACAGCCGTAGCAACCAAATCAACAAAGAATGGATAGAGCAATACCTCAATGAGGCACACTCTTACGGACTTTCCTCTATCAGAGCGCACTTTAATGTGATGGCGTGGTCGGACAAACCACAAGAGCTTAGGAGCATTAAAAACGATGTGGGTAGTGCTTTAGCCTCAATGGAGTGCAAGCCTCGCCATAACACCATTGATACGGCAACTCTCTATTGGGCAGGTATAGCTGGCAATGCAGCTGACTTCCCCAGTGAAGAGACTTTCTATACTTTTATAGAGCCCGCTTTGTGCTTTTTCACTCAGGAGACCAACTATCAAAGTTCTTCCAGTCCTTTTGGCATTAAGATGGCCGACAGGCTCACAGGCAAGCCTATCCATTTGGATATCTCTGATGAACCTATGAAGAAAGGGATTATCACCAACCGTAATAAGTTCGTCTTAGGACCTTCGGGTAGTGGCAAATCCTTCTTCACGAACCACTTAGTGAGGCAGTATTACGAACAAGGTACGCATATCGTTTTAGTAGATACAGGGAACTCCTACCAAGGGGTCTGTGAGCTTATTCACCACAAGACCAAAGGCAAAGATGGGATTTACTTTACTTATACCGAAGACAATCCCATTGCTTTTAACCCTTTTTATACTGATGATGGAGTGTTTGACATCGAAAAGCGAGAGAGTATCAAAACACTGATACTCACCCTTTGGAAGCGAGACAATGAGCCTCCTACACGTGCGGAAGAGGTAGCCCTTTCCAATGCAGTGAACCTTTACCTGCAATTGGTAAAAGACAATCCCTCGCACACGCCCTCTTTCAATGGCTTTTATGAGTATATCAAGAATGACTACCGAGCCATACTACAAGAGAAGCAGGTAAGAGAAAAGGACTTTGACTTGGCTAACTTCCTCAATGTGTTAGAGCCTTATTACAAAGGAGGTGAATACGACTATCTGCTCAATTCCGATAAGGAATTAGACCTGCTTTCCAAACGCTTTATCGTCTTTGAAATTGATGCGATTAAAGACCACCCCATACTCTTTCCTGTGGTTACTATCATCATTATGGAGGTGTTTATCAATAAGATGAGGCGTCTGAAGGGGATCCGCAAGATGATTCTCATCGAAGAAGCGTGGAAAGCGATTGCCAAAGAAGGAATGGCAGAGTACATCAAGTACCTATTCAAAACCGTGCGTAAGTTCTTTGGAGAGGCAGTGATTGTAACCCAAGAGGTAGATGATATTATTCATTCACCTATCGTGAAGGAATCTATCATCAACAACTCCGATTGCAAGATATTGCTCGACCAGCGCAAGTATATGAACAAGTTCGATGCTATCCAAGCGATGTTAGGGCTTACCGAGAAAGAGAAGTCGCAAATCCTATCTATCAATCTCTCCAACGACTCTCGTCGCAAATACAAAGAAGTGTGGATAGGCTTAGGAGGTACACACTCTGCGGTGTATGCTACAGAAGTAAGCCGAGAAGAATATTTTGCCTACACCACCGAAGAGAGTGAAAAACACCAAGTGATGGAACTCTCCGAGAAGTTAGACGGCAATTTGGAAAAAGCCATCGTACAAATGGCTAATGGACTGTAATAAACTAATAATCATACGTAAATCATAATAATTAAAGTCAATGAAGAAAATGTTATTAACGGGGCTTTTTGCTATAGCTATGCTGGCAAGCCCAAAACTAAGCGCACAATGGGTAGTAACTGACCCGACTAATTTTGCCCAGAGCATTATCAACACTACCCAGCAGATAGTGCAAACCTCCTCAACAGCTAAGAATATGCTCAACAACTTCCGAGAGGTGGAGAAGCTCTACAACCAAGGCAAGGAGTATTACGATGCTCTGAAAAAGGTAAGTAACTTGGTAAAAGATGCCCGCAAGGTACAGGAAACGGTGCTACTGGTGGGCGACATCTCCAAGATGTATGTAACCAACTTCAAGAAGATGAGCCAAGACCCTAACTTCTCCTCTCAAGAGTTGTCGGCTATTGCCAATGGCTACTCCAAGCTCTTGGGCGAAAGTTCTAAGCTGCTCAAAGACCTGCAACAAATCGTCAATAGCTCCTCACTCTCTATGAACGACAAAGAGCGTATGGACATTATCGACAAGGTGCATAAGGAAGTGAAAGAGTACTATAACTTAGTACGCTACTACACCCAGAAGAACATCTCGGTAAGCTACCTACGTGCTAAGAAGCAAAACGATGCGCAAAAGGTACTCTCACTCTATGGAACAGAACTCAAATACTGGTAAAAACTGATAAATGGAAAATCTACACCAAATACTCCGTACTTTATACGATGAGATGATGCCCCTAACAGCTCAGATGTCTGCCATAGCCAAAGGCTTGGCAGGCTTAGGGGCACTGTTCTATGTGGCAATGCGTATATGGCAAGCCTTAGCCCGTGCCGAACCTGTGGATGTGTATCCCTTGCTCCGTCCCTTTGCCATAGGGCTGTGTGTGATATTTTTCCCTACTCTGGTGTTAGGAACAATGAATACAGTGTTAAGCCCTGTGGTAACGGGTACCCATAGCATCTTAGAAGGACAAACACTCGATTTGCACAAACTACAAGAGCAAAAAGACCGATTAGAGCGAGAAGCACAATTGCGTAACCCCGAAACTGCCTACCTTGTCTCAGATGAAGAGTTTGACAAAAAGATTGATGAATTAGGTTGGATGCCCGAAGATATGGCTGTAATGGCAGGAATGTACATTGAAAGAGGGATGTATGACCTCAAGCAAAGCATCCGATCGTGGTTTCGTGAGCTACTCGAAATGCTCTTTCAAGCAGCCGCTTTAGTGATTGACACCATACGCACTTTCTTTCTTGTGGTGATGTCTATCTTAGGACCTATAGCCTTTGCTATTTCGGTATGGGATGGATTTCAATCTACCTTACTACAATGGGTTACTCGTTATGTAAGTGTCTATCTATGGCTTCCTGTATCCGATTTGTTCAGTGCTATTTTAGCACGTATCCAATCCCTTATCTTACAACGAGACATCGAACAACTCTCTGACCCAAGTTTCATTCCTGATACTACCAACACAGCCTACATTATCTTTATGGTCATTGGTATCATAGGCTATTTTACCATTCCTACTGTGGCAGGTTGGATTATACAAGCAGGAGGTATGGGTAATTATGGTAGAAATGTAAACCAAGCTACCTCTAATGCTGGTAATATAGCAGGTGCAGGAGCTGGCTCTCTTTCAGGTAATATTACAGGTAGGTTAATGAAGTAAAAACAAGTCTAATTGAATACTAAAATTAATGGAATTTAAAATCTTTAGAAACATCGAAAACGGATTCAAACAAATCCGTATGTATGCCATAGCCTTTGCTGTGCTCTGCTCAGGCGTGAGTATCTTCGCTGTAGGCTATGCCTATTACTTTGCCGAGAAACAGCGCGAGAAAATCTATGTGTTAGACAACGGTAAATCACTAATGCTGGCACTCTCTCAAGATGAGAAAATCAATCGCCCTGTCGAGGCTAAAGAACACGTGCGCAGGTTTCACGAACTCTTCTTCAACTTAGCCCCAGATAAAAAAGCAATTGAAGACAATACCAAACGTGCCTTTTTTATGGCTGATAAATCTGCCTTTAACTACTATAAAGATTTGGCTGAAAAAGGCTATTACAACCGCATCATCTCTGGCAATATCCTCCAACGGGTAGTCATCGACAGCGTGCGCTGTAACTTTAATAACTATCCTTATCAGGTGGAAACCTTTGCCAAGCAGTTCATCACCCGCGCCAGCAACATCACCGAAAGGAGTCTTATTACCTCCTGCAGGTTGATTAACTCCGTGCGTTCTGATAACAACCCTCAGGGATTTATCATCGAACAGTTCAATGTAATAGAAAACAAAGACCTTAGAACCGTAGAGAGATGATAGCCAAAATCCAAAGAGAGATACATTCTCTAAAAAAGCAAACTCAAAGCTATTGCCAGGGACTTTCACCCTCACAAAGAAAACGCTTGGTACTCTTAGCCTTTGCAGTCTACTCGCTACTTACTCTTTTTATACTATGGCACGCTTACCAAGAGTACCACCAAGGCGAAGCCCCTGCCATACAGCATATTGACAACAAGACTATTGTACCTACTGAGGGGAATACCCCAAAAAAGGATTCGTTAATTTTTAAACAACTTAATAATGGAAAAGAACACACCCCTTCCAGAGCAAAACGGTAATACCCCTGCCTCAGATAAGGCTAACGCTTCTTCTACACCAAGTTTCTTGGTCAGTGAAGAAGAGGAAAAAGCCCTCCAAGAGCGCAATGAGGAAAAAGCCCTTGCTAAAAAACAACAACTCAAGAAAATTGTCATTTATGCCCTAATGGGGATAATCTTCCTCGCTTGTATGTATCTGCTTTTTGGTGGCGGAAGTGAGCAAGAGCAAACACAAGTAGGTATCAATGAGGCAATACCACAAGCTACCGAAACCCTCTTGCCTTCTGATAAGGAAAAAGCCTACGAAGAAGCCCTCTTGGAAGAAAAAGAAGCTGATAAAAAAGCCTCTCTCAATGCGCTGTCAGACTATTGGCAGGAAGACGAAGGCGAGGAATATCCCGAAGCTATCGAGGAGGAAGAAGAACCCACTCCGCGTTATCGCAAGGCTACCCCTAATGCCTTTGAGCGTTCAGCTCAGTCTTATCGCGATATTCACCAGACTTTAGGCAGTTTCTACCAAGACAATAGTGCTTACGAGGAGCAACAACGACTCAAAGAAGAGATAGCCTCTCTTAAGTCTCAACTCTCCAACAAGCAAGATCCAACCTCTATAGATGCCCAAATGGCATTGATGGAAAAGTCTTATGAAATGGCTTCAAGATATTTGCCTAAAGGACAGCAAAACCCTTCAATGATGGGGGGCGCAGGCTCGCAAGAAGGCGAGGGAAACAATAGTAGCGAAGCTGACAATGCAGAACAGAGTAAAAACATCGCTCCTGTCTATACTCCAGAGGAAAAGGTCGTCAGTCGTTTGCCCCGCAAGCAGTCCGAGAAGGAGGCTCTGCAAGAATGGGTGAAGGAGCAACAGACCGCTTTTTTCAATGGCGAGAGCTTTAAGCCACAAGGTAGTATCCTAAAGAATAGCATTCGTGCTTGTACGCATATCGAACAGCTATTAGGAGAAAACTCAAGGGTACAGCTAAGACTTTTAGAGCCTATACGAGTAGCAGGCATACTCATTCCCAAAGGAGAACTGCTTACAGCCTCTGCTAAAGTGAGTGGTGATAGATTGTTACTCACCGTAAAATCCTTAGAGTACAAGGGCAAGGTAATTCCTGTCTCTATAGCTGCCTACGACATCGATGGGCAACAAGGGTTATACCTGCCTGCTTCTTCCGATGCCAATGCCTTTAGAGAAATAGCAGCAGGAATGAGCAAAAGTTCAGGGAGTAGCTTTACCTTTAGCTCTTCCGCCAAAGACCAAATTGTCTCTGAGCTGAGCAAGGGGGTCGTGCAAGGAGGTACGTCCTATCTTTCTAAAAAGATTGCACAGCCTTCCATAAGGGTTAAAGCAGGTTATCAGCTCCTGCTTATCTCTAAGAAATAGCCTTTTAGACAAACCCATAAACACACAACAAAGCACAAAACAACACAATTATTTATTTTTCAACCTATTAAACACACTTAATATCATTTTATTTATGCGTAAATTACACTTATTATTATCGGTAACAATGCTTACTGTTACCGTGCAAGCCCAGAATGAGGCAAAGGAAAACACAGCCCTCAGTACTGAGAAAAAGGAACTTTTAGCACAATTAGGAAAAGTAGTACCTTATCCTTTGCAGGTGGCTTATGACCAAACAACCCATCTTATCTTTCCCGCTTCTATCCGCTATGTGGATTTAGGCAGTGAAAACTTAGTAGCTGACAAGGTGAAAGATGCCGAGAATGTACTAAGGGTAAAGGCAGCTAAAACAGACTTTACCGATAGCACCAACCTATCAGTCATCACTCAAGACGGAGGCTTTTATAGCTTTGAGGTGAGTTATCACACCACGCCACAGCCTCTTACCATTGATTTTGGTAGAGGAATGCCCCAAGGCAACAATGTGAAGTCGGATATTCTCTTCTCCGATACAGGCTGGGAATCACCTGCGGTAGCACAGATTATTATGTCGTCTATCTACCATCAGAAGAAGAATTACATCAAGCATATAGGTTCGGAGAATGCAGGTATACAATGGCTACTAAAAGGCATCTATGTACACAATAGCAAGCTCTATGTAGATGTGCAATTGTCCAATCGCTCTAACCTGCCTTTTGAAGTAGATTTTATCACTTTTAAAATCATTGATAAGAAGACCACCAAAAAGAGCATTATACAGGAAGTGCCTGTTGAGCCCTTGCGCGTATACCAACCTATATCGCTACTAAAGGCGCATAAAGAAGCCCGCTCGGTGTATATGTTAGACCAACTCACCCTCTCTGATGACAAGGTTTTGCGGGTAGAAATCTTTGAAAAAAACGGCTCTCGTTACCAATCGTTCCTTATCACTAACGAGGAGATTATAGCCGCTCGCCCTATTGAACAGTTTAACCTTAAATTCTAAAGGCAATGCTAAGAATTATCACTTGTATTTGTCTGTGCTTTTTAGGAGGCTCCATTGCCCAGGCACAGCGATTGTTACCCAAGCAAAAAGGGATCTCGCTCTCTTGGGTTGTGCCTCCAGAGGCTTTTACTTCCTCTTTTTCTGATGATTTTGGGGTGCAGTTGGGCTATAGTATCAATGCTAAAAGGGGTAACTACAAGCATTTTGCCCTTGAATATCAAAGACGATTGTACCCTTACAAGAGTCTGAATATACCTGTTGAGAGGTATATAGGTGCGGGAGGTTATAGCTTTGCCTTGATCAGCGACAGCAGTAAAACGGTAGCTTTGAACTTGGGAGCAGAAGCTCTTTTGGGCTATGAGATAGTCAATCATAGCAAAAGTCTCCTTCCTGATGGAGCTTTGCTAAAGAATGAAAATAATTTTCTCTATGGCGCACAGGTAGGTTTGCAGATAGAGACTTACCTAAGTGATCATTTTTTAGTGCTTTGCTCTGGCAAGGTAGCAGCTCTGTGGGGAAGTTCCTTTGAGCTACTGCGTCCCTGTGCTACTGTAGGACTGCGTTATATGTTTTAACCTTTAAAAAGACAATACGATGAAGAAAATATATCAGAAAATTGTAATAGGACTCATTGCAATGCTATGTGTGAGCCTATTCACCTCTTGTAAAAAAGAGTTGGACGTACAACAAAATTTCCCTTTTGAGGTAAAGGTATTGCCCGTGCCTAAAAGCATAGGTAAAACCGATACAGTAGAAATACGCTGTGAGTTGCGCTCTCCCTACCAATACGATGAGAACCGCTATTTTATTCGTTACTTTCAGTATGAGGGAAAAGGAAGTTTGCGTACCTCTCCACAAGGAGAAGTCTTACTTGTTAATGATGTCTATCCTCTTGCCTCCAAAGGAGCGTTTAGGCTTTACTACACTTCTGCCTCAGAAGCTAACCAGTCTTTCTCCGTTTGGATAAGCGACTCCTTCGGCAATGAACAAAAACTTGATTTTGAGTTTAATGTGAAGAAAGAGTAAAGATATAAAGCCAAAATCCTCCTTTCTCTTCCAAAACAAGCCTACTTCTAAAAGTGGGCTTGTTCTGTTTTACCTTTGCGCAAAATAATGCAAATGGAAGTAGTAGTTATAGAAAAATCTGTTTTTGAACAGATACAAAAAGATGTACAGCAACTCAACAATTCTCTGCAAGTGGTAATGGATACTTATAAAGGTATTTGGCAAAAAGAAAAGTGGTTGGACTCTCAGGAGGTTTGTCTGCTTTTGGGCATTAGCAAGCGTGCTCTGCAGTATTACAAAGACCAAAAGCTCTTGCCTTTCTCGTGCATCCACCGCAAGAACTATTTTAAGCGTAGTGATGTAGAACAGCTTTTAACCTCTAACCTTCAAAACCGATGAACTTACTCACAGAAACACACCAGGAACTAAGCACTTACCTAAGTCAGCTTGAAAACCTTAAACAGCAAATGGACTTTATCCTTAAAAACTTCCGCCCTGTATTTGACGGCGAGGTATTTCTATCAGGAAAGGAGGTCTGTGAGCTGCTACATATCACCAAAAGAACCCTACAGCAATACCGTGATGATGGGCTATTTCCTTATATCCAAATTGGTGGTAAAATTCTCTTTAAACAAAGTGATATTCTAAAGATTTTGGAGGCTAACTATAAGAAATAGCTCCTCTTTTTATCTTTAATGGCTTTCTTATAAGGCTTCTCTTTATCCTAAACTAACAAAAAATCTATCTGTAAGGTCTTTCTTTTGCTTCTTTTCTTTCTCAAAGAAAAGAAGGCTGGTAGCACCAGCAGGCAGTTTAAGCCACGACAGGCAGTTAGTAGCACTGACAAGCATTTTTTATAACTGCTTGTCAGTGTTGTTGTTTATACAGCTAAGGGTTGTGTACGAAAGTCTTTGAGGTTGAGGAAAAAGCCTCTGTAAGGAGTGAGCCCTTCTCTAAATAAGTTCCAAAGTAGGGTGCTTCCCATCTGTGAAAGAGTGGCGTTAATGAACAAATCTTGCTTGGTTAAGGCTTCAGCAAGGGAGCAACTTGGGGTATTGTCATTATGCTCGGATTGCGTTAATAGTTCTCCAAAGGCTTGGGTAACAGTAGGTAGGGTGTCTATAGGGATAAAGGTATCACTATGAGGTTGCTCAATAGCTTGTAAAGTACCTAAAATCACTTGCCCTGAATGGGTGCTGTTGCCAAAATCTAACCAATACTTAGGGTTGTTGTGGTAGTGATGGGCTCGCTCTAAATGAGTGAGTACTTCCCCAATGTCAAAGCGTGCCTTTGCGCTATCTACACACGAAAGGTAAATACTTCCTCTCATTGTTTCTTCTTCAGAGGGAAAGGTCTCAGTGCTGAATAGCTGTGTTTGCGCTCTCCAATCTGTACCAAAAAAGCGATTAATACGGCTTATTAGAGCAGTGGATTTGTATATTCCTAACTCACAAGCTGAAAAGAGTTGTCTGCCGAGATTGGCAGGACTTACAAGGTCGTTATCCCAAAGGGTTACCGATAACCCTGCGTGTCCTAAAGCAACCAAAGCGTGGTTGATACGTGCTAAAGCAGTGGCTACTTGTGAGCCTGTGCCTCCTGCTCCTATCAGATGTACTTTAATAGGATTGGTAGCGTTGAGCAAAGCTGTATCAGTAAAATGTACCCGCTCTTTGTGTGTTTGGGCAGAGGTATTGAAAGGGTTGAGGGTGTTTGAGGTGTTTAGGGTCTGTTTCATTGTTATAGGATTTGTTGTAAGGTGAGGTGATTGGGATTGAGCAGTTCGCAAGGAAAAGACTTATTACTTTGAGTGAGTTCCTGCCAAAGGGTTATTAAGGGTATTTTGGTTATAGGATATGAGCCTAATTGATGAGAAAAATAGCTATTGAAAAAATAATCTTCCCATTGGGTGATAAAGTCTTCTAAGCAAGAGGCTTTACGCTCATCTACCTGCACTGACCCCATACACACATTGCCATTTTCATAGACGTTAAAAAAAGGCGCATAGCACAGAGGTGTATTAAGGTGTGGCTTTTGGTTTTTCGGCAGAGCATATATCCAAAGGTTCTTGGGGGTAGCTTTCCACAACAGAGGAGGTAGATTTACTTCTTTGCTTTCTATAGCAAGGGAGGATGCAAAAAACAACTGCTTTTTTTGTTCTTTAGAGTACCAAACAGCCTGCCCCTCACCTTTATGGGATAGATGGAGCACCCTGCGGGGGATAATACCTTTAGGGATTAGAAAGGCTTGTGCTTGCTCTTTTTGGCAGGTGAGCGTTTTGGTAAGTGCTTGCGCTTGGTCGAGAGTGAGGGGTTGTGCGCCTGTAGGGTTACCATTGCTATCAAGGTGTAAGTACTCTACATAACTTTGTGGGTTGTAGTGGTTACTGTCTTCGTAAAAAACAAGTGCCGATGTAGGGCGATATACTTCCCCTACTTCTGGGGTGAGGTCTGTGTATTTCATTTTAAATGCGGTTTAAAAGGGTTATAAATTCGGTTAAGAGAGAAAAGAAACGTTGTTCAAAATCAAAGTTAGTAAGGGGTGTTGTTCTGTTGAAATGTTTGTAAATGGTAGGGAGTTCTATCTCACTACATTGGGAGTATTCTCCATTGAGCCAATCTAAAAGATAGGTATGGAATAGGTCGCTTTGGTCTTCATAGACAAAAGATAGGTATTTCTCTACCTCAAAAAGTTCCTCTTCACCTTGCTCATAGCCCTCTGCTCTGTACAAATGGGTATAGATAGAGTGGTTAGGAAAATCCTGCCACAAGGTATAAAAGGCTTGAGAGAGGGCAAGGCATTCGGCTTCTAAATCATTCTTAGGAATAAAGCGGGCTATACGTCTTTGAAAAAAGTCCAAATGGCAAGGGTTGCGTATCTTTTTGGAAAGAATAGTACCTATTTGTTGTGCCTGCTTTAAAAGGTGCAGGAGGTGGTCTTTTTCCGCTATTTCTTCATAGTCTTGGCTAATACAATCTTGCAACATTTCATAGGCATAAGCCACAAAACAATCTTCTTGTACATAGTTTGCTATAAAAGCACGTTGGTTTAGGTAGGCATATACCGATAAAAATAGTTCATAAAGTGGTTTGTTTTTATGTACTTTCAGAAGTCTATAAAGCGGTTGCAGAGGAACAAAAAACACTTCGTTAGGCAAATAAAAGCGTTCTTCACAAGAGAAAAAGGCATTGCCATTGTGGGCTTTCAATACTTTTAGTTCACAGAAAGTGCCTTTGGTATCTCTCTTTTTGATTTGCTCTTGGCTGTAAGAAAGGGCTAAGGCAATCCCGCAAGAAAGGTCGTACTGCTCTATGGGAAAAGGAGTAAAGCCGTAATGGTCTGCCATTTGAGCGAGGGAACACTTGAGAGTGGTTTTTAGCTGTGCCTGCTCTTCTCCACTAAAAACGATGTGCTTGCTTGAGTGATACACTTTAGGAGGAAAGGTCGTTTTTAGAAAACCATTGGCAAAAGAGTTTTCGGGGCTACTTGTTGCTGTTCTTGACGTATCTGTGAGCGGTCTTTGGAGCGTTGGACTGCTTTGGAAAACTCTCTTAACCTGCGGTAGAGTTCTCTCTGTGCTTCGCTTTGTATGGGTGCGAGGGTTTGTTGGGGTTGCTGTTGCATACATTTTTAGGTTGTTTTTTAGTTTTTGATAACTTTTTTAGTTTTAGCTACAAGCCTTGTTTTAAGCTGTTTTACAAGGCTCATAGCTTTAGAATTAATAGAGATTTAGCCTTTTGTACCCATTGTGATTTGTAAGGGATAGACAACGCTGTCTCCCTCTACATAAGGTGTGCCTGCTTTGGCATTGGTGAGCAGGGGGTAATGGGTGCTGTAAAAATTCTTGACTTGCTCTACTGACCACGATGGATTAGGGTCAGCAAGGTGAATAGTTTGTCGGTTTTCTTCAAAGACAAACATTCTTTTCAGTTGGGTAGCTATGAGCATAACAATACTTTTTTAGGGGTTGATACTTATTCTTCAAACAAGGTAGGAGCAAAGTGTGTGGATAGTTCTGACCTTTTTTTGCGGATTTTATCGGCATAGTTAGGGAACTCATCGGGAGGAGGTAGTTTTGACCACGCTTCTCGGTACTTGCCTTGCGCTTCTAAATCAGCTACTTTTTTCATAGCCTCATCGTATTTCTTTTGTTGTTTCTCGGCTTTTTCTTTCTCCATAGCTGATTGCCTTTGGGCTTGCTTTTGCGCCTCGATGTACTGCTCCATATTCACAAGCAGAGACGAGGTTTCTTCTAAGGGTTGGGTGATGCTTTGAAAAAAGCCTGCATCTAATTCTTCGGCTGTACCTCTAAGTACTAAGGGAGGCAAAAGGTGCTTGGCAGGGTCTGAGCATTGTTCATTCTCAAGCAATACCGATACAACAAGCTGGCTATTTGCTTCTTGAGTTATGACTAAGTGTAGTTTGCCTTGTATGGCTAACTGAGCAATTTGATTGAAAAAATGGGGTTCCATTGGATACTTCTTTTTTAAATTGATACTTCTGTTATATTGATTTTTTGCATTAGATAGTCGCTGTAATATCCGTCTTTGGTAAATAGATATTCATTTGTAATAAGGCTATTAGCAATAGCTTCGTCACCGATAAGTGTTTCATAACTATTTCGCAAACTACAAAATAGGTGGTGATTGATATTTTCTAAACTCTCTTGTAACCATTCCTTTAGAGTTTTTAAGGCTTCTTCTATACGTTTGTAGGTTTTATCGCCTAAAAAGAATTGGATTTCCAAATCTATATAATAACCTTGTTTAGGAATGTTAGTAAGTGCATAGTAGTCAATAGCACCAACTTCTATTAATTTGACAATTCTTTTAGGGATAGGGCAATTGTCAAACTCTAAGAGCAAGTTAGGGGCAATTTCTCTCCAACGCTTTTTAGAAATTCCATCTATCATTTTAGGAATATCTATGTAAGAGAAAAAACAGCTTCCATCACTTTGAGAATAAAAGCCATTAAAAAAGATTTGTTTAGGGTGTACATCAATACCGATATAGGTGCATAATGCTACAAAATCAATAAAATCACCCTCCCACCAATCTACATTATCTACATTGATGTATCTAAAGTGTTCTACGGCTTTTCTTTGAGAGGTTATAGATAACTCACTATAGGGGAATACATTTATGTTAAGTGTCTTCATTACTTCGTTTTTAAATTAATACTTCTGTTTTTATATCCTTATCTTTTAAGGGGCTTTTTTGATAGTGTTTTCTGTGTGATAACTCACAGTGTAGCCGTTTGCCTTTACGATAGCTTCTAAGGCTTGTCGGGCTTTGAGGGTTGCCTCTCGGTCTTGGTCGCTAAGGTTCATAAAGTGCAGTGGCTCAAAAGTTCGGATGATTATCCCTATATAGGACAGGGCTTGAGGATCAGTTGTTAGGGTTTGTTTGAGTGGTTTCATTGGGATACTCTTTTTTAGGTTAAACTACTTCTTGGGGTTCTATCTCAAACTCAATGCTTCTTTTGCTACATTGGGTTTGGTCGTACCATTGCAAGTTGGTTAGGTCGTCTTGGGTAAAGGGTAGCTTGTACCGCTTGCAATAGGCTTTTATCACTTCGATTGCTTTGTATTTGCTTGTGCATACTTGCATAAGGACACGGCTACTCAAGTAGTGCAAGCTATCGGTCTTATAGACTAAGTAAACGCTTTCCATAGGCTGTTAGGTTTTATTAAGGGTTGAGTTTTGGGCTTCTTTGAGTTGCTTTAGTTTAATATATAAGTCCTGCCAATAGGCTTTTAGTCTCTTGTCTAACGCCTTGTGGGTATTGTCAGTATGCTTATACCTTCTAAAGCTATCGGCTTGCGCTAAGGCTTTATCGAGGTCGGTTACCTCTATAGGTACGCCATTGAGGTCTGTTATTATCATTTTTCAAAGGTTTTAAAAAGTTCATCAAAACGGATGTCATCTGTCCAATACTCATCGGAGGAGTATTTTCCATAGGCTTTTATATAGAAATCATCGTATCGGGTAAATATGCTTCGGTAGATTTCTAAACGACTTTCAGGCGTATTGAAAGAGGCTAATTCCTCCTCAGTGAGTTCCACAAAAGCCCAAGTGCGTTCTTCCAAGAGGGACAAGTCGGGTTGTTCCTCATCGCTGAGGGTATAAAAGTCGGTTCTTGCCTCATAGAAACTAAGGTTCACAAAATCGGGGTCGCTCTTTAGGGTAGATACTTGTTGGGCTACTTTTTTCACTTTCTCAAGCCATTGCTCGGTAAGGGCGATAAGAGCAAAGTCGCAACTATCCCATTCGCTATTGGTATAGGCACGCACCAATAGGTATGTTGTAGGTGTTTTGCTGATATTCATTTTCTGTTCAATTTTAAAGGGTTATACATTTAGAAAGGCAAATCGTCCTCGTCTTCCTCTGCGACTTGCCCTGCTGTGACTTGGGGCTTTGGCAAAGGTGTTATGGCATTTGCGTTATTTGTCTCACTTGCAGAGGTATTAGGTGTTACTTCTGCTTTCTTACTAAAGTGGAATTTGATTTTGGAGGTGTGAAAGTTCAAGCCTGCTTGAGGTTCTCCCTCACGATTGAGCCACGCTCGTGCCGATACTCGTCCTTCCAATTCAACCAATGTACCTTTGGTAAGGTATGGAGCAACTCCCGTACTGAGCCAATAAGCACAGTCAAAAAAGGAGGTTTGCTGTACGTTTTCACCTGCTTTGTTTCGGTAGTTGTCGTTCACTGCTACAGAGAAATTAACGACTTGTTTGCCATTTGATAGGGTTTGCACTTGTGCATTTTCGGTAAGTCTTCCTACAATATTCATAAGCGTTCTATTTGTTATTAGGTTACTAAATTTCTACTATTTGGTCTATGCGCCCATAAAGATAGGCACGGAGGCTGGTGCGGTCGATAGCATAGTATTCATACCAAGTATTATACTGCTTTACAATGAACTTTCTCAGTACATCGGAAAAGTCAAATCGGTAGCCCAATAAGGGGATAGCATTTCTGAAAAAGCAGTTACTATTGACCGCTTGGGTAATCCAATTTTTCTCTGTTCGGGTGAGTTTCTCACCGCTATTGAGCTTTACACGGAGCTGATAGACTTGGCAGTCTTTCAGATGTTCTAAGGGACTTATTTCGTGAGAAACGAATTTAGTTGCGATACAGGATTCTTTTTTCATCTTGTTGCATTTTAGGAGTTTTATACGGCTTTACGGCTTGTTTGGACACGATACGCACGATTTTCGGCTTTTGGGTTGTCCTTTTGAAATTTTTTATTCGACAATGGGAGGAAAAGCGGTATTCGTTTCAAAAAACAATCTGTAAGAAGCGACATTTTTCTCATATTTGACATTTTTTTTATTCGCTTAAAGGTCGGAATGAGCTGGTTTCGTTTCGAGTGCCATAAAAGGTCTGTGTTTAGCTTCAGCAAGGTTTTTCAAAAAAATACTACCCGCAGGACAACGAACAAGGGCTGGAGATTTTTTTGAAAACCCATCGGGCTTGACCTTGCAAGAAGCGTTAAGAACACAGAAATACCTTTGCACTCGAACAACGAACCGCCATTACGTGCCTTAAGTGTTTAAAACAGGGAAAATAGGTAAGCCTTAATGACGTATTTCTATTTGTGACAAACGAATACCCTTTTCCTTATTTGTTGAAGTCTTTTTCTCTTCTAATAGCTTTCTGTAAGGCAACAAAAAAAATCCATTGACACATCTCTTTTTGAAATGTTATCAATGGATTTCTAATTTTTAAAAGACACTGAGAAGCTATCCTATCTTTAAATTCTTTAATCGTTCGGCAGCAATTTCCATATCCTTGCTGATTTTTTCATTGGTGATTTTAGCATAAATCTGGGTGGTTTTGATATTCTTATGTCCCATCATCTTGCTAACACTTTCCAAGGGGACCCCTTCTGTTAAGAACAGAGTACCAAAGGTATGGCGTGCCCAGTGAAAGGAGATAGGTTTTTCACGAATGATGTTGCAATCTTTCATCATCTTTTTAATCAGGAGGTTGCAATTAGCATTGGAGGGTGTAGGAAATAGTGCCTCTGTACGAGTTGTACCCTCATATTTTTCAATAATTTTCTCGGCTATATCTAACAGACGTACATTACAGGGCACATCGGATTTCTGACGGCGTTTGATAAGCCATTTGTTGCCGTCAAAGAACGATTGTAAGTGACTTTTCTTGAGCTGCTTGATGTCAATGTAAGAGAAGCCTGTAAAGCAACTAAAAACAAATAGGTCTCGTACTAATTCAACAGAAGCACTCTTAGGGTGATATTGTAAAAGAGTTTCTACTTCCTCTCTAAGCAAATAGCCTCTGTCTTTCTCCTCCATAGAGCTTATGTAATTCTTAAAGGGATTGCGGTAGATAATACCTTTGTCTATGGCTATTTCTACCATTTTACAAAGGGGCATCATATAAACCCATATTGTGTTGTGAGTAAGACTTTTATTAACTCTAAGATAGAAGTCAAAATCGTTGATAAAGTCTTCTGTAAGCTCTTTGAAAGAAATATCACTTCTGCGGTATTTGTACTGTATAAACTCACTCAAATGAGTGTATACATTTTCGTATTTGTTGAGCGTACTATAACTTCTAACACCTTTTTCTACCATCAGGGCAAAGTCCTCTTTAAACTTCTCATAGACTTTTAGCAAGGAATCTTCCATTACTCCTATACCAAAGAAAGTAGCTTTTAGCTTCTGAGCAGTAACCACTCCCTCGTACTTCATCAACTCCTCATAATGAGTAACCATACGTGAACGAATCTCTTCTAGCTTGCGATTGAGCTGGGTAGCTTCCTCTGTTTTACCTGTTACTCTGCCATATTTCAAATCCCATTTCTGTGGAAGGATTTCAAGTTTGGTACTAAACTGAGCTACCTGATTGTCAATGGTAATACGCCCCATAATAGCAACTTTACCGTTCTTCTTTGGGGCGTTCTTTTTAAGGTAGAACAATACCTTAAAAGTTGAGCGTTTTACTTTTTTCATACTCTAATTTTTTAATTTGCGAAAGTACTTTTTATCAAGTTACTGTACAATATGAAAAAAGGTGTAAAACACTGAAATATAACCTATTAATAAAAATTATTTTTTCAAGGTATTAGGTAACGATTTAGAAACCTAATTTTGAAAAAGCCTGTCCAAATCATCTAAGACTCTGTCTTCTCTTATCTTCCTGTCAAAAAATTAATCCTCTTTGTATGAGCTAATTATATTATTTTTTGTAGTTTTGCATTTTAAATTCTATTTTTTGTTAAAAATGAAAATATTACTTTTAATTGTAGCTTTCTGTTTTATTCTCATTCAATCTATAAAAGCTCAAACCGATAGCTTATCAGTACTCCACGAGTCGGTACTCACAGCCGATACTTTGCAAGTAGCTACTGAAAAACCTAAACTCAAACAGGTATTACTTCCTGCTTCTCTCATTACCTTAGGAGTTATCTCCAACGCTACTTATATCAATCGTTATGTACAACGACACGCTTATAGATATTCCGGCGGACAGAAGTTGCGCTTCGATGATTATATACAGTATCTACCTATTGCCAGCGTCTTTGCTTATAGCAATTTAGGTATAAAAGCCAAGCACAGTGTAAAGGAACGACTCATAGTAGGAGCTACGGCTTATGCCATTACGGCAGCTTTAGTAAATGGAGTAAAATATAGTGTCAGAATACATCGTCCCGATGAAAGTGCTTACAATTCTTTCCCTTCAGGACATACAGCTACCGCTTTTACAGGTATGGAAATCCTTTGGCAAGAGTACAAAGATGAGAATATATGGGTAGGTATCAGTGGCTATGCTATAGCTACCACCGTAGGTGCAATGCGTTTGTACAATAATCGCCATTGGATAGGCGATGTGCTTGTAGGGGCAGGTATAGGTATCCTTAGTGCCAAAACAGCCTATTGGCTCTTGCCATATACTTCCAAATGGCTTACACGCAAAGAGAAATCTTCAATACAAATGGTTGTTTACCCCGTTTATTCCGAAGAAATGAAAGGAGTAGGGCTCACCTTATTTCGCTAAAAACACCTTCTAATGGCTATTATTACCACTATATTAAACAAAGTTCCACGCCCTTGGCTTATAAAGATGAGCTATTGGGTGCGTCCGTTTTTAGCTTTCTACTTGCGAGGAAAGAAATACCAAGACCCTATTGATGGCAAGACTTTTAGGAAATTCTTACCATATGGCTACGGCAAAGCTCGCCCCAATGTACTCTCGCCCTCTACCCTATCACTTGAACGCCACCGATTGCTTTGGCTCTATCTTACTCGTGAAACCGATTTCTTTACACGTGAGCTAAAAGTGCTACACGTCGCTCCTGAACAAGCCTTCTATAAACGCTTTAAAAAACAACCTAACCTCAATTACCTCACCACCGACCTATATTCTCCTTTGGCAGATGTAAAAGCTGATTTGTGTGCTTTACCATTTGAAGACGAATGTTTTGATGTAATATTTTGTAACCACGTATTGGAGCATATCCAAGATGATACCCAAGCTATGAAAGAGCTTTATCGTGTGATGAAAAAGGGTGGTTGGGGTATTTTTCAAGTACCACAGGACTACCACAGAGCAATTACGTTTGAAGATAACACTATTACTGACCCGAAAGAACGCACCCGTATTTTTGGTCAGTATGACCACGTAAGGGTCTACGGTTTAGACTATTTTGATAAATTGCGCAGTATAGGCTTTGAAGTAGAGGAACTGCAATACGCTTCCGATTTCACAGCTGAAGAAATAGAACGGTATCGTATTGTTGCTGAAGAAATCATTCCTTTATGCAAGAAGAAGTAAAATTTTAATAATTAAATAATGAAATATTTATTTTTAAGTATCGCAATAGGTTTAGTAGCTTGCCAGCCTTCTGTAAAAGATGAAATTCATCTTATAAGTGGAGAAGCACAAGGTAGTACTTATCACATTAAGTACATTAGCAAAACTAAAGAAGACTTAAAACCTGCCATAGACTCTATTTTACAAGTGATAGATAAGTCTATGTCTACCTATAAACCAGATTCTGACATTTCTAAAATCAATGCAGGAGATAAAAATGTAGTGGTAGACGAACATTTCAGGAAGGTTTTTGAAGCCTCTCAGCAAATATGGCAAGAAAGTGAAGGTTTGTTTGACCCTACGGTAGGTGTATTAGTAAATGCTTGGGGGTTCGGTAAACAAAAGATAACTGAGGATAAACTTCCCACAGATGAAAAAATAGCAGAACTGAAGAAATATGTAGGCTTTAATAAAGTACATCTCACAGCTGATAACCATATTGAAAAAGAATCTCCTGAAATACTGTTTGACTTTAATGCCATAGCACAAGGCTATACCTCCGATGTAGTTGCGGCTTTCCTCAGCTCAAAAGGTATTGAGAATTATATAGTGGAGATAGCAGGTGAGATGTATCTGAAAGGAAGGAACATCATAGAGAACAAAGCGTGGACGATAGGCGTAGAAAACCCTATCAAACCTTTGGACGATCGCGAATTGGTAGCTACTATACAATTTACCAATCAAGGATTGGCAACCTCTGGTAACTATCGCAAAGTATGGACAGATAGTAATGGGCGCAAATATGTACATTCTATTAACCCTATTACCGGACACGCTACCCAAAGTGATGTGCTCAGTGCTACAGTAGTTGCTCCTTCTACTATGTTTGCTGATGGATATGCTACTATGTTTATGGTAATGGGATTGGAAAAGAGCAAAGCTTTCTTAGAAAAACACCCCAATATGGCTGTACTTTTAGTGTATAGTAACGAACGAAACGAAGAACTTACCTTTAAGACAAAGGCTTTTGAAGAATTAATAATTCAGTAAAGATTTTTTATTTATGAAAATAGGAATTATAGGTGCAATGGAGCTTGAGATAGATAGTTTAAGAACTTCTACTGAGTCTTGCAAAGAAACTAAAATAGGGCGTTTTGTTTTTTATGAAGGTTCTCTTAATGGGATAGAAGTAGTATTATTACTTTCAGGTATAGGTAAAGTAAGTGCTTCAGTTGCGACCACTTTACTTATAGAGAGATACAATCCATCGCTTATTATTAATACAGGTACTGCCGGAGGCTTAGGTGATACTTCGGTACACGATATAATCTTAGCTACTGAAGTACGCTACCACGATGTAGATGTTACGGCTTTTGGGTATGAAATAGGTCAGCAAGCACAAATGCCTCCTGCCTTTATTGCTAACACGCAATGGACAGAAAGACTAAAACAAGTAGCCGAACGATACAGCCATACACTTCACTACGGACAAGTAGTAAGTGGAGACTCTTTTATTTCCTCGCCCACCCGACTACAAGAAATTGCTAATACCTTCCCTAAAGCAAAAGCCGTAGAAATGGAAGCAGCAGCTATTGCTCAAACCTGCTATTTATTAAACATTCCATTTGTAATGCTTCGCGCTATTTCTGATAAGGCAGGCGAAGGGAATGCGGTATCATATGAGACTTTTGTAGTAGAAGCAGGCAAACTGTCTGCAACTATTATAAAAGCATTCTTAGCCTCTATCTCTGAAACATAGGAAAAGTACACATATAACAAATAAGGGATTGAATTACATAATTCAATCCCTTATTTTTTTATACTTATAGAAATATTCCTATTTTAAAAATTGACGTACTTCTTCTTTTAAATGACTTAGTGCATTAGCCGAAGGAGTGGCTTTCTCTACAAACTCTTTAAATATAGCTTCTACCATAGCTTGTGAGTCTTTTACGTCTTCGGTTAGGGCTACCTTACGGATTATTTGGATAGTAGCCATTTTAGCAGTACGAATAATATTCCATAGCTTTTCACTGAGGTATATTTGTTGTGCTAAGTTATGTTCAAATTCTTCATCAATAGAGTTTACAAGCAATGTTTCATACTCTTTCTTAGAAAAGTTATGAGGAGGAATGCGCAAAAATAGTTGTTGAGGAGACATTCGCTCTAAGAAAAGTGTCATTCGCTCGTATGCTTGTAAGCGGATAGGCATTGTGTATTTTTGATTTTCTTTATGAAGAAGAAACAATCGCTTTTTATCTTCATTTTCAATATGTATTCTAAAAAAATAAAAGGCTACCGCTCCTACAATAAGAGCCGGAACACAATACATAATAAAGGTAATAATCTGGTCAGACATAAATAATTAAGATTCTTTTGATAATAATATTTTTTCTAAGTTTGGACTGAAAATATCTTCAAAAGCCGATATGATACGTCCATTTTTATCTATAATTACTGATTTGTTAATATTATTAATTAAAAACTTTTGCGACAAATCTATAAAATTGATAGAGTGATATTGGTCAGTCCAATCGGTATTTGAGATTTGTTTGCGCCATTGGGTTTTATCCTGCCCTATATCAATACCTACAAACTTTACAT
The DNA here is from genome assembly GCF_000411575.1 of Capnocytophaga sp. oral taxon 336 str. F0502. Taxonomy (NCBI): domain Bacteria; kingdom Pseudomonadati; phylum Bacteroidota; class Flavobacteriia; order Flavobacteriales; family Flavobacteriaceae; genus Capnocytophaga; species Capnocytophaga sp. oral taxon 336. The sequence continues at coordinate 465,715 of NZ_KE150490.1, read as the reverse complement.
TGGGAAATAGCTTCTTTAACTGACTCACTCTTCCAAAGATAAGTTTGGAAAGCTCTTTCTGATTGACTGACCAAAAGTAATAAATAGTTACCTCCGGCTGTTGTATTTCCGAAAACTTAGTAGGTTCACCGTTTGCATTAATCAAATCAAAATCGGGAGGAATTCTTCCCGCTTGTAGTGCTATTACGTTTCTAAATACCTTATCTAATTCGGCTTTATACTTGTTATCTTTGTTATACTTAGCAAATTTATCGAAGTAATCTTTATACTCGGTGTGCTCTTGGATATTAAAAATATAGGCATAAGCTGCATTTCGGTATAGGTTATCTCTCAAACTTCCATTGGTAAAAAGACTATCGATGATTTTAATCTTTTGCAAATGAAACCCTAATTCCCTACTTACATCTACCAAAGTGTGAGTATCATAGGTGTATTGAGTAAAAGCCAGATTATTGACATACATTACCATATACCTATAATAGGGTCGGAAATACTCTAAAAAGCTATCGTTATAATTAATTTGTTTACGATAGTCGTAAAAGTTATAGGGTAGTAAATCTACGATTGAAATGTTGTTCTTATTTTGATAAACAAAAGGATATATCTCCATTTCCTTATAGATAGGAAAAGTAGCGCTTACTAAGGCTAAATCTTTTGCTTTCTCGGTGAGCTGAGGATTTAGTTTGAGAAAATCATCATACTCCCGTTTTCTATCTTGATATAAGGAATCACTTTTGTTTTTGTACTGCATAGGTGGCAAAGAATGAAACTTCCTAAAAACTTCTTCTTGCGCATCTGACATCTTAGATTGTGAGAGTAAGAAGTTATTAATAGCAGAGCCTTTACCCGAGAATGAGATACTTTCTTCAAAACTGAGTGCATTGGCATACACTACCACACTGTCCTTAGGTTCTACATACACATATTGATACTTACCATCTGTTTCAAAGTTAAACAACTCTCCTTCGGTTATATTTAGGTTAAACAGGAAAGTTTTATTCTTATCTAAATAAGCAGTATCTATAGGAGTATCATTGCTGTATAGAACAACAAAAGAGTCCTTTGCATTAGGGAAAAAGCCACTTATTATAGTAGGCTCATTACGCTTACCCTTGCAAGCGATTAAAGTGCTAAAAAGCACCCATAATATTAGCCGATTCATCTTCATCACCAATAAGCATTCAACTATTTTGGGGCAAAAGTATAACATTATCTAAACACGGTGAGTTAAGAATATGTTAAAAATATACCCACTACTAAATATTAACATTTATTAGTAATTCGCTGTTTGAATTAGCCTCTCATTGATAGCAAATTAGCTTTCTTTCTCCTTGCTCACTTCAAAGAGGAATTTCTTTTCTTGGTCGGTTAAACTTGCATAACCACTGGCACTGATTTTCTCTAACAGTTGATTGACCTGATGTGCTCGTATCTGTTGTTCTTCTGAAACGACTTTCTTCTCTTTTTTAGGAGACTCTTCTTGGGGCGTTTTTGCTTTTTTAGGAATACGAAAACTGTACTTTGAAGTAAGTCCTGCGAATATCCCTCCTAAAATACCTCCGAAGTGGGCTATCTTACCTCCTGTGTTTACTGATATATTGAGTATATCGAAAAGGATAAAAGCCAATATAACGTACAGCAATTTTATTTTAAAGGTAAAAATATAGACATTATAGGAGGGGAACAGGGTTACCACAAAGGCTAAGGCTCCCATAACAGCAGCTGAAGCTCCTAAGAGCATCGTATTATCAGTGAAGGAGGGGAAGAAGTAACCTATGGTTAGAAAAGTGATTCCGCCACCTATAATCCCAAAGCTATACGCTTTTACAAATTGTTTTCCGTTAAAGAGATTGAAGAAAATATGCCCTGTGAAAAATAATAGGAGCATATTCCAAAATAGGTGTTGAATGCTTACGTGATAGAAAGCATAAGAAATGAGCGTCCAAGGTTGTTTTAAAAACAGAGGTAACGATTGAGGCATACATAGCCACTGGTTAAGCTGCTCTTGTGTTACTTTGTTAGTATACACTACAAGTTTGCTTATACCCAATAGCAATGTACATACCACAATTACGCTATTAGCTGTGTTTAATTTTCCTGACATTGACGTAATATTAATGAGGCTGTTTTTTCGCTTGCACCTTCTCCGCCTAACCTTTCTCTCAACAAAACATAATCTTTAAACACTTCGTAACGGTGCCTATAAGTAGTGAGCTTGTTAAGCTCAGCTTCTAAATTCTTTTTAGTAAGGTGACCTTGAATAAGCTCAGTAACCACAGGCTTATCCATAATGAGGTTTACTAACGAAATGTACTTGAGCTTGATAATGCGTTTGGCTATATGATAGGAAATCCAATTGCCTTTGTAGCACACCACTTCGGGGACGTTGAGCAAGGCAGTTTCTAAGGTTGCCGTACCACTGGTCACAAGCGCTGCATAAGATACCGAAAGCAAATCATAAGTTTTACCGCTTACAAAATGCACGTTTTCTTCTTTGATAAAACGTTTATAGAAGTGATAATCAATTGAGGGGGCTCCTGCTATTACGAACTGATACTGATGAAAATCATCGACTATAGAGAGCATTATTTTTAGCATCTTGGCTATTTCCTGCTTTCTACTACCTGGTAAGAGTGCTATAATAGGGCGCACATCTAAGTTATTTTCCTTTTTAAAAGTCTGCTCATCTACTTCTTTGCGCTGTGCAATAGCATCGAGCAAAGGATGACCAACAAAGTGCACGCGGTATTGGTGTTTTCTTTCGTAGAAATCTTTTTCAAACGGGAGTATGACGTACATAAAATCTACATCGCGTTTGATTGCTTTTATGCGGTTCTCTTTCCAAGCCCATATTTGTGGTGAGATGTAGTAATGAGTAGGGATATGTTGTTGTTTAGCCCATTGGGCAATGCGCATATTAAAGCCGGGATAGTCTATAAAAATAAGAACATCGGGGTTGAACTGGGTGATATCTTTCTTACAGAAATCGATATTGCGCAAGATAGTGCGCAGGTTCGTAATCACTTCCCAGAAGCCCATAAAAGCGAGGTCTCGGTAATGCTTTACTTGTGTACCTGCCACCTGTTGCATTTGGTCGCCCCCCCAAAAGCGGAATTCGGCTTTTGGGTCTTTTTCTAATAGGGCTTTCATTAGGTTAGCACCGTGCAAATCACCAGAAGCCTCGCCTGCTATAATATAATACTTCATTTTTCTGCGGTTTGAAAGTTTAATACATTATTAGTTTTTAATAGCGGTATTGTTTAGATACGCTGTGATAGCAGCGTGGTAAACTGATGAGGTACCTTTTTTGACCTTAGGTAATACTTCATAGGAAGCCCTGAGCTGTGGGTCTTTAAGGACGAGCTGAGCATAACGCACGGCTTCTTGGAACTTAGTGCGACAGCCTAATTGAGCTTCGGAAGCTGGTACGCGGGACTTAGAAGGGGCTTTACAGACTACTGTTTGTCCTTTAACTTTTCGGAAAACGAACGTTTTACCAATCATACCAGAGAGTCCGTTTAAAATAACATTTCGACTTCTTGCCATAATACAAATTGTTTTTTGGAATTAATAGTGCAAAGGTATGGCAAATTTTTGGTATATCAAAATTGGTGTGAGCTACACGGGCAGATAATGAAAAGATGAAGGGAATATCCTCTCCCCAGTCACATACTCTCCTATTCGGAGACTTCTCCCAAGGAGAGGGAGTGTAGTAACGGAAAAGTGGGACGAAGGAATGATGAACAAAAGACGGTGCGAGCCGCACGGGCAGATAAAGAAATGACGAACAAAAGACGAACGAATGACGAACAAAGAACGAACAAAGAACGAACAAAAGACGAACAAAAGACGAACAAAGAACGAACAATGAACGAACAATGAACGAACAATGAACGAACAATGAACGAACAATGAACGAACAAAAGACGAAGGAAAAGTGGGGGTAAGTAAAAGCTAAAATGAAGATAAAAAGAGGGTGATTAGTAGATTTCAACTTTGGCAAAATTTGAAACTTTGGCAGAGTTCGTTTTGGAAAGAGGGGCTAAACCGCACGGGCAAATAAAGAATGAAGGTAGAAAAGTTGGTTTTGAAAGGATAAAGAAAGGGTGATTAGAGATTTGTAAAAAGGGCTATATATTACTGAAAATCAATAGATATTATATATGAGTAAAAAAGATTTTCGATATTAGTGAATTTATACATTATTTTTTCTTATTTTTGCCGTTCTAAACAAACTCATCATTATGATAGACGCACACAAATTATCTATTGGTTTACTACTACCTATTGAAGCATACGAAGGGGCTATTCCTAAGATGGAAAACCAAGTACAACTCATTCAGCGAGCTGAAATGTTAGGCTTTAATGCTGTGTGGGTGCGTGACATTCCCCTCTACACTCCTGATTTTAACGAAGTAGGACAAATGTTTGACCCGTGGATATATTTGGCACACATTGCTACTCTTACCCAAAGTATTAAGTTTGGCTTTGCGAGTGTAATACTACCACTGCGTCACCCTTTACACGTAGCCAAAGCTTCGGCGAGTCTTGACGTGCTATTTCCGAAGCGTTTTATGATGGGAGTTGCTTCTGGTGACCGACCTGTAGAATATCCTGCTTTTAATGAACTTTATGAATCACGGAGTACTCGTGTATTGGAGCATATGGCTATGTTACGCGACTTATGGAGCAAAGAGTTCCCTACCTACAACAATGAGTATGGTACCCTAATGGAAAAAATGGGTGATGTAGTGCCTAAGCCCTTGCATAAAAATATACCAATGTATGCTACAGGGCACATAGGAGGAGTGAATTTGGAATGGATTGCGAAAAACTCGGACGGGTGGATTTACTACCCAAGAGATTTTGCTTTCACAAAGAAGGTAATACAAGACTGGCACAAAGCTCTTAAACAAGAAGGAGAACCTCCTAAACCTTATATTCAACCTGTGTATATTGACCTAAAAGATGACCCTGATTTTGAACCAGAGAAAATGGACTTAGGTTTCCGTTTAGGACGTAACTATTTATTGGATATGTTCTTAGAACTCGGGAAAATAGGGGTTAACCATATTATGCTCGTACTAAAATACTGCTCTCGCCCTGCAAGTGAAGTGCTTGAAGAAATAGGAAAAGAAGTATTGCCACACTTGAAATAAACGCAAATTATGACCATTACTCAATACCAATATGTGTTGGCTGTGGCGAAGTACAAGAACTTTACTACCGCTGCTGAACACAGTTTTGTTACCCAGCCTACCTTGAGTATGCAAGTGCAGAAATTGGAGGAAGAGTTGGGGGTTACTATTTTTGACAGGAGCAAAAAGCCTTTACAGGTTACTGAAATAGGAGAACAAATCGTTAAGCAAGCCCAAGTAATCGTAAATGAAGCGGGGAGAATGAACGATATAGTGGCACAACAAAAGGGATATATAGGAGGTGAGTTTCGCGTGGGGATTATCCCTACCGTCTCCCCTACTCTACTACCTATGTTTCTCGCTAATTTCATCAATAAATACCCTAAGGTATGCCTAAAAATTGAGGAGCAAACTACTGAAAACATCTTGAAAAAGATAGAGGACGGGAGTTATGATGCAGGGATTTTGGCAACCCCTCTGCACAATCCGTCGATAGTAGAAAGACCGTTATACTATGAGCCTTTTGTGGCTTATATTCCACAAAATCACCGTTTGCAAAACTCTAAGACTATCTATTCTGAGGATTTGGATATCAACGATATATTGATGCTTGAAGACGGACATTGTTTTAAGGACAGTGTACTGAATATCTGCAACCAAGATGTGATAGACTCAAAAGAGCACTTCCAACTAAAAAGCGGTAGTTTTGAAACCTTGGTACGCTTGGCTAACGAAGGCTTAGGAATGACTTTGTTACCATATTTACACTCTTTGGAACTGAAAGAGGAAGAAAAGAAACGCATTCACTATTTCGCTGAGCCTTACCCTGCGCGCGAAATCAGCTTGGTATATCACAAAAACGAACTAAAAATGCAAATCATCAAAGCTTTACACGACACTATTGCAGGGGTTATACGAGGGGCTATTGTTTTCCAAAATGTAAAAATTATCAGCCCAACAAGAGAAAGGCACAGAATTTGATAAAGCTAAGAGCTAAGAATTGAAAGTTAGCTAAATTATTAAAAAACAATTTTAGAATGAAAAATATTTCAGCAGTATTATTTTTATTATTTATTTCATTTGCGTCTTGTAGTTTTACAAGTAAGAAATTTGACAATCCAGATAAAGACAAGGATAGAGTGCTTTTGGACATTGTACAACACGTACTGGAAAACGCGCATTTTAGTCCGATAAAAATGGACGATGCTTTCTCTAAGAAAGTATTTGACAGTTATTTGAATAATATTGATGGGCAGAAGCGTTATTTTCTACAATCGGATATCAACGAGTTTAAAAAGTACGAAAACCGTTTGGACGACGATTTGAAAAACGGAGAAATTGCATTCTTCAACCTTTCTTACGAACGCCTCAAACAACGTATGAAAGAAGCAGAAGCAATTACCAAAGCTATCTTTGCTAAACCTATCAACCTGAATACCAATGAAACGATTAATACCGACTATGAGAAGTTGCCTTTTGTAAAGAACAAAGCTGAGTTACAAAACCGCTGGAAACAAGTAATTATTTTCACTACGCTTTCCACTTATATCACTAAACAAAAGGAAGAAGCAAGCAAGAAAGAAAAGGACGCTAAATATCAGCCTAAAACCAATGAGGTGCTCAAAAAAGAATCGATAGAAGCTACCCAAAAGACATTGGCTGATATGTTCAGTATGTACAACGACATCACTCGTGAAGAGTGGTTCAGTATGTTTGTGAACGCTATTACTGAGACTTTCGACCCCCACTCCAACTATATGGCACCAGACATCAAAGAAGGTTTCGACCGAGATATGTCGGGTAAGTTTGAAGGTATAGGAGCACAATTACAAAAGAAGACTGATGGAATTGCTATTACCAATGTGATTTTGGGAGGGCCAGTATGGAAAGGTAAACTCCTTGAAGTAGGCGACCAAATCCTAAAAGTAGCACAAGGAGCCGGTGAACCCGTAGATGTAGTAGGAATGCGTTTAGACGATGCGGTAAAACTTATTAAAGGGCCTAAGGGCACTGAAGTACGCCTTACCGTAAAACGCGTAGACGGCACAATAGAAGTAGTGTCCATCATTCGCGATGTGGTAGAGATTGAAGAAACTTATGCCAAATCGGCAGTGATAACGGCTAATGGTAAACGCTATGGACTTATCAACTTACCTAAATTCTATATTGATTTTGAAGATGTAAACCAACGCAATGCTGCAACTGATGTGGCTCTTGAAATAGAAAAGCTCAAAAAAGAGAATATAGACGGACTTATTGTAGATTTACGTACCAATGGAGGGGGCTCCTTAAAAACAGTAGTGGATATAGGAGGTTTATTTATTCCTAAGGGGCCTATCGTACAGGTAAAATCGTCACGCGGAAGTCGTGATGTACTCTCTGACAACGACCCTAAAACACAATGGGACGGTTCGCTGGTAATTCTTACCAATGAGCTTTCGGCATCAGCCTCAGAGATTTTGGCAGCGGCTATGCAAGACTACAAACGCGCTATCATCATAGGTGGTAAACAAACCTTTGGTAAAGGTACTGTACAAAGTTTTGTAGACCTTAATAGTTTCTTGCGCCAAAACAATTACGGCGACCTTGGTGCTATAAAAATTACTATTCAGAAGTTCTATCGTATCAACGGAGGGTCTACCCAGCTAAAAGGTGTAGAAAGCGATATCGTAGTGCCTGATAAATACAAATATATTGACATAGGCGAACGCGATATGCCCAACGCTATGCCTTGGGATAAAATAGAGCCTGCTAAGTACACTCCTTGGACTAACAATGCCAACTTTGATAAGGCGATAGAAAACAGCAAAAAACGCATCAGTGAAAATCAATACTTAAAGCTGATTGACGAAAACGCTCGATGGATAAAACAGCAACAGAAAGACAATGTTTTTCCTCTCAACTACGAGGCTTACAAAAAAGTAATTGAGAAAAACGAAGAGCAATCTAAAAAGTTCAAAGCAATTAACGATTACAAATCTAACTTGAAATTCACTTCAGTAGCTTCTGATGAGGCTAAAATAAAAAACAGTGAAGACTTGAAATTACGTCGTGATCGTTGGCACGAAAGTCTTGAAAAAGATGTGTATATAGATGAAGCTGTGAAAGTATTGGAAGATTTGAACAAATAAGACAATAAGTAATACATTATAAAAACATTGGCAGAGCGAGGAGCTTTGCCAATGTTTTTATTTTGGGTATATGGGAAATTTGTTATACCTTTGCACTACATTTTGTCTGTTACCTAAATAGAAATGCGTTTTAAGATACTTAGTATTATATATAGAAATAAGAACCACCCCCACTACAAAAGGAAAAATAGACCATAGATAATAGACTATAAAAATATAATGAAACAACGACTGATATTTATCGATGTAATACGCGCTTATGCCATCTGTATGATGTTACAAGGGCATTTCATCACCGCTTTACTTGCTGAACCATACTGTGACGAAAGTAACCCTTACTATCATATTTGGCATTATTTCACAGGTATTACCGCACCTGTATTCCTTACCATTTCAGGCTTTATCTTTACCTATTTGCTCATTCGAGAAGGCGAACGCAGTGGTGTAGGACTCAAGAACCCACGTGTGAAGAAAGGAGCAAAACGCGGATTAATGCTTATAGCTGTGGCGTGTATTTTGCGGAAAAGCATCTATTTTGTAGATATTTTGCATTGTATAGGGTTAGCTCTCATCATAATGGTGGGACTCTACTTATTAGCTCGAAATCACGTGAGGCATTTCCTTCCTACAATGCTCATCGGCATTACTTTACTACTTTTCACCTTCAACGAGACCTATAACCAATATGAATACTCTTGGTTACCTCAAGTAGTAGCCAATTACTTTACTCCGAAATACGGTACTTTCTTTACCATTTTTCCGTGGTTAGGCTTTGTAACCTTAGGAGGCTTTATGGGATCGCTTTTTTACTATTACAGAAACGCCAAACACTTATATACAGTATATACACTACTACTTATTGGCATCGGAGCCATTTTTCACTTCCAATATCACACTTTTCACTTCTTATATAGCATTACAGGGTGGGAACACTTTGAAAGTTTAGCACACAATGGCTTTCTTTTTTTGAGAATGGGTGATACTCTTTGGACATTTGCTGTATTTGCAATCTTACGAAATGTACTTACTGCCCATTTTTTACAACGTATAGGGCAAAACACCCTTTCTATTTACATCATTCACAGTATTGCGCTCTATCACTTTATTCCATATTTCAACTTAGATTATTATCTTCATAAAAGCTTAAACCCTACCCAAGCTGTGATAGGTGCTATTGCCTTTGTGATAGGTATTTTAATTCTTTCATTCTATTATCACAAAGTCAGCAAATATATAAAAGAAAAATATTTAAACAAGAAAACCATTGAGAAATAAAATGGTAGCCATAGAAATCTTTACCAGCAGTCAGAAAATGTATGGAGCTCCTATCAGTATTGCAAGTTCCACAATGAAAATCAGTCATAAAGAACTTGTTTCGCTACTTTTAGAAAGTTTAGCTACTTATAAATAAAGATAAAAATTAGTAAAAATATACATTTAAAAACTTTACGTAAAATTTTATCTTCATTCGTTTGTCTTTATCTTTATCAGAAGAAAAGTAATGAGAAAAATAATCATTGATTTATAAGTCTTTACTTTTTTATTTACAGAAAACACAATAAAAAAGTTTTAAAAAATTTGGAATATAATAGCAAATGCCCGTATATTTGCACTCGAAAAATCATTTATATCATTGTAATTGCGGGAGTAGCTCAGTTGGTAGAGCGTCAGCCTTCCAAGCTGAATGTCGCGAGTTCGAACCTCGTCTCCCGCTCTACAAAAAAGCCTGATAACAATATGTTATCAGGCTTTTTGTTTATCATTTCTATTTTTATAACATTGTATGCTTCTTGAGCTTCATTGCTAACTCCCAAATAGTAATTCCTGCACTTACCGAAATATTCAGAGAATGTTTAGTACCATACTGTGGGATTTCTATCACCTCATCAGAAGCTGAAACCACTTCTTGTTCCACTCCTTTTACCTCGTTGCCAAAGATAATAGCATATTTTTGCTTTCCGTTAGGCTGAAAATCATTCAGCATTGTAGAATTTTCAGCTTGCTCAATGCTAATAATATAAACACCTTGCTCTTTTAGCTTTTCTACTGCCGAAAGTGTGTTTTCTACATATTCCCACGCCACACTATCAGTCGCACCCAAAGCTGTTTTGTGAATCTCTTTGTTTGGGGGAGTGGCGGTAATCCCACAGAGGTATATCTTTTCAATTAAAAAAGCATCGCAAGTGCGAAAAACAGAACCTATATTGTTCAAACTTCTCACATTATCCAAAATTACTATTAAAGGCGTCTTTTCTGCCTTCTTAAATTGCTCAATATCCAACCTATTGAGCTCACTATTTGCTAATTTTCGCATATTAGAGCCTATTTACTTTATCTACTCCTTTAATGTTCTTAATATCTTGCATCAATTTCTTTAAAGTAGCATTATTGTTGATAGAAATAGAGACTTTCCCGCTGAATACATTACCTTCGGTATCAATATTAATGTTGGTAAGTTTTACAAATTTGCTATCCAAAATCACTTTTGAGATATCGCTGATGAGTCCATCGCGGTCAATACCACTAATTTTAAGACTCACTTTGAAATCTCTTTCATCAGATTTTACCCATTTGGCTTGAATGATACGATAAGCGTAATTCGATTGCATCGAAATAGCATTCGGGCAAGTTTTTTTGTGTACTTTCACCCCTTCGTTGATAGTAACGAACCCAAAAATGGGATCACCAGGGATAGGATTGCAACATTTTGAAAAAGTATAGTCTAACGATTCTTCTTCTTTGCCAAACACAATGCTATCATAGTGAACGTTGGGCGAATAAATGGGTTCGTCAGTAGGTTTTTTTACTGCTTTATTTTTGAATAAGCCAAAGAAAGACGTGCGATGCGATACAAAGTCTTTCAGCATTTGGTTGCTGATTTCTCCCGTGCCTGCTTGATAGTAAATATCTAAGCTCGTCTTTGTTTTGAAGTAACTCACCATCTCATTCATCACTTCTTCGTTGAGAGTAATCTTCAATTGTTTTAATTTTCGTACTAAAATCTCTTTCCCTTCGGCGGCAACGGTTTTTGTCTCTTCTTTTAAAGCATTTTTTATTTTACTACGAGCTTTGGCTGTGGTGGCATAGTTGAGCCAGTTTTTAGTAGGTTTTACATTTTCGGCGGTGATGATTTCCACCGTTTCGCCACTCTTTAACACATAGTTTAAGGGCACTAATTTATTGTTTACTTTAGCTCCCCGCGTTTTTAAGCCCACTCCTGTATGGATATAAAAAGCAAAATCTAAGGGTGTTGCGCCTTTCGGGAGGGATTTTATCTCGCCATTAGGGGTAAAGACAAAAATCTCTTTGGAATACAAGTTGAGTTTAAAGTCTTCTACAAAGTCCACCGCATTTGCCTCGCTGTTTTCAAAGATTTCTTGCAACCTATTAAGCCACATTTCGATGCCTTCTTCTTTTTGGTCGCCGTGTTTATACTTAAAATGGGCTGCATAACCTTTTTCGGCGATTTCGTGCATACGTTCGCTGCGTATTTGCACCTCTACCCATTTGCCTTTTGGCCCCATTACGGTAATGTGTAAGGCTTCATAACCTGTAGATTTGGGTGAGGAAATCCAATCGCGCAATCGGGTGGGATTGGGACGGAAGTGGTCGGTAACAATAGAGTATATTTTCCAAGCCAAAAACTTTTCTTCGGCTGGTTCACTTTTATAGATGATGCGAATCGCAAATTTATCGTAAACTTCTTCAAAACTCACACCTTGCGATTCCATTTTTCTGTAAATAGAATAGATTGATTTGGGTCGCCCTTTGATGGAATAATCAATTTTTTGTTGCGTCAAAGAAGTTTCTACGATTTTGGTAAACGCCTCAATGTATTCCTGTTGTTCTTCTTTGGATTCCTCCATTTTGTTTAGGATACTATTGTAGCGCTCGGGGTCAGTGTATTTAAGGGCAAGGTCTTCTAATTCTGTTTTGATGTTATACAAGCCAATGCGGTGAGCAATAGGTGCATAAATATAGAGTGTTTCCGAAGCTATTTTGGCTTGTTTGTATTCTGCCATCGAATCCATCGTTTGCATATTGTGGAGTCTGTCAGCAATTTTGATGAGAATCACACGCACATCGTCGTTCATCGTGAGGAGGAGCTTTCGGAAGTTCTCGGCTTGTAAAGAGATATCATTTTCACGGCTCATACTCGAAATTTTGGTAAGTCCTTCCACAATATGTGCTACAGTGTTACCAAAAAGCCGTTCCATATCTTCAATCGTATAGTCAGTATCTTCTACTACATCGTGTAGCAAAGCCGACGCAATGGCTACGGCGTCTAATCCTATTTGTGAAGCGACAATTTTAGCTACGGCAATAGGGTGAAAAATGTAAGGTTCCCCACTTTTTCGGCGTTGGTTTTTGTGCGCATCAACAGCGGTGTCAAACGCCAAGCGAATGAGCTTTTTATCTTCATCACTCAGGGTTTGATAGCTGATACGCAAGAGTTCTTTATACTCGCGCGCAATGGCTTTGTTTTCTTCTTCTAAGTCGATGTTTGTTTCCATAGCAAAGAACAAAAGAGGATTTTCAAAAATCTATTTAATAGTAGCCGATAATTTGCGGAGTTTGATAGCCGTAAGGATTTTTTTGGTATACAACGGGAAGTCGGCACCGAGAAGCCAACCAAAATATCCTGGTTCTTCGTCAAAAATATCTTCTACACGTTTACCTTTGTGTTTTCCAAAGGTAAAGATTTCTTCGCCTTTGTCATTATAACCAATAAAACCAGCAAAGTCGGCTATTTGTTTGCGATAAGTAAACTCGCTGAGCTTTTTGATGTTGTTCTCTAAGTTGTCATAACGGTCGAGCTGGGCTTTGAGGATTTCATAAGTGGCATTAGTATCTGCCGAAGCCGTATGCGCATCAATAAGGTCTTTACCACAATAGAATTTATAGGCTGCCGAGAGGGTGCGCTGTTCCATTTTGTGAAAAATAGTTTGTACATCTACCGATACGCGGTTTCCCAAATCAAAATCTACTTCGGCACGCAACATTTCTTCGGCAAGCAAAGGAATATCAAAGCGGTCGGAATTGTAGCCAGCAAGGTCGGAATCTTTTATCATATTATGAATTTGCTTGGCAAGCTCTTTAAAAGTAGGCTCACCCGCAACGCGCTCATCGGTAATGCCGTGCACATCTGAGGCAGCTTTGGGGATAGGAATAGTAGGGTTTACAAGCCACGTTTTGCTTTCCTTATTGCCATTGGGGTAGACTTTCAAGATAGATATTTCAACAATGCGGTCTTTGGTAATATCGATGCCCGTAGTTTCAAGGTCAAAAAAACAAATAGGTTTTGATAATTTTAGTTCCACGATTTTAATGAATAGTTAAAAGTTAAGACCAAATAGTTTAAGATAAAAAAATTATACTTCTTCTATTTCGGCAGAGAGTCCCGCATTAAGAAGCGCGGTGCAGAGCGGTTTAAGGAAGCTATAACTTCCTGATTTTACATCGCATTTTCCTTTGAAATGCACAATAATAGCGCATTGCTCGGCTTGTTCAAAGGTGTGATGACAAACCTTTACTAAGGTATCGATAACGTGGTCGAAAGTATTGACATCATCATTGTATAAAATGAGATGACATTCGTCTTCCAAAAATTCCGTTACATCACCTTCGTCAAAAGTTTCTTCCTGATAATTATTTCGTAGCATAAATTGTTTTTATGATGATACAAAAGTATAGTAAATAAATGAATTGTGCAAATACTTAACCGATATAATGGGATTTTAGCAAAGGTTATAAGCACAAAAACGCCAAAAGAAAGTGCCTTCTTTTGGCGTTTTGTCCTTTTTTTACCATAGCATTACTTATCGGTAAGTCCGTTTTTAGCTTTTTTCTTGCCGTAACGTTTTCCCATTTCGTCTACCAATGCTTTTACCGAAGCGTCTTTCTTAGCCGATGTTTTCAAATAGGTATATACCTCGTTGGCTGTTTGCATAGCATCGGAAGAAGCAGCATAAATAGTATCGTCGAGCTTTTCGAGCAAGGAAGCTACCAATACGCGAATATCCCACAATTGGTCTATTAAATGCACATCGTTTTCAAACTCAGCTTTGTTAAACGATTGCAACAAATATTGCGGAAAATGATTGGCGCCACGCAAAGCGAGGTTTACAAATTCCACACTTTTTTGTCCCATAGAGGCACCGCCTCTTTTTTGATCTGCTGGCAACGCTATTAAAAAGTTCAAGAGCTGTTGCACTTCTGAAAGTTTTGTTTTTACACTTTCTTTATCAGTTTCTGATAAGGTTGCATTTATCAAATTTCCCATAGTAAAAATATTTAATGGGTTAATAACGCCACAAAGGAACGAATTTTTGTTTGGAAAAACAAATGTTTTAACAAAAGTTTAACAATTTATATGAAACGGAAAATATCAATTCTTTTCAACTCTAATATCTAACTTTGTTCTAACATAAATTTATTTTCTGCTTCAATTAAAGGTCTATGCCATTCCCATAATTCTTCTAAAGTTGAAAAATTTTTAGGAACTTTATTCCCTTTTTGAAACATCTCAGAGGGAGAAAAAGGGAAAAAACGATGATAATAATTTTCTACACTCCTTCTCGGGTGAAGAGCTAAAGAACTTTTAAAATAATTATCACAATAATCATAGTGTGATTCAAAGATAAATCTTTTCCAAGATTTTATAATATCATCTTCTGACCTTACGTCTATAAACTCAAATTGTTCATCTGTTCTATCTTCTGGTTTTCCCCAAGCGTTAGACAATAAATCTATAGCTTCTACATCACTAACTGGCGCTGAATAACCAAAAACTGTTACCCTTTTTGCCTCTTTTAATTTTTTAGACAATAATTTCCACACATTTTTTATATAATCATCTGAACTATAATCTTTTTTATCTATCGGATATAATAACTTTGTTGGTTCAAAATAGGCATTTGTTTTTTTAGAATACATTCCAGCTGGACCTGTCTCTCCAGAATTTTTATCTAATCCAATAGAAACATTTCCGTGTAAAAAGAGAATTGCAGGACTCTCTACAAAAGGCATATTTCTATGATAAGCCTTATATAAAAATGGATCCCAGTTGAATGTAGCAATTGTATCCTTATATTTTCTTAAAGATAATATTAAGTAGTCATATATTGTTGGTTCATCTGGTAAATCTAAACTATCAAAATACTCATAGATTTTTTCTTCAATTATTTTCTTTTCCTCATTAAACTTTTCATTACAACAAATTTTGCTATATAACTTTTCAAAATCATCTTTTAATTCTTTATATTCAATAGGCAATCCATTAACAATATCTGTTAAACCTACAATATCTACAATATTTTTCATCAAAGGTAATTTCTTACCATTTTTTTCAGGGTTTCTTAATGTTGAAGCATAACTTGCCCCTGCGCCTAATAAAACTACGTGAGTTTTATTTCCATAAACTTTTTCTATTTCATCTTGTCTTTTCATTATTCTATTTTTTTATAAATTATTTAATAATAAATATAATTATTTAATCATTTCTAAAACTTTTATAGCTAATATAAAACATCTCTTTTTCAAAAAAAATTCCAAAGTTTAAAACCTCAGCAATATTAATACCTAAAATATTGCTTATATAATCAAAAATATTGTTTCTGTAAGCAATATAAATTGCTTCTGCAATCTAAAATATTGTTATCGGAAGCAAAAATATTGCTTCCATAATCTAAAATATTGATTATGGAAGCATTCAGTTTGATTATGGAAGCTATCGAGATAGCAACAGAAGCTAAAATATTGCTTCTGTAAGCTATTTTTTAGCATAAAAAAGCATTTTTTTACACAATTCTATCAATTACATTGGTATTGGAGAGTATTACCAAAAGGTCGTCTTTGCTAAGTTTGGCATTTGGGTCGGGTGTTACGTTCATTTTGCCATCAGAATGCTTTATTGCCAAAATATTTATCTCATACTTGTGTCGCAAATTGAGTTCCATCAACGATTTTCCTATATAACTCTTGGGTACTTTTACTTCATAGATAAAATAATCTTCGGCAAACTTAAAATATTCTATAATAGTGGGTCGCAAAACGGAATAGGCTACTTTTTCGCCCATTAATTCCTCAGGAAATACTACTTGTGTAGCGCCTATTTTGTATAAAACCTTTTCTTGTGTGTGGTTTACGGCTTTGCAAATGATATTTTTCAACCCCAATTCCTTTAACTGCAAAGTAATGAGAATACTCGCCTGGATATTATCGCCTACGCTCACAAAAGCAGTGTCGAAATCGTCTTTCACTACGTTTTTGAGGGCAATTTCATCGGTAGCGTCCAAAATCACTGCCTCTTCGATGATATTTTCATTGAGAGCTTGCTTGATAACGCCCTCACGCGAATCTATTGCTAGCACAGTGGCTTTGTTCTTATAGAGTGTTTTGGCTACCGATTTGCCAAATTCTCCTAATCCTATGACTAAAAAATTCTTCATAATCTATCCTATTAAAATATTTTCTTTTGGGTATTTGTAATTTCCTTCAACTCGTGGTCTCGATAAGGCGAGCGCAATGGTAAGCGGTCCTACCCTGCCTAAAAACATTGTAAATATCAAAATAAATTTTGAACTATTGCCTAATTGTGAGGTAATTCCGGTAGAAAGTCCGCAAGTGCTGAATGCCGAAATGAGTTCGAAAGCTATTTTGGTAAATTCTAAATCGGGTTCTAAGGCTGTGAGGATTACAATCATTGTAAGCACATACATCATCGCAATAAACACGAGTGCTGAGGCTTTATTAAAGAGTTTCCAAGAGATGCGTCTCTTTGAGAATTCGATATAGTTTTTATTGAGTAATGCTGTTTTAATACCGAGAAATAAAATGCCAATAGTAGTAGTTTTCACGCCAGAACCTGTGGAGTTTGGCGATGCCCCTATAAACATAAACGTTACGCAAAAAAGAATGGTGGCGCTACTTAAATGCTCCAACGGAATCGTATCGAAACCTGCTGTACGCAAACTTACAGAGTGAAAAAAGCTAATAAGCATCTGACCAAAAAAAGTTTTTCCGTAAAGCGTGTGATAGTTTTTATATTCTAAGGTAAAAAACAGAAACGTACCCGCAACGAGCAATATTATTGTCATCAAAATTGAAAATTGTGAGTTAATATCGAGTCTTCGTCTCTTTTTTCGCAAGTATTCATAGGCTTGAATAATGGTTGTAAATCCCAAACCACCAAAAATAATCAAAAAAGCGATGATAATATTCACAAAAGCATTGTAAGTATAGCCTTCGAAGCTATGAGGAAACAAAGAAACACCTGCATTACAAAAAGCGGATACTGAGTGAAACACCGAAAAAAATATCGATTGGCCCAAAGGGTAATCTTGAACGAAAGAAACAAACAAACATATTGCTCCCGTAGCTTCAAAAATCAAAGTAATATACACCACACGCTTTGCTACGGCATAAATATCGTAACTTTTGTTGTGATTAAGCCCTTCGGCAACCAATCGTTTAGTATAAAAACCAATGCGTTTAGAAATGAGCAATACCAAAACAGAGGAAATAGTAAGCACTCCCAATCCGCCAAACTGGATAAGCACTAGTAAAATAAGTTTGCCGTAAATAGTAAAGGTCGCACCTATATCTATCACCGAAAGACCCGTAACGGTAACCGCCGAAGTAGCTGTAAAAAGTGCTTCGAGGAAAGAAATATCTTTCTGAGGCGTATGTGCAAAAGGCATCATCAAAAGCAAAGCACCTACGACTATTAAGCCAATAAACGAAAGCATTATAAGGTTATAAGGGGATATTCTTTTTAACATTGGGGTCAATTTTTATTGTTTATCCATCTGAAAAGTTTGTTATATCAGATTGCAAAAATACAAAATATATTATTGATAGGCACTTTTTTGTTATTTATTACATAAATGAGGCTGTCTAATCTTTTCAGACAGCCTCATTTATGGAAGTTATATTCGTTTATTAACGTGAATAATTAGGAGCTTCTTTGGTGATGGTAATATTATGGGGGTGGCTTTCGGTAATTCCGCTTGCGGTGATGCGCACAAAGCGACTCACAGCTTGCAACGTTTCAATATCCTTGGCACCACAGTATCCCATACCTGCGCGCAAGCCACCGATGAACTGATGCATACTTTCTTGTAGTTCGCCTTTGTATGCCACGCGCCCTACAATGCCTTCGGGGACAAGTTTTTTGATGTCGTCTTCTACATCTTGGAAATAACGGTCTTTACTACCTTGGTTCATCGCTTCTACCGAGCCCATACCACGATAAGATTTGTATTTTCTGCCTTCAAAAATGATAGTTTCCCCCGGTGATTCCTTAGTGCCAGCAAGCAGAGAGCCAAGCATCACACTATTGGCACCTGCGGCAATAGCTTTTACAATATCTCCGGTGTAGCGAATGCCTCCGTCGGCAATCACAGGGATTCCTTTGCCTTTAAGAGCGTTTGCGACGTTCATCACCGCTGATAATTGAGGATAACCCACGCCTGCCACCACTCTGGTAGTACATATAGAGCCTGGACCTATGCCTACTTTCACTGCATCGGCGCCATTTTCGGCTAAATAAAGGGCAGCCTCGGCAGTGGCAATATTTCCTACCACTACTTCTAAGTCGGTAAACTTGCTTTTTACGGCTTTAAGAGCGTTCACTACGCCTTTTGTATGTCCGTGAGCTGTATCGATAACTACGGCATCAACTCCTGCTTGTACAAGGGCTTCGGCGCGGTCTACCACATCGGCAGTAACACCTAAGGCTGCTGCTACGCGCAAGCGCCCTAAGTTATCTTTGTTAGAAATAGATTTTTCTTGCAAGTTGGCAATGTCTCGGAAAGTAATAAGACCTACTAATTTGTAGTTTTTATCTACTACGGGAAGTTTTTCTACCTTACTGCGTTGTAAAATACCCTCAGCTTCCTTCATAGAAGTGCCTTCGTTGGCAATCACGAGGTTTTTAGAGGTCATTACTTCGGTTATTGGGCGATTATTATCGTGTTCAAAGCGCAAATCGCGGTTAGTTACAATGCCTTTTAAGATTCCGTTAGCATCAACAATGGGGATACCGCCAATATTGTTTTCTTTCATACAGCGTTTTGCATCACTCACCTTGCTGTTTAAGGGAAGCGTAACAGGGTCGATAATCATACCGCTTTCGGCGCGTTTTACTTTGCGTATTTGTTTGGCTTGCTCCTCAATAGTCATATTTTTGTGGAGCACCCCTATGCCTCCTTCACGAGCCATAGCTATAGCCATAGCAGCTTCAGTTACAGTGTCCATTGCCGCTGAGATAATAGGCACATTCAGGGTGATGTTACGGGTAAAACGTGAGATTATCGATACTTCGCGAGGTAATATCTCAGAATAATTGGGGATAAGAAGGACATCATCATAGGTAAATCCTTCATTAATAATTTTATCTTGGAAATTCATTTTAAAAAAGAGAATTTAGTTGCGTGCAAATGTACTTCTTTTTTATATACGAAGCAAATTTTTCGAGTATTTTAAATCAAACAAATAGAGACGATACTCTTTATATCGTCTCTATTAAGGTTATAAATTCTTTTGCTTTACTTGATAAACTCTTTGATAGGCACTTTTTGGAAGTACAAATCTCCATCACCTTCGTAAAGAATGCCTATATATTTATTATCTACTACAGTAAGACAAGAATAGCCCATAGCTGCTTGCTCATACAACAATATTGAAGGTAGTTTATCCCAAGTATTCCCTTCATCATCACTAACTTTGATAGTCATATTTACTCTATTCTTTGCATCATTAGGATTAGAGAAGAATAAATACTGTTTTCCCTTTTTGTCCTTATATGAGATAATACTTGCCATACAATTGGGCTCGGTGAGGGCAGTGCGGGAAGTGTTGTGCTCTATCCACGTTTTGCCCATATCGGCAGTAACGGCTACTGAACGCCCGTGATAGTTATCAGAAAGTTCATAATTAGAGCGATTACGATCGTCGCGCATATTGAGCATTAACGTACCATCGGAGAGTTCTACCACTTGAGATTCAGTAGTGTGTGTTTTAGCTCCTGTCCCTACGTGCCACGTCTTGCCGTGGTCTTTGCTGTAAATAATAGTTGAATGAGGCACTTGGTCTTTATCCTTAAACTGACCTGCAAACACCAAGGTACCATTACTCATTGAGATACCTCTTCCAGGTCCTTGGAAAAAGAGTCTCCATTCAGGATTTTTGATTTGAGAGGTGATATTGATAGGTTCACTCCACGTTTTACCATCGTCTTCACTTTTTACTACTACTATTTGTCCTGTTTCTTCAGGAGTCATTCCACTTTTAGAGCCCCACCAACTCATTGTTTGAGGATCTAAGCCGTGTTGCCACAAGCCTATCACCCAAATAGTATTAGTTTGCTCGTCTACCAAAACTGCAGGATCTCCGACCCCATTAAGGCGGTTAGGTTTTCCTCCCCATTCGCCCATATCAATCACTTTTTTCATTGGCTCCCACGTTTGTCCGCCATCGGTACTGCGACTCATTCCCACATCGATATCTTCTTGCAAATCCTTGCAGTTGTTGTAACGATTGTCGTAAACGGCTATCAGCGTACCCTTATTAGTGGTTACAAGCCCTGGTATACGATAGCATTCTATGCCGTCTTGTTTACGCTGACGAAGAGCAATAGCAAAACGCTGTCCTTCTTTTTTAGCATTATTAAGCGTGAATTTAGCCTCATTGGTAATGAGTTTTACCGTTGATAAGTACAGTTTTTGCAAGAGGTCTGGTTTTTGAGTAGTACGAGCAGAAACCCAAACAAAAAGGCTATCATTAGTAGCTTTAAAATTCCCTTGTAGTTTGGTGTTACAGCCGAGATTTGAAGTTTTAGCAAAAAGTGTTGCTTGTTCTCTTTTAGCGTTAGCACCTACATAAACAGAGAGTTCTGAAAGATTGAGCTTTTTATTTTTAAACTGCAAAGAGAGTTTTTTTACCTCTGTTCCTTGCTTTACAGGCAGTACAAATGAGGTAATAAGATTATCTTTATCAGTAGCCAAAGGTATTTGTGCTTGAGTAAAAGTCATTTTCTTTTGGGCATAGCCAAAGATAAGGAAGAATAATGCAATGATGGTAAATAGTTGTTTCATATAAAATTAATGTATTAATTTATGGATTTGTTAATGTGTTGATTTGTCTATTTTTGGCAAAGGTAATATTTCATTTTTAAACTACCAAATAAAAAATACACGCGTTGGCGCGAGCTACAAGCTCGCGCCAACGCGTGTATTGTATTTGTACAATGTTAAAATATTCTTTCCTCAGTACCGAGCCACATTACAGAGTTTGCCATATCTACAAATTTGAGTTCATCGGCACGGAGGTCGGCTAAGGCTTTTTGCCCCTCAGGAGTGTTGCGGGCTCTGAGAAAATCGTCTTTACTTTCATACCACAATTCACCCATAGCATCAAAGGTAAAAGGGAGGGTTTCTCGCTGTGTAGACGATTTTTCATCAGTAGGTTGAAAAGGAAATGTTTTAGCATAATCCTTTATCAATAGGGTTTCTTTATAGTTTATTACTTTTTGAGAATGTGCTTCCCATAGTTTTATAAATTCTTCTGTGCTAAGATGCTGTTTCTTGCGCACAAACATTATAATCTTAAACATATCAATATAAGTTATCAGAATAATTAAAAGATTGTCTAAAAAAAATTGTAAGGAATTTTACAAAACGTTTCTACAAAATATATTGTAAAAATACCTGACTATCATTATATTCAACTTTGCCAAAGTCTAAAACTTTGGCAAAGTGTAGCGACAAAGAACTTTGCCAAAGGTCGTAGCACGACAAGCTACTAAAACCTTTGGCAAAGTGTAATGGTGTTCATTTACTAATTTGCTAATTTGTTAATTTCCCAATTTCTCTTTACAAAGTCGGCAAGTTCTTTACCTTTGAGGAGACCTTGTGAAAGTCGTGCTAAATCGAAGGCTTGCTTGATAAGGCTTTCTTTTTGAACTTCGTCTTTAGAGTGGAGGATAGCATCGGCTAAAGGAGAATTGCTATTTACCACTACGTGATACACTTCGGGGAAGCCTCCCATAGCGAACATACCACCTCCTCCGGTAGCACTCATTTCCTTCATACGGCGCATAAACTCGGGTTGATTGATAACGAATGGCGTATCATCGCTGTCTAAGTCTTCTAACTGCAC
Organism: Capnocytophaga sp. oral taxon 336 str. F0502; assembly: GCF_000411575.1. Taxonomy (NCBI): domain Bacteria; kingdom Pseudomonadati; phylum Bacteroidota; class Flavobacteriia; order Flavobacteriales; family Flavobacteriaceae; genus Capnocytophaga; species Capnocytophaga sp. oral taxon 336. The sequence continues at coordinate 443,286 of NZ_KE150490.1, read as the reverse complement.
CATATAGCCTTCTTTAGGAATTACCTTCTCGATTTCAGCTTTCAGCGTGTTTTTCTCTTCGTCGGAAAGTTTAGCAATAATAGGTTCTTCTTTTTGTATCAGCTTAGCTACAGGAGCAGCATCTACACGGGTGAAAGTAAGTTTCTCATTATCACCCTCTAACTTCTGTATTAAGTGTGATACAATAGGGCTATCCAACAACAACACTTCGTAGCCTTTTTCTTTGGCTTGCTCAATAGCTGTGTATTGCTGTTCTTTATTTTGAGCATATAACACTACCAGAATACCATTTTTGTCGGTTTGTTCAGCTTTTATTGCTTCTTTTAGTTCTGCCAAAGTGTAATACTTGCCATCGGTAGTGGGGTACAACATAAAATCGGCTGCTTTTTCGTAGAATTTATCATCGGTAAGCATACCATATTCGAGCACTATCTTAATGTCGTTCCACTTGTTTTGGAAGTCGTCGCGATTATTAGTAAAGAGTGATTTCAGCTTATCAGCTACCTTACGAGTGATGTAATTGGCAATCTTCTTTACATTACCATCGGATTGGAGGTAAGAACGCGATACGTTTAGCGGAATATCTGGCGAATCTATCACCCCTTTGAGCATTGTTAAGAACTCGGGCACTATACCTTCGACGTTATCGGTAACAAATACTTGGTTTTGATACAACTGTATGCGGTCTTTCTGCAACTGCATATCGTTAGTGAGCTTAGGGAAATAGAGAATACCGGTAAGGTGGAACGGATAATCTACGTTTAGATGAATGTAGAAAAGAGGTTCATCGAACTGCATTGGATAGAGTTCGTGATAGAATGCCTTATAATCCTCATCTTTCAAATCGGCTGGCTGTTTCGTCCAAGCAGGATTAGGATTATTGATGATATTATCAACTGTTACATATTCCGTTTTATAGTCGTCAGGGGCATTTTCAGGACGAGGTAACGGCTCTTGTTTTGTACCAAATTTAATTGGGATAGGCATAAAGCGGTTGTACTTGCGCAACAACTCTTCGATACGGAAGTCTTCCAAAAACTCAGTAGAGTCATCGGCGATGTGCAAGATAATTTCAGTACCGCGTTCGGTGCGCAGGTCAGTTTCCTCTAAGGTAAATTCAGGACTACCATCGCATACCCAGCGCACGGCTGGAGCATCGGTATAGGATTTGGTGATGATTTCCACTTGTTTGGCTACCATAAAAGCAGAGTAGAAGCCTAACCCAAAATGACCTATCACTCCGGCGTCTTTGGCAGTATCTTTATATTTTTCCAAAAACTCCTCAGCTCCTGAAAAGGCAATTTGGTTGATGTACTTTTCGACCTCTTCAGCGGTCATACCGATACCTTGGTCGATTATATGGAGGGTTTTATTGTCCTTATCGACCTTCACTTCGATGATAAGGTTCCCATATTCCACTTTTGCCTCGCCTATAGTAGTGAGGTGTTTCAGTTTAAGGGTTGCATCGGTAGCGTTGGAGATGAGTTCGCGTAAGAATATCTCGTGATCGCTGTACAAGAATTTTTTAATAAGTGGAAAGATGTTTTCCACAGAGACGTTTATATTTCCTTTCATTTTTATTTAGTTAAGAAGTAAGAGATAAGAGGTAAGACTCGTATCTCTTAATTTGTTATTTACTAGGGGGAATATAGCGAAAAGAGTACCAAAGTAGGAGGAGGTGACAAAATGGCAGGTGCGAGGTCGTAGCACGACGGGCAGATAGTGCAAGCCACACGAGCAGGTGCGAGCCGCACGGGCAGATAAACAAATGACGAAGAAAGGACGAAGAAAGGACGAACAAAAGACGAACAAAAGACGGTGCGAGCCGCACGGGCAGATAGAGAAAGGACGAAGAAATGACGAACAAAAGACGAACAAAAGACGAACAAAAGACGAACAATGAACGAACAATGAATGGTGATAAAATAAAGATAAGGTGAAGATATAATATATCAAGTTTTAACTTTGTAAAAGTTTGAAATTTTCACAAAGTGAGGACAAATATCTTGCAAAGTGTTGTTCAATAAAGGTTTTTTCCTATCGATGTTGATAAAAAGAGGACACTTAGTTTTTTTATTCCTGTAAAAATACTGTACCTTTGTCCGCTGAATACAAAACCTTACAGCAGTTACATTATTGAGTTATGTTTTTATTTTTTGATTTTAGCTTTCACCCTACCATAGAACTAGCTTTGCCTAATGCTTATTTAGCCGAAAAACAAAACGGATACACCTCGTTTTACAAGAAAGCTACCACAGAAGTATTACATAGTTTGACTAACTTTGAACTATCAGAAAGTGAAAAAAGGGCTTTAAGTATCGTAAATAGTCTACAACCTAATATTCTACATCAAAAATACATCAAAAAAGGGGATAGTTTTGAGGAAATATACAAAAATGCCCAAATAAAAAAGCATATTCAGCAACAAATAGAAGAAAAAACGGCTGAATTACTTTCTATTATTGCAGAAAATAGTTTGTTTATCACTACTAACCACAATCACAAAGACGATATCAGTAAGAAAATACTACCCATAAGCACGAATATAATTGAACCTCTATTGGAATTTACAAAAATTGAAGGGGGTATTAGTTATCGGTTGTTGTTACAGAAAGACGATGAAAAATTATTGCCTTGTGAAAGCCATATCGAACTGCTGAACAACTTATACGCTTGGATTGTACTCAAAGGGCAAGTAGTGCGAGTAGCACATATTAAAGCTTCGCACCTTAAACCTTTTTTGAATAAAGAAAGTAGCTTTATTCCCGAAAAAACTTTCCCCGAATACTTCGAGAAATTCCTTAAAAAAGTACTTAGAAATGCACAGGTAGAAGCAAAAGGCTTTAAAATTATTACTCAGAATGAATTAAAAGGTAGTGAATTGGATATTTTACACGATTTCTTTGCCAATCATTACAAAATATACATACACTTTGATTACAATGGTTATACTTTTGACAGTAATCAAGCGAAAAACAATCAGTCGAACTTAGAAATAAGCCCCAATAACGATATAAAAATATATAATTACCAACGAAATAAAGAAGAAGAAACAAGAAAGTATCGCCTTTTGGAACAGTTAGGTTTTGTGAACGACGGAGGTACTTTTTCAGTTGAAAGTAAAGACCCTTTTGCTTCGTATTTTCATCTATTGCACTGCAAAAAAGATTTGGAAGAAGCAGGTTTTGGCTTTCATACTTTTAGTATAGAAGGTGGAAAAGAGATCAGTGAACATCTGCCTGAGCTCATTTTTGCAGAAACAAGTACCGAAAACGATTGGTTTGACCTCAATATAAGAGTAAAACAAGGAGAAAATAGCTTTCATTTTAAAGATTTAATCAAGAATTTAAAAGAAAATAACCCTATTTACTTACTTCCTGATGGAAAATCCTTCATTATTCCTCAAGAATGGTTTAGTAAGTTTGGTAGTATTGCCAAATATGCACAAATTAGGCAGGAGAAACTGCAAATTAGCAAGAGTAACTATGCACTTTTGGAAGCTGTACCCGAGATAAAACCTCAGAACTTAGTAGAAAAAGTGAATTATACCCCCTCGCCTAACCTACGAGCTACCTTACGTCCGTATCAAATAGAGGGTGTGGAGTGGCTTTTACAACACTATTACAATGGTGTTGGGGCGTGCCTTGCTGATGATATGGGACTTGGGAAAACACTACAAACCATTGCCTTATTGGTGGCTATACACGATGCTTTACCCGAAAAAGCGATTGAAACTGCCGACCTTTTTTCAGGGATAGAAAAGAGTAAAGAGGCTCTAAAAGTATTGGTTATTCTGCCTTCATCGCTTATTTTTAATTGGTATGACGAGACTAAAAGGTTTGCCCCACATTTTAAATGCACACAATACGTGGGGGCTGACCGAAAAGTAAAAGCCAAACGCTTAGGCAATTACGATGTGGTTTTTACCAGTTATCCGATAGTAGAACGCGATATGGAACTCTTCCAAAAGTACGAATTTAGGTATATCATTTTAGATGAAAGCCAGCGTATTAAAAACAAGAACTCAAAGACATTCAAAGCTATACACACCTTAAAAGCGACTCATCGCATTGCGCTGAGTGGGACACCTATTGAGAACTCACTCAGTGACTTATGGTCGCAGATGCAATTTATCAATCCGAATATACTGAAAAGTTATGCTTCGTTTTACAAGAACTATGAAGTGGAAATCAGCAAAAAGAAAAACACACAAGCCTTAGAGGAGTTAAAGACTATTATCAGTCCGTTTTTACTAAGGCGGACAAAGGAGCAAGTGCTTGACGATTTGCCAGAAATGGAAGAGCAAATTATCTACTGTCCTATGAGTGAAGCCCAACACAAATGGTATGAAACAGAAAAATCGAAAGTGCGTAACCAGCTTTTACAAATTAATGAGCCAATCTCTGAATTTAATACTCTAAATATGCTAATGAGGCTTAGAAAAATAAGCTTACACCCTAAATTAGTGGACAAAGAGAGTAAATTTGCATCAGGAAAGTACGAAGAAGTGATAAATTATATGGAGGAATTGCTACAATCATCTCGAAAAGCACTTATTTTTAGCAGTTTTGTGAGTCATTTAGCACTTTACGAAGAATGGTGTAACAAAAAAGGGATAAAATATGCTAAACTAACAGGCGAAACACCCTCGTTTGAGCGCAAGAACCAAGTAGAGATGTTTCAGAACAATCCTAGTATATCGTTCTTTTTCATTTCGCTTAAAGCAGGTGAGGTAGGGTTAAATCTCACGCAGGCATCTTATGTTTTGTTATTAGACCCGTGGTGGAATCCGTTTTCTGAAAAGCAAGCTATTGGGAGGGCTCACCGTATAGGGCAACAAAATAAAGTGAACGTGATACGCTTTGTGAGCAAGGATACCATTGAGGAAAAAATCATCAAATTACAGAAAAGTAAAAGAGAACTTTCCGAAAACATTATTGATGAAAATCACATCATTAAGGAAGTAATGGAACAAATTGATAGCTTATTGGAATAATTTTTGTGCAATATTTTATTGTTAATTATCAATTATTTTTTACCTTTGCATTATTATGAAGATTAGATTATTTAAATTACCAAAGAACAAGCGCTTTAACTATACTCCTCGTTACTACGAAGGGAAGGAAGAAGGCAACCCTTTTGAGATGGGCTCACGCATTCGCAAAGACCGCGAAACCGTAACGAACCACTTCACGGAAGAATGGCGTTCTATCCGCAGTGAGAGTCGCAACCGAAAAAACGCAGGGGTAAACAAAACTTTTTGGATAGTGTTATTAGTATTAATATTGATAACTCTTTACTTCCTTGACTTTGATTTATCAATATTCAGAAGACATTAACAAAGTTACAAGAAAATATGAAAAAAACTATTGCAATTTGTCTACTCATAGCGGTGGCGATAGGATTAGGCTCTTTTTATTGGGTGAAACAGCAACGCGAATACAAAGAAGCAGAGTACAACTACCAAGTAATAAGAAAAGGGCTTTTAATACTCTCAGAGGAATATAATAAGGGCGCTGAGAAAGTGCAATACCTCAAAGAATATGAGGAAACTAAAAACAAAATCGTTAAAGAACATTAACAACATATTGTTACTATGAAAATAAAGAAAATATTAATGCTATCTGCTTTTTGGGTGACCATAGCTGTTAACGGACAAACAGCCTTTGAAAAGTTAGAAACCAATAAAGATATTAGCACTGTGGTAGTATCGCAGAAGATGTTTCAGATGCTATCAAAAATTGACAGTAAAGATGCGGAAGCTAAAGAGTTTATGGAAGTTGCTAATAAGCTCAAAGGAATGAAGATATTCACGACTGAGAGTAAAACGGCTGCTGGGCTAATGAAAACAGAAGCACAACAGTACCTTAAAACAGCAGGGCTATCAGAATTAATGCGAGTAAAAGACAAAGCTCAAAATGTGAAATTCTACACCAAAGAAGGGAAAGATGCTACCCACGTATCGGAACTGCTAATGCTTGTAGAACCGACCGAGACTTCAAAACAAACTATAGTATTATCGCTCACAGGCGATATAGACCTTAATAAAATAAGCGTATTAACCAAAAATATGAACCTCCCACAAGAGGTTAAAGAAATAAAGTAGCAGGAAAATGGCAAGATATGAATTAATTTTTCCTTCATTAGGAGAAAGTGTAACAGAGGCTGTTGTTACCAACTGGCTGAAAAAAGTAGGCGATCCTGTAGAAGCCGAAGAAAGTATTGTGGAAGTATCTACAGATAAAGTAGATACTGAAGTACCTACTGATGTGTCGGGTATATTGGCTGAAATCAAGTTTCAAGTGAATGACGTTGTGAAAGTAGGTGAAGTAATAGCTGTTATTGAGACACAAGAAGAGATTAGCTCTTCTGGAGAAGCGCTTGATGTTGTACAACAATCGGTTGCAAGTTTAGAAAAAAACATTGCTAACATACAACAAAGTACCTCAGCTCAGCCACAAATAGACTTCAGCAAAACAGAGCGTTTCTATTCACCTTTGGTAAAGAATATCGCTAAGAAAGAAGGCATCAGTTTAAGTGAGTTAGACAGCATCAAAGGAACGGGGGTAAACGACCGCGTAACCAAGAGTGATATTCTTGACTATCTATCGCATAGGACACAAGGAAAAGCAAAGCCTTCAGCTACTTTCGATGCTACTCCTGCCGATAAGAGAGTTTATACCAAACGCGGTGAAGAACGAATTGAGATGAGCCGTATGGGTAAACTCATTGCAGAGCATATGCTAAAAAGCAAACTTACTTCAGCACACGTACAAAGTTTTATTGAGGTAGATGTAACCCGTATATGGAAATGGCGCAATAAAGTAAAAAAAGCATTTGAAGAGCGCGAAGGTGAGAAATTCACTTTTACACCTATCTTTATGGAAGTGGTTGCCAAAGCACTTGTTGATTTTCCTATGATGAATGTCTCAGTAGAAGGAGATAGCATTATCAAGAAGAGAAATATTAATATAGGTATGGCTACTGCGCTATCAGACGGTAACCTAATTGTTCCCGTTATAAAAAACGCTGATGAGCTCAGTTTAAGAGGTATGGCAAAAGTAGTAAATGACCTTGCTAATAGAGCTCGTGCTAATGTACTCAAACCCGATGAAGTGAAAGATGGCACATATACAGTAACCAATATAGGTTCATTTGGCACTTTGTTTGGTACTCCTATTATTAATCAGCCACAAGTAGGTATCTTAGCAATAGGAGCTATCCAAAAAGTTCCTGCTGTAATTGAAACTCCAGAAGGAGACACAATAGGCATTCGTTATAAACTAATGCTTTCTCACAGTTATGACCATCGTGTTGTAAATGGAGCCTTAGGAGGAATGTTTGTACAGCGTGTAGCTAAATATCTTGAAGAGTGGGATATGAATAGAGTACTATAAAATAATTTCAATAATGTGATTGTATAGAAAAACGGGAAGTTTAAATTAAACTTCCCGTTTTTATTAGAATATGGTTTTTCTCATAGATGAGTCCTATAAAACTAATCTACATTGTCGTGTAAATAAGAATTGTTTTTTCTTATTTGCATCTCTCCTGCGCTATCTTTCCCCATAGAGGTACGTGATTGATTATTACTTCCAAACTTGTAGTTATAATCTTGCAAACGATTGGAACGAGAGCGTTTCATTACATCAGAGATTCTACTGTCAATAGGGTTCAAAGAAGACTCTATATCCTCTTCTTCTGCAAACATATCTAATTGACCTGAAGAAGGAGAAGTTTTGGACTTAGAATCCTCTTCTTTCTTATAAAGAATAAACTCGTTTGAGTTTTTATCTTCTGTAAAAGAGGTTGGCTTTGCTTCTATAAAAGTTCTTTCAAGCTCTGTATAGTCTTCTAAAGTATAACGAATTTCTCCCTCTTGATTTACAACAGGAGGATTCTTCCGGCGTTCTACTTGAGGTACTTCTTTATGAATATCCTCACTCAATTGGTGAATAATTGGAGCTTCTTTTTCGGGCTCTTCGTGTTTTACTGATGTTGGTTGCTGGGTTTGCACTTCAGCTTTTTTTTCAATAGTCTGAAAACTATTCTTTTTAGGAATAGACTTATCTACTATCACAAACTCATCATTTACAGCAGTAACTATTTCACAATCCACCCAAATATTAAATAAATCTGATAGCGAAGACTCTTTCTTTATTTCAGAGATTGAGGAAATAGGATAACTGCTACTTATAGCATTAACCACAGTTCCTTTGGGCTCTGTTAAATCACGAGTAGCTGTTTGATTTTCCTCAAGAATATGAATTACCTTTTTGGTTTCAGCGTTCACTATTTCTTGTTGTTGGTCAGCATCAAAGCCTGTGGCAATCACTATCACAGAAATAGCTTCTCCTAATGATTCATCTTCACCTATCCCATAGATAAGGTCAGCCATATTATCACCTGCTTGCTCTTGAATAAAACTACTTATTTCAGTAACTTCACGTTGAGTTGCTTCTTTTTTACCATAAGTAATCAAAAGAAGAGCATTTTTAGCACCTGCTATCTTATTATCGTTTAGTAAAGGAGAGTTTAAAGCAGCTGCTACAGCTTCATAAGCTCTATTATCACCTTCAGCTGAGGCTGAGCCCATAATAGCTGTACCCCCGTTTTCAAGTACGGTACGAGCATCGCGTAAGTCGATATTTACAAGGTAATGCTTACTGATTACCTCAGCCATACCTTTCGCTCCTTTTAATAATATCTCATTCGCCTTTCCATAACTCTCTTTAATACTCAAATCACCGTATATTTCGTTGATTTTATTATTATTGATAACAATAAGAGAATCTACACATTCACGTAGTTTCTTAATACCCGCTTGTGCTTGTCGACTGCGTTTTAAGCCTTCATAATTAAATGGAGTAGTTACAATAGCAACGGTAAGAATACCCATATCCTTAGCTTGCTTTGCTATTACGGGCACTGCTCCTGTTCCTGTTCCACCACCCATACCAGCTGTGATAAACACCATTTGGGTATTCCCCTCCAAAGTACGTTGGATATCCTCAATACTTTCAAGAGCCGCTTTTTCACCAATATCAGGATTGGCTCCTGCTCCTAATCCTTCAGTAAGGGTAACTCCTAATTGAATTTTATTAGGGATAGGGCTGTTTTCCAAAGCTTGTGCATCTGTATTACAGACTACATAATCTACCCCTTTTATACCTTCGTTGTGCATGAAATTCACGGCGTTGCACCCTCCGCCTCCTACGCCAATAACTTTGATATAGTTACTAATATTCTTTGGCAAATCAAATTGAATGTCCGAATTCATATCAAAAAAATCATAATTATTTGTTTCTACTTAATCTTCACTATCTAAGAAGTCCTTTAGTTTTTCATTTAATTTACTCCACCAGCCTCTACTAGTTTTATGTATCTCTAATTCATTATCTTCATCTTTATCTTGAAAAACATTTATTTTCGGTGAATCTACTATTGTAATAGGTTGTTTTTCAAGTGATGAATCCTGCAAATCTGCTGATAAAGGCTCCACTACCGCTCCCTTTCCGTTCTCTATTGTCTCTTGAGCTTTTACTTCCTGGAAGCGTTTTTTAAATTGCTCTTCTGCTTCATTTTCAATAGCGCTCATTACAAGACCTATAGCCGTAGAGTAAATAGGCGAAGTAAGTTTAGGGTCAGAGTTACCTGCTAAGTGCTCATTAGGATAACCTATGCGGGCATCCATTCCCGTAATATATTCTACTAACTGAACAATATGCTTCAGTTGGCTTCCACCTCCTGTGAGTACTACTCCGGCAAACAGTTTCTTTTTAGTTTCTTCGTGACCGTAATTTTTAATCACGTTAAATACTAAATTGATAATCTCACTTACTCTTGCGTGAATAATTTTAGAAAGGTTTTTAAGTGTTATTTCTTTAGGCTCCTTCCCTTTAATACCAGGAATAGATACTATCTCATTATCTCGGTTCTCTCCTGGCCAAGCCGACCCAAATTCTACTTTCAGCATTTCGGCTTGACGGGTGAGTATTCCACAACCTTCTTTTATATCATCAGTAATAATATTACCTCCTAAAGGCACTACGGCTGTATGGCGGATAATACCATCTTTAAAGATAGCTACATCGGTAGTACCTCCTCCTATATCCACTAACACCACTCCTGCATCTTTCTCCTCTTCGCTTAATACAGCTTTAGCAGAAGCAATAGGTTCCAAAGTAAGACCTATGGGCTTTAGATGTGCCATTTCCACACAACGAGTAATCCCTTTGATAGCGCTTACTTGCCCGATAACTAAGTGAAAAGTAGCATCTAAACGCGTCCCCATCATACCGATAGGTTCTTTAATATCTCCCACATTATCTACTTTATAGTCCTGAGGGAGTGCGTGAATTATCTTTTGTCCCGGTGAAAGTGCTATAGAGAACACCTGTTCTTTCAAGCGTTCTAAATCGTCAAAGTCTATAAGTTGTTCAGGGTCTGTACGGGTAATATAATCGCTATGTGAACGACTTATGATATTTTGTCCTGCGATACCTGCTTCTACGTTCTCAATTTCTAAGCCTGTCTTTTCTTTGGCATCTTGAATAGCATCCATAATAGATTGAGTAGTTTTAGCAATGTTAGTTACTACTCCTTTATTGATGCCTTCACTTTTAGATTGCCCATAACCTAAAATCTGAATCTTCCCGTATTCGTTCTTTGCCCCTACCATAGTTACAATCTTGGTAGTCCCGATATCTAACCCTACGTAATACTTGTTATATTTCATTTTTCACTTAAACAACTATATCTAGATGTATAGCCGATAATTTTTTGTTTAATTCGTTATTAATTAGGTCGCTCTATTCGTGTCTTTACACTTCTTTAGACGTAGCAAAGATATAGAAAAAAAGAAACTTTACAGCATTTTTTTATTAATAAGTTATCAACATTTTTATAAATAGCTGATAATCAATGTTAATAATTTACTAAATTTCTGCTTTATTCGCCTCAATTTTAGTCTTTTTATCTCTGTTTTTATCACTTTTGTGTAATCAATCGCTTACGTGCCCTCTCCAAATCTTCGGGGGTATCAATCCCTATGGTAGGAATATTGGTAAGTGCTAAACGTATTTTAAACCCATTTTCTAAATAACGAAGCTGCTCTAATTTTTCCGTTTCTTCTAATAAGGAAGGAGGTAACTCGGTGAACTGTTGTAATGCTTCTTTGCGATAGGCGTAAATACCTATGTGCTTGTAATAAGACACCTTGGTGTTAGGGTCGCGAGGAAAGGGAATGATATTCCTCGAAAAATAGAGTGCCTCTCCAAATTTGTTCACTATTACCTTCACATTGTTCGGATTTGCAATATCATCTGGGTCAGTAATACGCTCCATTAGGCTTGCTACCGCTATGCTTTTAGTAAGGTCTTTAGCAAAAATATCAATTACTTTTTGTAAGTTCTCTTTATCTGTAAAAGGCTCATCTCCTTGTACATTCACAATAACATCTACGTCTAAATCTCTTGAAGCTTCTGCCAAACGGTCACTGCCACTATTGTGTTCTTTTTTACTGCGAATTACTTTGCCTCCTACCTCTCGTATCGCTTTTTCTATACGGTCGTCATCAGTTACCACATACACTTCGTCAAACAAGCGGGTATCAGCTACACGTTCATAAGTATGTACAATTACAGGCTTGCCACAAAGGTCTTGCATCAGCTTTGCAGGAAAGCGGGTCGCTCCGTAGCGGGCAGGTATCATTGCTATCAGTTTCATCTCTAATTCAGTATAAACAATATTAATAACGTTAAGGGCATTAGCAAATCAGGAAGTATAATCCATACGTTCCCTTTGTTGAAATTGTGTTTTCGCTTCATCTCAGCAATGTGTAACAAGGCTGCTCCTATCAAGAATACACTAAACGGAATAGCCGTTGCCAACCAGAATCCGTCGCGAAACCAATGGCACAATATACCACAAATACCAATCCCCAACGACACAAACCCCAATTCTTTTTGAAAACCATTAGATACCCATCCTATGGTTTTAGCTACTTTCTCACTGAGTACCGAGTGCCCTACAAAGTTAAACAACCCGAAAAAGCCTACTCCATAAACCAAATGAGTATATAATGCGGTATATACAAAGCTTTCATCGAAAGAAAAAGCATACAGTACAACAGCTAATACCCAACAAATAAAATATACAACAAGATATATCATAGTATTGTAACGATATAAAAGGGACTATCTTTCTCTTGAGTTAGACAGTCCCTTTCTTTATATAATCATTTCTACTTCATTATTCTGCCACTTGGGGTTTCATCTGGAAATCCTCCATAAACTTAGTAGTGTAATTGCCTGCTAAGTAATCGGGGTCGTCCATTAGTTGCAAGTGGAACGGAATCGTGGTTTTCACTCCTTCTACTACAAACTCGTCTAAGGCGCGTTTCATCTTGGCAATTGCTTCCTCACGGGTTTGCGCTGTAGTGATGAGTTTCGCAATCATCGAGTCGTAGTTAGGCGGAATTACATAACCACTGTACACGTGAGTATCGAGGCGCACTCCGTGACCTCCTGGGGCGTGCAAGGTGGTAATCTTACCTGGCGACGGACGGAAGTCGTTATAAGGGTCTTCCGCATTGATACGACACTCTATGGCGTGCAGTTTAGGCGTGTAGTTCTTACCTGAGATAGGCACTCCGGCAGCTACCAATATCTGCTCGCGAATAAGGTCATAGTCTATCACCTGTTCAGTGATAGGGTGCTCTACTTGTATACGAGTATTCATCTCCATAAAGTAGAAATTGCGGTCTTTGTCTACCAAGAACTCTACCGTTCCTGCCCCTTCATATTTGATATACTCAGCAGCTTTCACTGCAGCTTCTCCCATACGCTTGCGAAGGTCGTCCGTCATAAAAGGCGACGGCGTTTCTTCGGTAAGTTTCTGGTGGCGACGCTGTATCGAGCAGTCGCGTTCTGAAAGGTGACAAGCCTTGCCGTATTGGTCGCCTACGATTTGTATCTCAATGTGACGAGGGTCTACAATCAGCTTTTCCATATACATCGCATCGTTACCAAAGGCAGCTCCTGCTTCCTGCATCGCGCTGTTGAGGGCTTTCTCGAGGTCTTCCTCTTTCCATACATCGCGCATACCGCGACCTCCCCCACCGGCAGTAGCTTTCAGCATCACAGGGTAGCCTATTTCAGCAGCTATCTTTTTAGCGTGCTCCAACGATTCTACGAGCCCGTCAGAACCTGGTACGGTAGGCACTCCTGCGGCTTTCATAGTCGCTTTAGCTGATGCCTTATCACCCATTTTTTCAATCATTTCAGGCGATGCGCCTATAAACTTAATGCCGTGTTCTGCACAAATCTTCGAGAATTTCGCATTTTCCGAAAGAAATCCGTAACCAGGGTGTATGGCATCGGCATTGGTAATTTCGGCAGCGGCTATAATATTAGGTATTTTTAAGTATGAATCTTTGCTGGGTGGAGGACCTATACACACAGCTTCATCGGCAAAGCGCACGTGCAAGCTGTCAGCATCGGCAGTAGAATATACGGCTACCGATTTGATACCCATTTCGCGACACGTACGTATCACGCGTAAGGCAATTTCTCCACGGTTGGCTATCAATATTTTTTTAAACATAATTGTTTGGTTTATGAAGGATCCACTAAATACAATGGCTGGTCAAATTCTACAGGTGAAGAATCATCAACCAATATTTTAACTATCTTACCAGAAACTTCTGATTCTATTTCGTTGAAGAGTTTCATCGCCTCAATAATGCAAATCACACTACCTTTGGCTATGGTAGAACCTACTTCCACAAATAGCGGTTTGTCTGGACCAGGACGACGATAAAAAGTACCAATCATCGGCGATTTGATAGTAATGTATTTGCTATCGTCATCGGCAGGTGTTGCTGGTTTGCTGTCAGCAGGTTCAGCTGTAGGAAGTTGTTGTACAGGCACTTGCTGTTGCAAAGGCAATTGCGGTAGCTGTTGTGCTACGGGCAATTGTTGTACAAACACTTGCTCTTTGCCACTTTCATCAGGGTTCGTTTTAATGGTGATTTTTACATCTTCCATTTCCAATTTCACTTCGCTTGCCCCCGACTTGGCAACAAACTTAATTAAATTTTGAATGTCTCTTAAATCCATACGTGTATTGTATTTTTCTCAATGGTTGTTCCTTATTTGTGATAAAGGGCTCCGTCGTATGCCCATTTTAAGTAAATAGCTCCCCAAGTGAAACCTCCCCCAAAGGCTGCCAATACTATATTGTCTCCTTTTTTGAGTTGGTTTTCGTAGTCGTTAAGAGCTAAGATGATGGTTGCCGAAGTTGTATTGCCGTACTTGTGAATGTTGAGCATCACTTTTTCAGCAGGTAATCCCATACGCTCGGCAGTAGCATCAATAATGCGTTTATTAGCTTGGTGAGGTGTAAGCCATTGCACTTCGTTTGAGGTCAAACCGTTGCGTTTAATAAGCTCCTCTGCTATGTCAGCCATTCCTGTAACCGCATATTTAAACACCGTTTTACCGTCTTGGAATACAAAATGGTCTTTGTTAGCCACTGTTTCAGCCGTAGTCGGACAGAGAGAACCTCCTGCTTTTATGTACAAATAGTTACGTCCTATACCATCACTTCTTAAGAGTTCGTCCTGTACGCCTAAACCTTCGTAGTTAGGTTCAAAGAGTGCAGCCCCTCCCCCATCACCGAAGATAATGCAAGTAGCTCTATCGGTATAGTCTATGATAGACGACATCTTATCTGCCCCCACCAAGAGTACTTTTTTATAACGCCCTGATTCTATGTATTTAGCAGCTACCGAAACCCCAAATAGGAAGCTCGAACACGCAGCTTGCAAATCGAATGAAAAAGCATTCACAGCGCCTATTTGCGACGCTACATAAGGACCTGTAAGGGCTACAGGCATATCAGGGGTAGCCGTAGCCAAAATAACTAAGTCTATTTCTTTGGGGTCGAGACCTGTTTTGCGAATAAGGTCTTTAGCGGCTTCAATTCCTAAAAATGATGAACCTTTATTAGGGTCTTTAAGTATGCGTCTTTCTTTGATACCTGTACGGGTGTAAATCCACTCATCGTTAGTATCTACCATTTTTTCCAACATTTCATTGGTTAGAACATCTTCAGGTACATAGCCTCCGATAGCCGTAATGGCAGCGGTTATTTTCTCCATCGTAATTCTCCAATTTAATTTTTATATAACTCACATAGTGATTATTAACTCCAATAAGTAGTTTTTTCACAAAGCCCACTATGTAAATTTGGGGCAAAAGTACATAATATTTTTGATTTAGCACCAATATGCAAAGAGTTTTTTACTGAATATCCTTTTAAAAGCTTATTTTTAATGATGCAAAATTTTTACAAATAAATAAAACCCTAATAAAATGAACTTTTAAACTATTATAAAACACCCTATCTCCACCCTGCTACTTAGGTTTGATTTGTTCATCATTCGTTTATGTATAAACTTTGCAGAAGTTTGAAACTCTAACAAAGTTAAAAACCTCCAATAATCATCTTTTTATCTTTACCTCAACTTCAACTTACCTTCGCTTTAGCATCGCTCTTCCTTCGTCTTTTTCTCATCTGCCCATTCGAATTGCACCGTCTTTTATTCGTCTTTTCTCTATCTGCCCGTGCGGCTCGCACCGTCTTTTGTTCGTTCTTTGTTCGTTCTTTGTTCGTTCTTTGTTCGTTCTTTGTTCGTTCTTTGTTCGTTCTTTGTTCGTTCTTTGTTCGT
>NZ_KE150490.1:328058-427543 GCF_000411575.1 Capnocytophaga sp. oral taxon 336 str. F0502 | reverse complement strand
TTTGTTCGTTCTTTGTTCGTTCTTTGTTCGTTCTTTGTTCGTTCTTTGTTCGTTCTTTGTTCGTTCTTTGTTCGTTCTTTGTTCGTCTTTTGTTCGTCTTTTGTTCATCTTTTGTTCATCTTTACGTCGTCTTTACGTCGCTGTAGTTCCTCCTTTGGAGGAAGCCAGCGAAAGCTGGGTATGTGTAAGGGGGGAGGTTTTCTTCGTCTTTTGTTTATCCGCTTGTGTGGCTCACACCTCACACCGTCATTGATTGGGTATTATTGGTATTTCTAGCATTTCTGATATTAATCAGTATTATTAACATTTTTGGTATTATGGTATTAATTCGGTATTAATTAGTATCTTTGCAAAGTAATTATAAACTTTTGTACCAATGAAAATATTCTATGCGGTCGCTATTATTGGAATTATACTATTAGGCATAGCCCATTCAGCACTTAGTTTCAAGAAATACGACCAACTTTCGGCAGAAGCCTTTTGGTTTTTCAGTGCAGGGTTAGCCCTTATTTTTGCCGGTTTAGCCAATGGCTTACACTATCAGTTACAACTGCCTATTACTTTTCGTTATGTACTTGCTATAAACGTGCTATTAGTACTTTTTACAGTATTTTTAGCGATAAAAGTACCTGCTCCCACTACCCTTTTAGTAGCGATATTCTCAGCACTACTTTGCATAGCAATTTTACTAAACAAATAGATAGGCAAGTTATTGTATTCATAACTCAATTATGATGAGTTTAATAAAAAAGAGCTGTTCATTGCTGAACAGCTCTTTTAGTTATGAAAACTATTAACGATTATCGGTATAATGTAAAGTTGCCATAGAACTCACGTTTGTCGTATAATTCATCGTTCACCTCAATGATATACCAGTAGTCACCAGCTGGTAAACTACGACCGTCGTAATTACCATCCCAACCCTCTCCTGATCTGAGCAGAGCTACACGTCTACCATAGCGGTCGAAGATGTAGAAGCGAGCATTCACGTTGTTGTCTAAGTTTTTAGGTTTCCAAACATCGTTAATTCCATCGCCATCTGGGGTGAAGAAGTTCGGTACTTCAATGTCAAGATATTCTTTTTCTATCGTCATTGTACGTACACAACCTTGTGCATCTTCCACCTTCACTTCTATGATTTTAATGCGTCTGCCATTATCTATTCGTTCAGGGTCATTATGCTTGATTTTGTATACACGGTTATCGCCACTATCTACTCCATTGAAGTAGTAAGTATAGCCCTTCACTGTGCTAGTTACCCCTCCTGTAGCTATCACTTCTATCGTATTGAGGGTAGTGTTGGTTACCTGACTCAATACAAGCGGAGTGATTTGGTCTACCGTAAAGGTCTTGCTTGTTGTACAATATCCTGTGATAGGAGCTACCGCAGTGTAATGTATATGAATAGTTTGAGTGCGGGTTGTTCTATCAAAGTTATCGATATAAGCTATATTACCTACCGTACGAGTAAAGGCTGTACGACTTGCCGTACCGTTAAGACTATAAGTTATCTTAGAGTAATCTACTTCTGTATTTCTGAAACGTACTATCAAATGGTCTACATAGTTATTAGTATTCATTTCACAAGTACCTTCTTGTTCTACATAGCTTATAGCTATATCAGGGAACTCTTCTACAGTAAAGCTAAGTGTCTTAGTCATCGTACACTTATTAGTATCTTGTATCACTACTTGATAATAAGTGTTCTTAGGTGATGGAGCTAATCCTGAGAACGTTTCTGATGAACCTGCTGTTACTCCTGAGCGTCCGTCTATCTTTTGGTTATTATCAGCTCTCACGATATTCACTGTATAAGAACCTGTACCGCCTGCGATATTGTGAACTGTTACACTTCCTCCATTCTCACCATAGCAAGTAAAGAAGGTTGAGTTAGTCACATCAATATCAGCAGTAATAGGTTGCGGATTCGTAAAGGTATAGCTTCCTGCTATGGTTACTGAACAGTTCTTAGCATCTACTATATCCACACGGTAAGTACCTGGTTTAATACCTGTAAAGGTTGCTTCACCTTCATTAGTAGCTATTTCAGGTAAATCACTGCCCGTTGCCGATGTTCTCACTAAAATATAGTGATAAGGACGTGCCCCTCCTGTTACACCTGTTACTTTAAGAGTACCGTCATCAGCATCAATACAAGTGATTGGGGTTGTGGTTACTGAAATAGTAGAGGTATTGATACCACTATATGGGTCAATAGTCACACTCAAAGTACCTGTAGCGGTTGCACAGCCTAAGGCATCGGTTACTGATATAATATAGCTACCTGCGTCTAAGCCACCAAACTCAATTCCTGGAGCACCTGCTCTCACATTTGTTTGTACGCGTGGGGTACCTCCTCCTACAGGAGTAAGCGTTACGGTAAAGGTTTCTTGACCTCCTACTACTGTTAAGGCTACTACTCCGTTCTTATTAGAACAATCGACAGATACTTTTTGTCGAGCATCTCTCACTTCTATCTCAGCAGGGTTAGAAGGAATAGTAAAGCGTGTTTTCGGCACTTTACATCCTACTCCATTCACTGTTACTTCAATATCATAAGAACCACCTTTCAAGTTCACAGTAAAGCTACGTGTACCTGCTGGTATCGTTGCCGAAGTAGAAGTAGCTACTGTAGCTCCCACTGAGGTAATGGTATAAGTATATCCATTTGTTGATTGATCGCCGTTAGAAAGGTCTGTATCCACTAATCCGAGTGTGATAGAACCATTGTCGTTATGGCAAACCGCTCTCACTGGGTTAGTTGATTCTATCGCAAAAGTATTAGGCTGTCTAATACTGTGTACGCCTGTAATGCTACAACCAGTACGTTCATTAATTACTTCTATTGTATAATTGCTATTACCAAAGCCACTTGAACCTGTAAGTGGTACACTAAGGGTAGTAGCAGTAGTAGAAGTAATAGCCACAAATCCATTATCAGTACCTCGGATAGTATAGCGCAATGGAGTGCCTGCTATATAAGTAGGAGTTACCGTTAAGCTAATATTTATCACTTCATCTACCACACAAGTTACTGAGGTAGTTGTGGTGATACTCATTGAGGTAAGAGCAAAGGCAGGAGCTACTGTTACGCTAGCAGTATTAGTACTACAAGTGCCTGAAGCGTCTTTTATGCTTACGTAGAAGCTACCTCCATTGAGGTTTGTTAAGGTGTACTCAGTACCTGTACCTAAACTATTACCTGTTCCGTCAAAGAACTCAGTAGTATAAGGTGGTATACCTCCTCGTATCTTACTTACATCTACGCTTACTTTTGGTGTAGTCATTCCCGCACCTCCCTCACATACATATTGAGTAGCTGAAAGAACATCTGCATCAAAGCTCAAAGGCTCTGGTGAAGTAAGTATTGTTTCTACCATCGCAGTACAACCCGTACTATTAGTAACGGTTATTTGGTATCTTACCCCTTGCGTAGTACCTCGTAGCTGTGTAAAGGTAGCATTATGAGTTCCTGCGGTTGAAGGCGTAGTAGTTACTGTTACGTTGCTACCATCGGTTAAGTCTATAGCACTTGTAATTCTAAATGTATAGGTATCAGGGTCGGTAGGGATAGCTACGTCTATGCTTCCTGTTGGGGTAGCTGTGAGACCTAAGTTACATTTTTCGTTATAAGCTTGAGCTACTATGGTCGATGGATCGATAGGTGTTGGGTCTACCACTTGAACTTCTTTCACAATAGGACAATCGCGTGTTTCAGCATCAAATATACTGATGCGATAGGTAGCAGCCTCAGTTGGGTTGGTAATAGTTACTACACCACCTGCTGGCAAGGCTACATTCTCTCTAATAATTTCACCTGCTAACGAACCGTTATCTAAACGCTCTAAGGTATAGCTGTATACACCTGTACCTCCAGTGGCTACTACGGTTATTTCAGCCGTAGGTGTAGCACACGTTTTTACTTTGCTCACGGTAGCCGTAGCAGTGATGATAGCCGTAGTACTGAATGTTGTACTAGTAGCACAACCATTCACATCTTTCACAACGATAGTGTGATTTACTAATGGGCTTACTTCTACCTCAAAGGCTTGATTAGCTATTGTCCAAACCACAGGCTGATCAGCACTACCATCTAAGGTGTAATAGTGGTTACCTTGACCTATCTGGTTAAGGGTCACTCTCACTGGTATCTTACCTGTTATATTGTTGTAGGCTTGGCAATTCAAGGCTGTAACATCCGATATACTTGGTACATCAAACATTCCTATGGTTACAGTAGCGTGCTGTATACAGCCATAAGCATCGCTTACATATACATCCCAGTTACCTGCTGGCAAGTTGATGTAAGTAGAAGCTTGCGTAGTGCCTGTCATTACCGCTGGGTTATAAGCTCCACCTGCGGTTACATAACCATAAGTATAGCTTGCAGTACCTCCTTTGATATTCAACCACGCTTGACCAAGTGTACTACAAGAGGCTTTCTGAGTAGCCATAGTAGATACTTGTAATGGCACCGCTGAGCGTTTTATTTCAAATGGGAAGGCTTTCACGCAACCTGTATTTTCAGTAAACTCAATATAGTATTTACCTGCTGGCAAATTACTATTAGTGTTTTGTGTGATATGGAACGGAGCTGTTACACTTCCTCCTGCACCTACTTGTTGGTGATTATCTTCTCTGAATATCTTCCAAGTAATAGCTGTTGTGCTACCTTGGAAACCTGTTAAGGTATAGCTTACTGTACCGTCATTACCTCCTGCACATTTCACATTGGCTACTTGTAAGGTAGCACCCAATGTAGAATACGTAGGCACTGGCATAGTAGCCTGTTGAGTATATCTACAACCTGTTGTGATATTGTACACTACAAAGGTATATTGAACACCAGGTGTTAAGTTTGGTATTTTCACAGCTACTCCTGTACCAGAAGCAGTTCCTTTATACCAAGTATCAGTACCTCCATTGAGGTTGGCGGTTGTCAATTGTTGTGCAGTAGTCGTATTTGGTGGATTTACAATTCCTGGACGATATACAGCAAAGTAAGCATTGGTAGTTGCACTGAATGTAGTGCCATTACTTGCCTTAATAACCATACTACTTGTAGTTGTACAACTTGTAGGTGTTTCAGCAGTGATAGACATTACATTAGAATTAGGATTAATTACAGTGCTAAGTTTAGTTTCACAACTATTAGCATCAGTAATGGTAATATCATAATTACCATAATCCAAACCAGTGAACTCTGTTGGCATATTATTAGAAGCGGTTAAAGTATGTGTACTTTCATAACCGTTCAAGTTATTTCTCAAATGTACTGTAAAAGGTGGAGTACCTCCTCCATTAACAAGAGTTACAGTGATAGCCGCTAAATCAGCTGCTGCTGATGTACAGCCCATTTGTTTAGTAACCGTAGCAGTAGCAGTAAGCTGTGTTACCGCTCCTACAGTAAAGGTTTGAGAAGCCACACAACCACGATTATCGGTTAATTCAGCTATATAGTTACCTTGTGCTAAAGCAGTAGCTGATTGTACAGCTCCTCCAGTATCTTTAATCACTAAGGTATACGAAGCAGTACCTACATAGTAATCACTTGGTGTAATTGTTACTGAACCATTCGCTTTTCCACAAGTAGCTTTGGTAGTAGTGAACGGCTTCAAGAAGCGAGGTGAATCACTTAATAAAGTGATGTAACGTTCAGCAGTACATTCGCTACCGTCAGGTTTATAGGTTACTTGGAATCTAATAACAGTAGTAGTGGCTACACTCACTGCTACAGTAGCTTGTGAAGGAGCCGTAGCTATGGTAGTATAAGTTACACCATTATCTACACTGTATTTAAATTCTTTCATTGCTGTTGGGATACCGCCTTGTGCTGTAAGGGTATAGGTTACACTACCTCCTTTACAATCAGCATACTGTTGGGTAGTAGGCGATACCTGCAATGTCAATGGGTCGTATACTTGGGTAGTAACAGTAGTACTACAACCAAATCCATCAGTTATAACAAAGGTATGATTTCCTGCTGGCAAAGCATCAGGATATACATAGCTATTAGTGTTGAATGAATAGATAGCTCCTCCCACACGTTGTACTTTGTAATTGCCATTACCACTGAGCATTGTAATAACTACTTTCTTCTCATCACCTGTTCTATAACAGTAAGATTGAGGTTCGGCAGTCGCTGAAATAGTAGCTTTATCTTCAATCTCAAAAGTAGTTTCTGTTTTACAGCCATTAGCATCAGTTACTACTAAACTATAGGTTCCTGCTACAAGGTTATTAAACTCATAAGGGTTAGGCGTTTTAGCAGCTGGCTGTGGAGCACTTAAAGTACCTGTTACCAATCCCACTTGATACTGATAACCTGGTGTACCTCCCGTAGCTGATACTTTTACTTTAGCCTTTCCACCATTGTAACAAGTTATTTTCTCCATTACTACGGCAGCAGGTACAATAGAGGTAGGTTCTCCTATCTTGTAACCCGTTTGTAAGGTAGTAATACAGTTTGGATTATTAGCATCTTGTACAGCTACTACACCGTTTTGAGTAGCACTTAATCCTGTAATGGTAAAGACTCCTTGTGCGTCAAGGGTAGTCGTAGTCCAAACTGCTTGGTGAGGGTCAATAGAATATTTAACAGTATTAGAAGCTGGATTTATTACTCTAATACGCACCTGACCGTCACTAGCACCTTTACAGCTCACATTCTTCTCAGCACCGTATTTTTCAATACGCATTTGCTTAAATTTCTCAATATTCACTAATTGAGAAACTTGTGAAGCACAATATTGTGTAGCTTGCGCTACTTTAATATTATCCACAGCATAATCATTGCCTAAGTTACCATAACTTGCGGCTGCTGTATTCACAATCTTAACGATAAGAGTACCATTGGTAAGACCTGTCAATTCAGCTTCGGTAAAGGTAACACTTACATTCTTCCAGCTTGTAGCATTCACAGTGCCCACATTCTTGCCTCGAAGTAGTGTCCCATCGTTCTTGTGTAATTCTACACTGAAACGAGGTGCTACTCCTGAGGCACTTGAAATGAGATTCAAGGCATCAAAACTTATAGTAATAGGAGTAAGAGTAGTTGCTCCCGTAATGCGTTTTTCATACACTACTTCGTTATTACCATTTCCAGCAATAGCCAAATAACGTCCTCCCGAAGGGTCAGTAGGTGATGGTACCCAAGAAGCATTAGTACCTACTTGTTTAGTAACTACATAATTACCATCTGCTAAGTTACCATCAGTCTTACACACTAAACCTGTAGTGGCTCCTGATAAGCACTCATTAGCACCTTTACCAAAATCTTCTACGTACAATACATTAGGTGTAGTAGCTGTATTCAAAGTCTTATAGTATACAGTAATAGAGTGTGTACCTGGCGCTAACCATCTACTGAAAGTATTACCTGCGATAGCTGTTTTACCACTACCATCTATACTGTATTCATAAGTTTGACTGGTAGTTGAAGCAATCGTTACTGTTACCATTCCATAACCATTATCACAACGATAGGTAATAGGGCTAGCAATGGTAAGAGTCGGTATGGTTTGCGCAACAATATTCACAGGGATAACAATACGGCAATCCTTGCTGTCTTTCACATACACATTACCTGAACCTCCCATAAAGCCAACGTTGTTGGTACCATAAGTAGTTTCTCCATCAAAACTATAACGGTAAGGAGGTGTGCCTCCTGCAACATTGTTTACCGCTATTTTATATTGATTACTTGCATCGCAATCTTTATCGGCTACTACTCCTGCAAAAGCTCTAAGAGGATCTTTAGTAGGAGCAATTACGATAGGTTTCTGACTGTAAGTACATATATTACCCCCTACATTCGATTTCATTTCTATCTCATAGCTTCCTGCGGGCAAACCAGTAAATAATCCTCCTGAACTTGTCTTGAAAGCAGGTGTAATTCGATTACCATTCCTATCTAACTTATACAAGTTAATAGTACGATTTTGGTGTTGGCTACCTGATGGGAATATCATATTGATGTGCCCACTATTAGGATTGCTTTCGCACTCAATTTCTTGGGTTACTGATAAGGTATAACTATGTGGATCTGGTGGTGTAATCGTTACCTTGTTAGATAAAGCAAACTTACCATTATCCATATCACCTACTATAAATACATACTCTCCTACTTGGGTGATATTTGGTACATCTACATCTACGTTTGTTTGGTGTCCTAATTGCAATGCAATAGGTGAAGTAGAAGCAATTGCCGTTTGTTCATCGGCAAATTGTTGTACTCCATTGATACTCCAAATATAGAAACGATAAGTAGGTTTACCACCTTCGGCTTTAAGTTGTAACTTAGCAGTGTTACAATCTTTCCAACCTTTGAAGGCAGCAGTCATTGTCATCTCGGTGAGTTTATCTATCGTTACATTACCATTATACTCACAACCTGGTATTTGCACTGAAGTAACTTTTATATCATAAGTACCTTGTGGCAAGTTAGGAATGCGGTAATCATTTGTATTAATATTTTCAGTTCTATAGTGTAGACCTCCTTTGTAGATTTCTACTTTATAGTTTACACCACTGGTGCTAAGGGTCAATCTCACTGAACCTTGTGAATAGTTTGTTTCGTCAATCTTATCAGTAAGGTTACCACTTAATCCTGCTGTAAATACTTCAAAGTAGAAGTTTTCATTACAATCTTTCAAGTGTAAACGATATTTACCGGCACTACTAGCTGTAAAGGTAGCGTTAGAATGTATCGGATTCCAGCAATTATCATCGGTATTGCGACAATCAGGAGAAGTTTCTGTACAACCTCCACTCCATTGTTGCCATTCAAAAGCAGTGCTCTTATAGCTTACCGTAATGTTCTTACTTCCTCCTTGACAGAAGTAGAAGTGGCTTGTCCAACTACCATCACCAGGACAAGTTACCCCTATGTTTTGAGCTTGTGCACGAATAGGGTCAGTAGTAGGTGAAATACCTTGATAACTGATTGTTTCTACTGTTACTACAGAAACTCCTTCGCAAAAACTTGTTTTCTCTACCTTATAAACGCCTGGTGAGTTAGCAACGATTGATTGTTTTGTTTCACCTGGTAGGAGGTTTCCGTCCTTATACCATTGATAACTTGTAAAGCCTCCAACAGCCTTAAAGGTCATTGCTCCAGTACCACAGAACACTTCCTGGCGGTTACAACCTGAAGTATCAACAGTAATTGTTTTAACTCCTGCTTCTTTTTGGTGTATACCTGTACAGCCAGAAGGACCTCCTTCATACTCTATATTCATAGCTGTATGCAAGTAATTTTCGCAAGGTTTCAATAGCTCATCGCAATTACCTACTAATTTAAGCGGAATACGTATTGTACGGACAGGGTCTCCAGCTTTAAGCGTAGACTGCAACTGTACGCCTCCTGCTGTACCTCCTATCACAAACTGATAGCTCTTAGTAGCATTGTTATAGCTACTTTGAGGATGAGGATTATTCACTGTACCATCACCTGCCCCATTAAGGTCAGGATTACCATTAGTAACTACGGTAGTATTAGCAGGAAGCTTTATATTTATAGTTGCTTTATTGATATTTTCTGAACCGTCGTTCTGATAATTAAGTACATAAAAGAACTCCTGATTAGGGGTTAACTGAGTGATAGTATTACCCGAAGTATCAGTATAACGATGGCTCGATTTCAGTTTAGTAGCGTTAGACTTCACTGTCACAGTGAAAGAACAACTTGTAGTATTCCCTTTCACATCAGAGAATGTATAAGTAACGGTATGAACTCCTATATTAAAATAATATGGTGGTGTATGACTCTTCACAGTAGTGATAGCACCATTACAAGTATTATAAGCCGAAGGTTCTCTCCAATTCACTGACTTACCACAAGCTCCTTGATCTGCAAAAACAATAATATCATTAGGACAAGGAGTTCTTAGTAATGGATCTTCATCTTCTGGAGGCATTGTTACAGTAACCGATTTAGTATATACTTTTGCATTACCACAACCTATACCTGGTTTTAAATTATATTCAGCCAAGTAATGAGTAGTTGTGTAAATAGCTTCTGAAAAAGAAGAGCCAGTTTGTAAAGGTGATGATGTTGTTTTTTGACCATTTGCATCAAGTTTAAACCATCTTATATCAAAAATGTGCTCAGATACTCCTAAATAAACAGTAGCTGTATTTCCTTTACAGAAAGGTGCTGGGCGGTCTACTACTAAGTAAGGATCAAAATCACCACTGATATCTATCTCTATATCCTTGTTTACGGTTTGGCAACGATGGATTGTTCTAACCATATAGTGCCCCGTAGGTAAGTTTCTAAATATATGATAATATTGGTTTTGTGACTGTTGATAGGTTGCTTTTTCTATAAAAGTAGTTTGCGTAGAAGTAGCATTGGGTTTAGAATACAATTCATAGGTAACAGGGAAAAATACTTGTTGCCCTGTTAAATCTACTGAAATCATTCCTGAGTTACTACCATTATTACATACTGCAGGGTTCAAAATAGGGTTCATTTTAACCAAATCACCTATAGTAATTTCTCCATAAGCTACTGTATTACCCACATTGGGGGTAGTAGGATCTGTGAGATCATAGAAATTATTATAATTTCCTCCAGTATCGCGCAAGAAAGCTCTATTTCTATAAGAACCCGATAAATTAGTATAAAGTCTATATTTAGCTGGAAGCAAGTTAGAAAACGTACCTTTGTGCCCATATATATAATTATTGTTTCCATTTACCTTTACAGGTTTCCAAGAGCCTCCTCCGTGACCATCTTCTTCATATTTTTCTAAATACACTGCCTCAAAAGTAGAGTTCTTCATATAAGGGCGGCCTAAGTCGTACATTATCTTTCCTACCTCACAATCGCGCTCATATTTTAGTTCAGGAGTGTAATGCATTGCAGGCAAGAAGTAATTACGAGTAGAGGTATTACCACAAGCATCTGTTACTGTTATTTTATATTCTCCTGTGGGCAAATTGGTATATCCTTGTTGTACATTTCCAGTACTATTAACTGTCATTTCCAATGGATAAGTTATGGTACGTGTAACAGTACTACTCCAACCGATAGAACCTTGATAGGTAACCGATTTAGTACCATCGGTAGGTTCTACTTTAAATTTTAAAGGAAGATAGAAGTTATTTCCTGTAAAATAAATACCATAGGCACCTGTACCTTCATAGGCACCATAGCCTATACGCACATCTTTCCAAATATTGTCAAGAGGGTTGGTTGTAGTTTGTACTTTATAAAATACATGTACAACAGAAGTACAAACTTTTCTACAACCAATAGGGTCAGTATAAGTAAGCCGGTAATATCCTTCTCCTACTTGATCTACCCCAATATAACCAGATCCCCAACGTGCTTGTCCTGAGCCAGCCGTTCCTATTACCATTTGAACGGTTGTCCAAGGTCCAGCATCGCTATTACTCTTTTCTAATTTAAATTGTGTAATATTAAATTTCGCCACAGGCCAGTCTATATGATACTGATAAGTTCCTCCTCCTGTATTAGGAAAATTTTTATAAGCACTTTGATATACTCCATAAGAGAAAGCTAATTGTTGCTCTATGGTACCACAAGTTCCCGCTTTATGTCTTTTATAGGATTGGTTAACAGTATATAAGACATTAGAAGAAGGGCACGAAGGTGTTAGAATATCATCATTAAATTTTACCCTTTCAACAATAGTGTTATTAGGACCTTTAACAGTGATTTCTATTTCATCACCTTTTTGAATATCATAACCATTAGTAGTTAGATAAAATGCGTTGACATTAAAGGAAGAAGAGATATCTACGGTTTTAGAACGGTTTAAAAAGCGTACTACCGCAGTACCTGGTTTGCTAAAATGGTCTTTTAGCACCTGTCTATCTATATAACGATCTAACCAAACACCATTCTTATCGTGAAATCTAAAACGAAGTCTATATGCATTACAATCGGTCTCACTCCTGTATAGATAACGGTCAGCTGTTTTTATTTCAACACAGTCAAAGCTAAAGGTTTCTGCTGGAATTTGTACACTAGGGAAACGGCGTATTTCACCGCAGTCGCCGTGTACATTGGTAACATCTTTTATCTGTACTTTTATAAGAGTATTCTGTAATATTTTGTGCGCACTGGAACCACGTACCTCTATATATCCATTTCCAGCAGGACGTTGAAAAGTTTGTGTAGGCACCAAAACTTGGTCATTCATATCAAATAAGGTTACCTCAAAAGGACCAATACCTCCATTAGGAATTTGGAACTTTACACCTCCATTACTTTTCCCGCAAACAGGTGCTAGTGCCTGCAAGTTTTGGATATTCATTATCTTGTAATTAGAAGTAACGGTTACCTTTTTTATATCAAGAGTACCATTCTTTTGGTCACGTACTATCACCTCATACTCCCCTGGTTCAAGGTTTCTAAAGGTGTACTGAGCAGGATTCACTCCACTCATTTTCTGCAAACCAGAATCGGTTCCATAACCTTTGAGTTGCACAAAATATCCCGCACCACTGGGATCAGGACAAATGGCTGGCTTGGGCGTTACGGGCTTTGCCTCCACCTTTAATTGCGCATCGGAGTAGCAATTCCCAGGTATAGGCGTTGTCTCTAAGTCTATACATTGAGCTGACGCAACTCCTGCGAACATCAAAAACAAAATTGCTGATAAAAACTTTTTCATTATCATTAGTTATTAAACTATGGTATATAAAACTGCTATTCTTAAAACTAATATGTATATTATGTATACAGAGTTAGTGCGACAAAAGTAATCTTTTTTTTTTAATTACACATCATTAAAGTATATATTTTTACGTTTTTAAATCAAAAAAAATATAGGTTTTTCATTTCCAATATTTTACACTATGTTAAAGTCTTGTTAAAGTTTTACCCAAATGCATTTTAGATGTTTTTTAAGTTGTAAAAACTTTTCTTTTTGCAGAAATAAAATACGATTTCAATAATATTTTATCTAACAGATAATATAAGGCACATTAAAAATATCTATAGCGTTAAATTAAATATTGCTAAATTACTTTACATAAAAAGTGAAGAGATGTTTTCTATTTACGGCTACCTTCCTCGTGCAGGAAAATAGCCACAAATCCGATGCACTTATTTTAAGAAGTTAGGCGTAATCAGTCTTTAAACCAGACTAATTACGCCTATTTTGTAGCGGGAACTGGACTCGAACCAGTGACCTTCGGGTTATGAGCCCGACGAGCTACCTACTGCTCTATCCCGCGATTTCTGGGTGCAAAAGTACAACCTTTTTTTTATATACCAAAATTTTTTAGGTATTATTTTTTACACTTTTCACTCTTCTATATATACTCTCTTGATTCTGTGCGCCATAGAGGTAATAAGTTCATACGAAATTGTACCTGCCGATTCAGCCAATGTCTCAGCTGTATGGTCTTTATCAAATACAATTACCTCTCCTCCCTCTTCACAAGGAATATTAGTAACGTCTACCAATATCATATCCATACACACATTACCTATAATAGGCGCTTTCTTCCCATTGATAAATACAAAGCCTTTCCCCTTACCGTAAATACGGTTGATTCCATCAGCGTGACCTACCGGTATAGTGGCTGTTTTAGTAATATGGTCAGCAATGTAACCTCGATTATAGCCTAAACTATCACCTACTTGCAAAGTGTGTATTTGTGAGATAACGCTTTTAAGAGTCATAATAGGCGTAAGATATTGTTGTAGCTGAGCGTCATTGGCAAAGCCGTACATTCCTATACCACAACGCACCATATCAAACTGAGCGTGGGCATAATTCAGTATACCTGAAGTATTACACTGGTGGTAAATTACTTTATGAGAGAAAGTTTTGTTTATCTTTTCTTGAAAAGCAATAAAAGTCTTAATCTGATTTTCAGTAAACTCTTTCTCATTCATATCCTCTGAAGCCGCTAAATGAGAATAAGCCGTTTTCACTGTCACCGTAGTATTATTTTTTAACAAAGCGAGCACTCCATCTATTTCATTTAAATCAAACCCCAAGCGATTAAGCCCTGTGTTACATTTAATGTGCACAGGATATTTTACCAAATGGTGTTTCTCAGCATACTCCAAGAATAGCTTTGTAATACGCTGTGAATATAATGTCGGTTCTAATTGATATTTTACAATATCATCAAAATTAATAGGTTGTGGGTGTAACACCAATATAGGAAGTGTAATACCTGCTTCTCTCAAAGCTTTACCTTCGGAAGTGTAGGCAACTGCAAAGTAATTCGCCAATCCTTTCTTTTCCAAATGTAAAGCTATAGGCACCGAATTATTCCCATAAGAGGAAGCTTTTACCACTCCCAAAAACAAAGTTGTAGGTTTGAGTCGGCTTTTTAAGTAAAGAACGTTTTTTTCTAAGTCGGTAAGGTTGATTTCTAAAACGGTTTCTTCTGTTTTCATTTATTCTTCAATTTTTCTAACATTAATCTTGTTTGCTCTGAAAGTACTAATTTTCCTGAAATAGCTGCGTTATTTATGAGTTCTTGTTCCCAATGCTCAGTGTGCTGCCAAGTGATGCGTTTCATTTCCGACAAAGCTACTGGATTGGATTTCAGAAGCGTAACTATAAAAAGGTCTATCGCTTCGTCCATATCTTTTGTATTTTCGAACACGCGAGCAATCAACCCTTTTTGTTGAGCCCAATAAGCACTTTTCCATTGGTCAGGAGCCATAAAAAGTTCGTTGAGTGTTGCTTGTCCGGCTTTACGTAAGATTGCAGGAGCAATCACAAAAGGACCTATGCCCAGTGAAAGTTCCGATAGCTTGATACTCGCTGCTTCGGTAGCAAACACATAGTCTAAGGTAGCGAGTAAGCCCACTCCTCCGCCAACAGCCTTGCCTTGAGCGCGCCCAATAATAAGTTTTTTACAGCGACGCATCGCCAAAAAAAGATGCGCAAAGCCCTCAAAGAAACGTTTTCCTTCTTCTTCATTGCTAACGGCTAAGAGCTCGTCAAAAGAAGCTCCTGCACAAAAAGCTCCATCTCCTTCACTCTTGAGAAGTATAATGCTTACTTCTTCATTTTCAGAAAGCGCATCAATTTCTTTAGTAAGTCTGTTTAACAACTCCAAAGGGAAGGAGTTCGCATTAGGATGTCCAAAAGTAGTAACAGCCAGTTTTTTATCTATTTTCGTATACAACGAACCTTGCAATCTATCAGTCATTGTTATTATAAATTTATGGCAAAAGTATAACTTTTTTCGCAAATAGGTTTGGTAATTAGAAAAAATATTTTACCTTTGCGCTTGCAAACGGGGATGTAGCTCAGTTGGCTAGAGCGTTTGGCTGGCAGCCAAAAGGTCGTGGGTTCGAGCCCCATCTTCTCCACAAGCAAAAAAGATGATTAAAAGTTCTACTTTTAATCATCTTTTCTTTGTTTATTCTTCTTCTGTCTGCGAAGCTCACACTGTTTATCTTTCGCCATTCCTTCGTTCATTGTTCATTTGCCTGAGCAGCTTACACCGTTTATCCTTCTTCATTCCTTCGTTCTTTGTTCATTTGCCCGTGCGGCTCGCACCGTCTTTTGTTCGTCTTTTGTTCGTCTTTCCTATAAGGTTCATATAAGCTTTGTTTAAGCTCTCCCTACCTTGCTTCCTATGCGACTCACACCGTTCTTTATTCGTTTAAGAGTCGAATAGAATATTTCTCTGTTCTAATGTTTGTGAATATATCGCGTACACATAAGCTAATTTATATATGTGATAGACAACAATTTCTAATTTTACTAATCATTAGTCCCTAAAAAGTAAATCGAGTGTAAGGGAAGTCTATTTTTTTCATCATCAGACATTTTGTTATAGTATTGCTGCCATAAAGCTAAAAAACGTTCAAAATCTATTAGTTCAATATGTTTATCTGTATTTCGTGCTTCACTTATTGCATAATTACTAAACTCTCCTGAGGTTACAAAAATACCTACATCAGTACTTCTCTTCATCGTTCCTGCCAGTCTTTGAATATCATCAGAGGAAATTTTAGATTCTGGTTTATGCTTAACTTGTACAATTATGCGAGGAGGTA
Organism: Capnocytophaga sp. oral taxon 336 str. F0502; assembly: GCF_000411575.1. Taxonomy (NCBI): domain Bacteria; kingdom Pseudomonadati; phylum Bacteroidota; class Flavobacteriia; order Flavobacteriales; family Flavobacteriaceae; genus Capnocytophaga; species Capnocytophaga sp. oral taxon 336. The sequence goes on along the minus strand of NZ_KE150490.1, from coordinate 411,531 downwards.
TTACTCCCAAAGGGTCTGTATAAGCAATAATATCGATTCCTCCATCTCTTCCTTTGGGTGATATGTGAGAAATATGATACCCCATTGACTTTAAAAGAATAGCTACTAAATCTTGGAATTCGTAAGGATTCTTTTCTATGACAAATTCTCTAATTCCTTCTAATGCTCTTGTTTCATACTGTTCTAAAAGAACTGATTGTTTTTGCGTATTCTCTTCATTCAATGACACTGTATCATTATCCAAATCTGAGGGTTTATCTTTATTGACCCTATTTTTAGTATCCCATTCCCTATACTTTTGATTTGCCATTTCTAAAAGCTTTTCAGCTCCTTGTTTCATAGCTTCTTCCCCTTCTTGAGTTAGATACCAAACCCCTGCCTGTTTTGTCAAAAAACCTGCCTTCATACAATCAATAGTATAAAAACTAAGAATTGCCTCCCATCTTACATAACCCGTCTTTTCAAAAATATGGTTCTCATAATCATCAAAGGAAATAGTATTTCGAATTTCATCTACTATCTGTTTTCCACGCATTTTACCTCCATTTTCTTTCAGTATTTTAAAAGCAGCATAAATTACTTTTTGTGCAATTATCTTTGATTTTGATTCTTTCTTCATACTTATATCAATTTTATGTCGCAAAGATAATAAAAAAATCCGACTTATCGCTAAGTCGGATTTTTGTATAATGTAGGTAGTGATTAACCACCAAAGTCGTCGAAACGAATGTTTTCATCAGGCATACCAAAGTCTTGTCCCATTTTCTGAACGGCTTTGTTCATCATTGGAGGACCGCAGAAGTACAATTCTATATCTTCTGGAGCTTCGTGTTTGCTCAAATACTGCTCGATTACAGCATTGTGAACAAATCCTAAGAAACCATCGCCTTCAGTATCGTGGATATCTTTCTTCACTTTCCAGTTATCTTCTGGTAGTGGTTCTGAAAGTACGATGAAGAACTTGAAGTTAGGGAATTCACGTTCCAATTCTCGGAAATGCTCTACATAGAACAACTCGCGTTTTGAACGGCCTCCGTACCAATAAGTAACTTTCCTATTAGTTTTTAAGGTTTTAAAAAGGTGATACAAGTGCGAACGCATAGGCGCCATACCAGCTCCCCCTCCTACATATAACATCTCAGCGTTAGAATCATTGATGAAGAACTCGCCATAAGGTCCTGAGATGGTTACCTTGTCACCTGGTTTACGTGAGAAGATATAAGAAGAAGCTACCCCAGGATTTACGTCCATCCATCCTCCTTTAGCTCTATCAAAAGGAGGCGTAGCGATACGCACATTCAACATTATACGGCGTCCCTCTGCTGGATAGGAAGCCATAGAGTAAGCACGCTCTGCCGGTTCTGGATTCTTCATTACAAGAGGCCATAACTTAAACTTATCCCACTCCATTCTGAACTTATCAGGCTCTCCTGGGTGTTCTTTAGGGTGTGCAGTGATATCAATATCAGAATATTTAACTTCACAAGCAGGAATTTCAATCTGAATGTATCCTCCTGGTTTGTAGTTCATATCTTCTGGAAGTTCTACCACAAACTCTTTAATAAACGAAGCCACATTATAATTGCTCACTACAGTAGCTTCCCATTTCTTGATACCAAACACTTGCTCTGGTACGCCTATTTGCATATCTTGTTTTACTTTCACTTGGCAAGCTAAACGCATACCTTCTTTGAGTTCCTTCTTTGTAAAGTGAGGCGTTTCTGTAGGAAGAGCCTCTCCTCCTCCCTCATACACGTGGCATTTACATTGTAAACAAGACCCCTTACCACCACAAGCTGATGGCAAGAAAATCTTCTCGTTACCCAAAGTAGAAAGCAATGAACCGCCGATAGGCACTTCAATTACTTTGTCTTTATTAATTGTAATTTTCACAGGTCCCGATGGGGTTAGTTTCTGTTTTACGTAAAGCAAAATAGCTACTAACAGCAGGATTATTACCAATAATCCTATCACCGTTACCGTAATAGTTGTTAATATTTCACTTGCTAATATCATTGCTTAAATCTTTTGTGTTATGAGCTAATTTATCAGTTTTAACTTCTTGTTGGATAGTAGTCTCTTGTTTAGGAGCTTCTTTAGCTTCCTTTTTGCTGCTACCACCTGTAAGCATACCACCAAAACTCATAAAGCCGATAGCCATAAGCCCTGTAGTGATAAAGGTGATACCCAAGCCACGCAAGGGTGCAGGTACGTGTGAATAACGTATTTTCTCACGGATAGCTGCCAACGCTAAGATAGCGATAGCCCATCCCAATCCTGAACTGAACCCGTAGGCTACTGAAAGACCAAAAGAGTGAATAGTTTCCTCACGTGATTGCATAAAGAGTGACCCTCCTAAGATAGCACAGTTTACGGCTATCAAAGGCAAGAAAATACCCAACGAGTTATACAATGATGGAGAGAACTTCTCTACAATAATCTCTACTAACTGTACCATTGTAGCAACAGTAGCGATGAACAAGATATAAGTAAGGAAGCTCAAATCGTAATTGGCATATTCTGCTCCTAACCAAGCCAAAGCACCTTCTTTGAGGATATACTGGTTCAACAAGTAGTTCATAGGTACGGTAAGAGTCTGTACAAAAATAACAGCAGCTCCTAAGCCTATGGCAGTAGATACTTTTTTAGATACAGCCAAGTACGAACACATACCTAAGAAGGTAGCGAAAATCATATTCTCTACGAATACCGATTTAAAAATCAGTGTTAAATATTCTAACATTTTCTTTTCTTTTTAAATGATTAATGACTGTCTTCTATCAAGGCTTTATTACGTGAACGTTGTACCCACACTACTATACCGTAAGTTACTAATGCCATAGGCGCTAACAACATAAAACCGTTGTTTTCATAGCCCCAAGCATATACACCTGTTTTCTTAATAGGGTCTCCTAATACTTGGAAACCGAGCAAAGTGCCTGAACCTAATAGTTCACGGAAGAAGGCGACGATAAGCAAAGCGATAGAATAACCACCTGCATTACCAATAGCATCTAAAAATGATTTACCCGGAGGATTACCTAAAGCAAATGCCTCAAAGCGTCCCATCAAAATACAGTTAGTGATGATAAGCCCTACATATACCGATAGCTGTTTGCTAAGGTCGTACACATAGGCTTTCAGCACAAAGTCCACCACGATTACCAAAGCAGCTGCTACAATTAGCTGGGCGATGATACGGATTTTAGGTGGTATTACATTTCTAAGTAAAGAAATGGTTACATTACCCATTACAAGCACAAAGGTAAAGGAAAGGCTCATTACAATAGCAGCTTTCAATTGGGCTGTAATTGCCAAAGCAGAACAGATACCCAACACTTGTACTGTCACAGGGTTATTATCCCATAAGGGATCTTTTACTAATTTTATATCTTTTTTTGTTAGTCCCATAGTCTTATTTGTTTAAACTTTTAATATAAGAAACATAAGGCTCTATGCCATCGCGTATCATTGCTTGCACTCCATTACCAGTAAGAGTAGCACCTGCAATAGCATCTATTTTTCCATCTTCTTTACGTTTGTTTTCAGGGTCACCATTGCTTTTTGATATTTGAATGCTTTGGAAGTTACCAGCAGCATCTAATAGGTGTTCCCCAATAAAGTCGTCCATAAAGAAACGTTCTTTGATATTAGCTCCCAAACCAGCAGTTTCTCCTTTGTGGTCGAAGAAAACGCCACGTACGATAAGGTCTTTATCTACAGCTATATATCCCCAAATAGCATCCCACAAACCACGTCCGTTTACGGGAATGATGTAGAGGGTAGTTCCATCTTTTTCACCTACATAAAGAGGCAAACCTTCACGATGACCGTTGAAGTTAATAAGGTCGTTAGCACCTTCTACTTTTTCAGCGGTATTTCCTTTGATAAGGTATTGTTCTTTCACATAGTTAGGGAACTCTTTTTCAGCATCAGTAGTGGAAAGAAACTCTACTTTACCTCCTCCGAGCTCACCTTGGTTGTGATTTACACCCATAGCATAGAGGATGTTCTGTTTCTTTTCTAACTTTTTATTGTTACTGATATCGCTGCTCAATGCTGACGAAATACCAGCGAGCAAAGCTCCTACGATTACCACCATTATAATGGCGAAAATCACTGTATACGAATTACTTTCTGTTTTTACTGCCATAATTTATGCGGTTTTAGTAACTGTTTTTAAACGTTTTTTACGACGAGATACATTAGCTTGTACTACGAAGTGGTCGATAGTAGGAGCCAATACGTTCATTAATAGGATAGCAAGCATTACCCCTTCAGGATAAGCAGGGTTGAAGCAACGGATAGCAATAGCAATGAAACCAGCTAAGAAGCCATAGATATACTTACCAGTATTCGTTTGTGCTGCTGTAACTGGGTCGGTAGCCATAAATACAGCTCCGAAAGCCAAACCTCCAATGAGCAAGTGTTGATAAGCTGGTACACTCCAAATAGTGTAGAACTGAGTACCTACCATACTTGGTGCTAAAGCATTGAAGATAGCGCCCATTACCCAAGCTCCTATAAACATACTAACCATCACACGCCAAGAAGCAATTTTAGTATAGATGAGGAATAAACCTGCTAAGAGGATAAGGATAGTAGAAGTTTCACCTACCGAACCTGGGATAAACCCGAAAAGAAGGTCAGAATCGGTGTAGTGAATAGGGTGTCCTTGCGCTAAATTACCTAAGATAGTTTCGCCTGAAACCGCATCTAAGTTTGCTCCAGAAGCAATTTCTTTAGAACGATCTAATACACCTGTTACCCATACTTTATCCCCTGTCATTGAAGTAGGATAAGCAAAGAATAAGAAAGCGCGAATGGTAAGTGCAGGGTTTAATATATTCATACCTGTACCCCCAAATACCTCTTTACCGATGATTACTCCAAAGGCTACTGCTACAGCAAGCATCCAAAGTGGAATGTCCACTGGAACGATAAGTGGCACCAACATACCGGTTACCAAGTATCCTTCTTCTACTTCGTGACCACGAATGGTAGCAAAGATAAACTCAATGCCCAACCCTACTACGTACGACACTACTACAAGAGGAAATACTTTTATAAAACCAATACTAAAATTTGTCCAATTCCAAAAATCTCCACTACAAAAAGCTAAGCCTTCAGCGGGGTGTGTTAAGTGACCGAAAGCCACTTCGTGCTGGTAACCTATATTGAAAATACCGAAAATCAAACAAGGAATCAGTGCCAAAACCACCATATTCATTGTTCGTTTTAGGTCGTCAGCAGCCTTAATGTGGGTACCTCCGTGGGTTACCTCATTAGGCGTATAGAGGAATGTGTGGAGCGCGTTGAAAGTCGTCTCCATCTTCGTTCCTTTATACTTTTCTTTTAATGTATTTAATTTACTTTTTAAACTCATTTTCTTGATGATAAGTAATTATTCTTTTTTATTGATTTACGAATTAGTTTTAAAGCCCAATCGTAATGACTTGATGTTGCCGAAACTAAATAAGAACCTAACGAAGTCGTCTTGGTCCAAGGATATCTTTTCTTTGTAAAAAGTTCCTCATCAGTATGACTTTCTATAATATGAAAAACCTTACTATGTGAATCTTTAAACAGAGAAAACATTTTAGAAAACGGTACCTTTTGGCAACTCTTCCATATCTCTTGATTTAATTTAGGAGTGTCTTTCATAGTATAACCCTCTTTGGGTATTTTAGGTTTACCTCCTTTCATTCCTTCCTCATACCAAGATAAAAAAAGCAAATGCCAATGATATAAATGCCCGAGTATATCTCGGAGATTTCGATTCATTGTTCCCTTAGGAAACTCCTTTTCTCGTTTATCTTCGGGAATAGTATCAATCAAAGAAATCAATTCATTGTAATTTCTTTCTGCTGATACTACAAGCCCTAATTTAGATTGCGGACGTGCCATAATGTTTAGATTTTACCTTTCAATAAGTCATAAACAGTTTTATCAATACTGAGATATTTTATAAAATCTTCGGTATCAAACTCTATCTTATCTTTCTTATTCTTTTTTGCTGTAGCGTTAGAAACTGAAAGATAATACTCATTAGCCGAGGTATACAAAGTAAAAACACTATGGTTAGTTCCTTTATCACCTCTTTGAATAACTGTAGAAAGTTGTTCCCAATTACCTTGTTCAGCTTGTTGTTTAAAGTCACTTACATTTTCTATATAAGAAAAAGCAGGTAATTCTTCTTCTTTAAACCACTCATCTGCAAGCTCGTTAAAAGGCTCTTTAGCTCTACCTACAGAGGCAACTATTCCCATAATCACAATTACTAAGAATTCAATTACCCAAATAATGTTAAGGAAAACTCCACTCACAGTATTCCCTTTTATAGCCCACGTCCCTTCTTCATTGATAAGTCCTATCAATCCAAAAAGGTCTGATGGATGCCCTAATAAGTACAGCAATTGTTCAATTTGCACATTACTTACGGCTACACCTATTTGCTTATTACCATACACTTCACTCGTATTAATAGCCAAATCAGCCCATACTACCCATTGAAGATAATAAGCAACAAGTGATGCTATGAGAGCAAACAAAATAGCTAAGCCATAATTACGTACTTTACCCAATCTAACTACTAAATAACCAACAGTAATGGCTATAGCAAAACCAAAACCAAATGTTACTAAGAAGTTAAGATATATAATTGGAATATACCATATTAAGTACGCATAAATAGTTGCTAATATAGGCAATGCTACTGTACATACTAATATGAAATACACAAATGATATAGGTGAAAACTTCCCTGAAGGTTTGTAATAATTAGACATATTTCAATTATTTAAAACTGTTTACTTACTTTTATATGAATCAACCTAATTCCGCCATCATTAAATCAAGTCCATCTCTGATAATTTGCTGATGTGGTTGTTTAGATACACATACAAATTCAGTAAGTGCAAAATCTTCTGGTGCTACTTCGTAAGCTCCTAAGTTTTCCAACTCGTCCAAATCCTTATACAAGCAGGCTTTGAGCAGTTGCATCGGATAAATATCCAACGGGAAAACCTCTTCGTACATACCTGTTACGACAAAAGCGCGTTGTTCACCATTGGTATTGGTATTGAGGTCGTACTTTTTCTTAGGGTTCAACCACGAGAAAGTAAGCGAACGTGTAAGCGAAATCTTGTTGGCTACTGGTTTTGCCCAACCGAACAAATCATAATCATTTCCTTCGGGAATTGCTGTAATTTGGTCGTCGTAAAAACCTAAGAAGCCTGTTTCACTCACCTTAGTACCAGTAAGCACATCACCGCTAATAATACGGGTTGCAGCCACGTCTTTTACCTGGCTACCCACGACGCCACTGATTTGAGCTCCAGCAAGGGCTGTAACATAGTGAGGTTTCTCAATGCGCGAACCTGTAAGAGCTACTGTACGGGTGAGGTTCACTTTACCTGTTAAGAAGAGTTCTCCTATCATCACCAAATCTTGAGGCGTTACCACCCATACCACTTCACCTTTGTTTATCGGACTGACTTGGGCAATTTGTGTACTGACGTTCCCTGCTGGGTGAGGTCCTGACACATTGTGCACCACTATGCCCTTAAGGTTGCGGAAAGGTGACAACGAGCTGTCTTTGAAAACGGACACGTGTACTTTCCCTGTGGTGAGTTTAGCTAAGGCGGTAAGAGCGGTTTGCAGAGCTTGCTCTTTTCCTTTGAGCACATAGTCGTAATCGGGAGCGAGCGGATTGGTTTTGCAAGCCGACACAAAGATAGCCTTAGGCTTCCCGTCGGGATTGGCAATCACGTCATAAGGGCGTTGTTTGATAAAAGGCCAGCAACCTGCTGAAAGGAGGTGTGCCTTAATATCTTCACCCTGCATCTCTTCTACGTCTTTCTTCCCATAGTCTTTGAAGGTTTGTTCTTGACTGGGCGCAATGTGTATTTCCAACACTTTACGACGCTCACCTCGTACAATCTCCTTAATGGTACCACTTACCGGAGAAGGGAACAAAACACGCTCATCACTCTTTGAAAAGAATAGTGCTTCACCTGCTTTCACTTCATTACCCTCACGCAATAAAAGCTTAGGAATAACACCGTGAAAATCATTGGGTTTAATACCATACAAAGAGGCAAGCGGAAGCTGTTGTGTAGTTTTATCAGCTTCGCCTTCCAAGTGTATGTCTAACCCTTTTCGAATGCGGATGTCGTTTGACATATAAATAATATTAGTTAGTTTTATTAAATTAGGTGCAAATATACAAATTTATTTTTGATTTAAAATAATCTACTCCTTTTTTTAGCTCAATATATCAAATTTACGTATAATATCTTCCTATTTCACAGCTAAAAAATAGCTCCCTATTTCATCTATAAACTTTTAAAACTCAATATTTAAACTACTATTCTTTACTTTTCTCTCTCCTAAAATCTTTATTCATAAAAAATACCCCTAAAAGTATCTAAACTTTTAGGGGTATTATATTCTTTTAATTAACATCTGCTCAATATAACAAATATTATTTTCTATTGCCTGCCGTGCTACAGCGTTCTGAGGCACAACATCATCTCCTTACATCAAACTTACATTAGTTTAATGGAATCTCGTGTCTAATTTTATATATTCTAAGAACTCCTTTCTTACCTCAGGGTCTTTGAATTTACCACCAAACTCAGCAGTAACTGTACTGCTATCAATATCTTCTATACCGCGAGAGTTCACACATAGGTGTTTGGCATCTATAATACAAGCCACATCTTCGGTACCGAGAGCGCGTTGCATCTCTTGTACTATTTGCATCGTAAGGCGTTCCTGCACTTGTGGACGTTTCGCATAGTACTCTACAATACGATTCATCTTCGAAAGCCCTAACACTTTACCGTTAGAAATATAGCCTACGTGAGCACGCCCTACAATAGGTAACAAGTGGTGTTCACAAGTGGAATACACTACAATATTCTTCTCTACCAACATCTCACCATAATGGTAAGAGTTCTCGAAAGTAGACATCGAAGGTTTGCGCTCTGGTAATAAGCCTCCAAAAATCTCTTTTACAAACATCTTAGCTACACGCTTGGGAGTGCCTTTCAAACTATCATCGGTTAAATCCATTCCCAAAGTATGTAAAATAGCACGTACGTGAGTTTCTATTTCTGCTATCTTTTCGGTTTCACTCATCTGAAAAGCATCTGCTCTAAGTGGTGTAACTGCCGAAGTTGCTATATGGTTATCTCCTAATATATCTTCTTCTTGATTTTTATTCATTGTTCTTTATCTTATGAAAGTGCAAAAGTACTAATTATTACTCAAAGGTTAAAACTTTTTTGTGTTTTACATCTTGGTTGGTAATTGCCAAACGTATCACTTCTTCCATATCCGTTACATAATGAAAAGTAAGTCCTTTAAGGTATTCTTGTTTGATTTCCAAGATATCTTTCTCGTTGTCTTTGCACAAAATATATTCTTTAATACCTGCGCGTTTCCCTGCCAAAATCTTCTCTTTAAGTCCACCTACCGGTAGTACCTTTCCACGCAAAGTAATCTCTCCGGTCATTGCCAAGTGTTTTTTCACTCTCTTTTGAGTAAAGAGCGACATTAGTGAGGTAAGCATCGCAATACCCGCACTCGGACCATCTTTAGGGGTTGCCCCTTCGGGTACGTGTATATGCACATCGTAACTATCAAAGAGTTTCACATTGAGGTTATAGCGCTCAGCATTGGCTTTTAGGTATTCCAAAGCAATAGTAGCCGATTCTTTCATCACCTGCCCTAAATTACCCGTGATATTAAGCACCCCCTTACCTTTCGATAAGGCAGATTCTATAAACAGAATATCTCCTCCTACACTCGTCCACGCCAATCCAGTAACTACGCCAGCTACCTCGTTATCTTCGTATTTATCGCGTTCTAAGCGGGCAGGTCCCAATATTTTTTCTATGGTCTCTATGGTAAGTTTAGGGTCGTAGGCTTCTTCCATTGCTAAGTTTTTAGCTCCGTAGCGCACTACTTTCGCTATTTCTTTTTCCAAAGCGCGTACCCCCGATTCGCGAGTATAACCTTCCACAATACGTTCTATTTCCTTTTTGCCTAATTGCAAGTCGGTAGTTTTCATACCGTGTTCTTTGAGTTGCTTAGGTAATAAGTGGCGTTTAGCTATCTCGGTTTTTTCCTCTATGGTATAACCCGTTACGTTGATGAGTTCCATACGGTCTAGCAAAGCAGGCTGTATGGTCGAAAGGTCGTTCGCAGTAGCGATGAACATCACCTTAGAAAGGTCGTACCCCATCTCGAGGAAGTTGTCGTAAAACTCTTTATTTTGCTCAGGGTCGAGCACTTCTAGCATAGCCGAAGAAGGATCGCCTTGGTAACTATTGTTTCCTAATTTATCTATCTCATCTAATACAAATACAGGATTAGAGGTCTTAGCTTTTTTAAGCTGTTGCAAAATACGCCCCGGCATTGCCCCGATATAGGTTTTGCGGTGACCGCGTATCTCTGCCTCATCGTGCAAACCTCCTAACGACATACGCACGTACTCACGGCTCAAAGCCTTGGCAATAGAGCGTCCTAAGGAGGTCTTCCCTACCCCAGGAGGTCCATAGAAGCACAAGATAGGTGATTTCATATCATTACGGAGTTTAAGCACCGCCAAATACTCTATGATACGGCGTTTCACCTCTTCTAATCCGTAGTGTTCCTTATCAAGAATTTTCTGAGCGCGTTTTAGGTCAAAGTTGTCTTTAGAATACTCATTCCAAGGCAATTCCAATAATACTTCTAAGTAATTACGCTGAATGCCATAATCTGGACTATTAGGATTGGTACGTTGCAATTTGCTCAGTTCCTTTTCAAAGAGCTCTTTTATCTTGTCGTCCCACTTCTTAGTTTTAGCTTTCTTTTTCAGCTCTTCCATCTCTTGCTCGTACGACACGCCTCCTAATTCTTCCTGAATAGTACGCATCTGCTGGTGCAAGAAGTATTCACGCTGTTGCTGGTCGATATCAATACGCGTTTTCGACTGTACTTCGTTACGCAAGGTAAGGCGTTGCAAGTCGATGTTCAAATATTTTAAGATAGCCGTAGCGCGCTCTTTTAGTTCGTCAATTTCCAATACGCCTTGCTTTTCCAAAACGGTAGCATTCATATTGGACGATATAAAGTTAATCAGGAACGATGTGCTCTCTATATTCCTAATAGCAAAAGCCGCTTCCGAAGGGATATTCGGATTTTCTTGTACAATCTTGATAGAGAGGTCTTTCACAGCTTCAATAGTCGCTTCAAACTCCTTATCGTTCGCATCGGGTTTCACATCCGGCATCTCTTTTATCATCGCTTTGATGTACGGCTTTTCTTCTACAATACTCTCTATCTCGAAGCGCTTTTTACCTTGAATGATAATAGTTACATTGCCGTCGGGCATTTTCAAAACTCTGAGAATACGGGCTACCGTACCAAAACGAAAGAGGTCTTTGCCCTCGGGTATTTCCGTCTTCTCGTCTAATTGAGCTACAACACCAATAGTCTTAGTAGTAGCATATGCCTCATTGATAAGGTGAATAGACGCATCTCTCCCCGCACTGATAGGCACTACTACTCCTGGAAATAGCACAGTGTTTTTCAAGGGAAGAATAGGTAACATGTGTGGTATGCGTTCGCGTTCTATCTCTTCTTCATCTTCCAAAGTAAGAAGCGGAATGAACTCTGTATCTTCGTCTATATGTTCAGCCAAAAGGCTGTCAAAATTTCCTATATTCATATTTAGATCGTTACTATATGTCATTTTGTCAGTAGTCGCTTGTCTATATAAATATTCTCATTATATCTATACAGTTTAAAATCAATTTCTTATATACTACAAAATGTACATTGCTTCCTATGTATTACAATAGGTGTGCCATAAAAATTACCTCCTTCTTACTTTCTTCTTTACTCCGTCTTTACCGTCACACTCCCCCCTATTGCCTATGACCTAAGACCTAGTGCCCTTTCCCTTTCTTTCGTCTCGAAACTCCGTTTTTAATATTTTTAGCCTTGTTGTATTATATTATGAGTCAATTACTTATACACCCTTTCTATACCAATCGTCCAAGATTCGTATAAGCTTCCTATAAGCTCTCTATAAGCTAACCCCACCTCTCTTACAGCCTTTTTTCACCAAAATTCTTCTCAGCTCTCTTCCGTTCTCCTCCGATATCTTCCGTCTCCTCCTAACTACCCCAACACATCGCTTTTTCATCTCAAACTTTGCCAAAGTTAATAGCCCGTGCGGCTCGCACCTCATTTGCTAATTGCGGCTCTCACTACCCTACTTCATCATAAAACTCCTCTCTAAGTTTTCACGGTGGTTAGGGTGCGCTATCGCAATCAAAGCCTTAGCCCTTTCACATAAATTCTTACCAAAGAGCTCAGCCACACCATATTCAGTAACGATATACTGCACGTGAGCACGAGTAGTTACCACACCTGCCCCTTGTTTGAGAAAAGGCACAATCTTGCTCTCTCCTTTGTTTGTGGTCGAAGGAAACGCAATGATTGATTTACCTCCTTCACTAAGCATTGCACCTCTTACAAAGTCTATCTGTCCACCAAATCCTGAATAAATAGCCGTTCCAATAGAATCAGCACACACCTGCCCCGTAAGATCCACCTCTATTGCTGAATTGATAGATATCATTTTCGGATTCTGACGTATCACCGACACCTCATTAGTGTACGAAGCTTCAGCTATTTCCACTGATGGATTTTTGTCAATAAAATCATACAACTCTTTTGTACCCATCACAAACGAAGCTATAATCTTGCCTTTGTCTATCTTCTTTTCATAACCATTAATCACACCCTTTTTCACCAAATCAAGCACTCCTTCTGTGAGCAGTTCTGTATGAATACCTAAGTTTTTTAGGTGCCCCATCTCTCCCAAAGTAGCATTAGGAATGTTACCAATCCCCAATTGCAATGTACTACCGTCCTCAATAAGAGGTACAATATGTCGGGCTATTTGTTTTTCAATAGTATCAGGTTCTGTAAGATGCAATGAGAAGATAGGAGCATCGTGTTCTACTAAGAAGTCTATTTCATCAATATGTAGAAGGGCATCACCGTAAGTCCGAGGCATTTGCTTGTTTACTTTTGCAATCACATATTTTGCATTGCGTATCGCCGATTTACAAGCTTCTACACTCACACCCATAGAACAAAAACCAAACTTATCAGGAGGCGATACTTGTATAAGCACTACATCTACTTTAACGTGCTTCCTATCAAATAATAAAGGCATATCACTTAAAAAAATAGGGGTATAGGAACCATTCCCATTTTTCATAATATCTCGCACATTTCTCGATAGAAAAAAAGAATTTACATAAAAACTATCCTTGTATTTAGGGTCAGCATAAGGAGCGTCTCCCTCAATGTGAATGTGCCCTATACTTACATTGCGTAGTTCTGATGCACGCTCTACAAGAGCATCTACAAGTATTTCAGGTACAGCAGCGCCTCCGTGAATATAAACAAAGTCACCACTCTTTACAACCTTTAAGGCTTCTTGAGCAGTCGTAATTTTTGCCATTTAAAATAATATTAGTTAATGGCTCAAAAGTACTACATTAAATCCAATTGGCAAAATAATTAGTAATATAATTTTTTTTAGTACCTTTGTCCCCAATTTTAAAAACGAAGTATTATGTATCCACCTGAATTGGTAAAACCAATGATAGAAGAACTAACAGCGGTTGGTTTTGAAGAATTAAAAACAGCTGAGGCTGTAAGAGAAGCACTGAAAAGAGCAGGTACTACCCTCGTGGTAGTAAACTCTGTATGCGGTTGTGCTGCCCGTAATGCGCGCCCTGCAGTAATCTACAGTTTGCAAAACGCTAAGAAACCCGACCATCTTACCACTGTTTTTGCTGGGGTCGATAGAGAGGCTACTGAAGAAGCTCGTAACTTTATGCTTCCTTTTCCTCCCTCCTCTCCTAGTATAGCTCTGTTTAAAGATGGTGAATTAGTGCATATGTTGGAACGCCATCATATCGAAGGTAGAATGGCTGAAGCTATTGCTGAAAATCTCCAACAAGCCTATAATGAATTTTGTTAATCAATTTTCATTTCCAAAAAATCCTTTTGTGATATCTTTGGTATCACAAAAGGATTTTTTAATACTGATTAGGAATACGCTCTGCCCCTTCAATAATAAAGTCGGTTAAGCGTTGTAAGTAGATATTAATTTGCGGGTCAGTTACATTAAACAGCAATACAATTACCAGTTGCTCATTTGGGTATACTGATAGCCAACCGTAACCTCCCACTCCCATTCCTGTGTGTCCAAAATAATCACGTCCGTTCCAGTCTCGCTGGTTTTGCCAACATATACCATAACTCACCTCAGTATCATCAAAAGTACATTGCTTTTTTAGCATCTCGTTTTCTATAGGCTGAGAAAGAAAATTATGGCGCTCTATAGCAATTCCCATTTTAGCAATATCGTTAGAAGTAGAAAGAAAGCCTCCTCCTGCCAGCTTAAAGTAGTTATTCACATCAGGAGCTTTGGTGAGTCCTCCTTTTTTAGACCTTGAATAAGGTGTAGCCTCATCTTTAATTATTTTTCCTCTATCAGGAAAAGTGCGCCACATATTCAAAGGCTTAAACACTTCCTCTTTAGCCACATTCTCAAACTTCTCATTCAAACACTTTTCTATAGCCAATGAAATCAAATTTATACCGTAGCTACTATACAAAAACTTTGTTCCTGGTGCCGACTGTAATATGTCATCTTTAAATAAATTCACTCCCTGTTCAATACTGTAAGCTTTATTTAAAGTATATTCATTAGCCCTATAAGTGCGTATGCCTGCTAAGTGTCCTGCAAGCTGTTTCACGGTAAAATCAAAAGGCTTTTGCGGGTAATCAGGTATATATTCATAAATTGAAGTATTCCAGTCAAACTTCTTTTGCTCTTGCAGTCTAGCCAGTACCATTCCTGTAATAGCTTTCGACATACTCGCTACCCTAAATAGCGTATTCTTAGGGTCAATAGTTGTCTTTTTGGTAATATCAGCATATCCATAACCTCTTTGCCATATTATTTTTCCTTGTTTGGCTACAGTTACAGAGGCTCCTGGTATAATTTGTTCTTGTATTAGGTATTGTAATATTTTCTCAGCTTCAGTACGTGCATCGTCAAACGAGATTACTTCAGAAGGATTTCTTTTAAATACATCTACATCTTGAAGTTTCTTTTGTGCAAATAATGAATTAAAAAATGAAATAATAGTGCTAAACAAAACAATAAGTATTAGTTTTTTCATAAATTATTAACAAATGCTATTTTTTCATTATTTCAGCTACCTTCTCCCCTATTTTAGCAGGCGAATCTACTACGTAAACACCACATTCGCGTAAAATACGTTTTTTAGCTTCAGCAGTATCATCAGCACCTCCTACTATAGCCCCGGCGTGTCCCATTGTTCTTCCTTTAGGAGCTGTTTCACCTGCTATAAAACTAACTACAGGCTTTTTATTACCATTGGCTTTTATCCATCGGGCTGCTTCTGGCTCTAACTGTCCACCTATTTCACCTATCATCACAATACAATGAGTTTCTGGGTCATTCATTAATAATTCTACAGCCTCTTTAGTAGTAGTACCAATAATAGGGTCTCCTCCAATACCAATAGCTGTGGTAATCCCTAATCCTTGTCTTACAATTTGGTCAGCTGCCTCATAGGTAAGTGTCCCTGATTTCGAAACTATCCCCACGTGTCCTTTCTTAAAGATAAAGCCTGGCATAATACCTACTTTTGCTTCTTCAGGCGTAATCACTCCCGGACAGTTAGGACCTACCAAACGGCAATCTCTATTCTTTATGTAGGCTGCTACTTTCACCATATCAGCTACCGGAATCCCTTCTGTAATAGTAATAATTACTTTTATCCCTGCATCAGCAGCTTCCATAATAGCATCAGCAGCAAAAGCGGGTGGTACAAAAATAATAGATACATCAGCTCCTGTTGCCTTCACAGCATCAGCTACCGTGTTAAACACTGGCTTCCCTAAATGTGTTTGCCCTCCTTTATTAGGGGTAATTCCTCCTACCACATTAGTGCCATATGCAATCATTTGTTCAGCGTGAAAAGTACCTTCGCTTCCTGTGAAACCTTGTACTATTACTTTTGAATTCTTATTAACTAATACACTCATTGCAATTATTTTTTTTGTTTTCTTATAGCAAAGATAAATAAGATTTCTATACTTTCAAAATCTTTCGTAAAGAAATCGATTATTATTTCACCTTCTTCTTTTTACTACATTAATTATCAATCTATTGCATTATTACTTTTTTCATCTATTCTTATAACAAAAAAGGGCTACCCACATAGGCAACCCTTTTGTAATATGCTGTCCTCAACACTCGTTATGCGAGCATTGTTATAGGATTCTCAATATAAGCTTTGAGTGTTTGTAAGAATTGAGCTCCAGTAGCCCCGTCGATAGTACGGTGGTCGCAAGCAAGAGTTACTTGCATAGTGTGACCTACTACTATTTGTCCGTTTTTCACTACAGGTTTCTCAACAATAGCTCCTACTGAAAGAATAGCAGAGTTAGGCTGATTGATGATAGAAGTAAATACATCTACCCCAAACATACCCAAGTTAGACACGGTGAAAGTGCTTCCTTCCATTTCGGCAGGAGTAAGTTTCTTGTTGCGTGCCTTACCAGCCAAGTCTTTTACCAAGGCGCCTATTTGAGTAAGCGTTAAAGTATCCGTAAACTTGATAACTGGTACTACCAAGCCATCTTCAATAGCCACAGCCACCCCTACATTCACGTGCTTGTTGTAAAGGGTTGTATCGCCTTTCCAAGAAGTATTTACTTGAGGGTGTTTTTTAAGTGCCATTGCGCAGGCTTTCACTACCATATCGTTGAAAGATATTTTGGTGTCTGGCAAATTGTTGATTTGAGCGCGAGATTCCATCGCGTTATCCATATCAATTTCTATTGCCAAATAGTAGTGAGGTGCAGTGAATTTAGACTCTGCCAAACGTTTCGCAATCGTTTTGCGCATTTGTGAGTTTTTCACCTCTTCAGTTACTTCCACTCCCACAGGAATTACAGTTGGGATAGCTGCGCTAGCGGTTGCAGGTGTAGCCGTAGTAGCCGTAGCAACCTTAGCACTTGGTGTAAAGTTTTCTACGTCTTTCTTCACAATACGTCCATTTTCACCTGTTCCTTTCACCTCAGTAAGGTTAATACCTTTATCTTGTGCTATTTTCTTAGCCAAAGGAGAAGCAAATACGCGGTCGTTTGCATTAGCTACCGAAGTAGTAGCTGATGTGGCTGTTTCAGCCGGTTTGCTTTCAGCCTTAGGAGTTGCAGGAGCCGAAGTTGAAGCTCCGCCAGCTTTCACGGCTGCCAAAACTGCGTTTACATCAGTACCCGCAGGGCCTATAATCGCCAATAATGAATCTACTGCTGCACTTTCTCCTTCTTTTAAACCTATATACAATAAAGTACCTGAATAAAATGATTCAAACTCCATTGTAGCCTTATCGGTTTCAATTTCAGCTAAGATATCACCTTCTTTTACAGTATCACCTACCTTTTTGAGCCAAGAAGCCACAGTACCTTCCGTCATTGTATCACTGAGTCGAGGCATTGTTACCACTTCTACTCCTGCTGGTATAGTAGCACCAGCAACAGGAGCCGTAGTTACCTCAGCAACAGGTTTTGCTTCTTCAGCTTTAGGAGCCGATGCTTGAGCTCCTCCAGCTATAAGTGCCGAAATATCTTCACCCTCTTTACCTATGATAGCCAATAAGGTATCTACTTTAGCACTTTCTCCTTCTTTTAAACCTATATACAATAAGGTTCCTGTATGGAATGATTCAAATTCCATCGTAGCTTTATCCGTCTCGATTTCTGCTAAGATATCGCCTTCATTTACTTTATCGCCTACTTTTTTAAGCCACTTTGCTACAACACCCTCTTCCATAGTGTCGCTCAAGCGTGGCATAGTAATAATTTCTGCCATTTATGTTGTTATATTTAATTAGTGTTTCCTTTTTTATTATAATCTACTGGGCAAGAAAGGGTAATTTTCTTGGTCGTAAACCACATCATACATAATATGTGTTTCTGGATAAGGTGATTCTTCTGCAAATTTCTCACACTCAGCCACACGTTCTTTCACACGTTCGTCGATAGCTTCTAACTCAGCATCGGTAGCATATTTCTTCTCTTTGATAACCGCAAGTACATTGGTGATTGGGTCTTGTTTTTTGTACTCTTCCACCTCTTCTTTAGTACGGTAGTGTTGCGCATCCGACATTGAGTGTCCACGATAACGATAAGTACGAATGTCAAGCAAAGTTGGTCCTTCTCCACGGCGAGCGCGTTCTACTGCTTCATACACCGCTTCGGCTACTGTTTCAGGGTGCATACCATCTACGGGTTGGCAAGGCATTTGGTAACCCAACCCGAGTTTCCAAATATCCACGTGGTTAGCAGTTCTTTCCACCGATGTACCCATTGCGTAGTGATTGTTTTCTACAATAAAAACCACAGGCAATTTCCACAACATAGCCATATTCATTGTTTCGTGAAAAGCTCCTTGACGCACCGCACCATCACCCATAAAGGTAAGTGTAACCGCCTCTCTATTGAAGTACTTATCGGCAAAAGCCAAACCAGCACCCAATGCAATCTGTCCTCCTACGATACCGTGACCACCATAGAAGTGATGTTCTTTCGAAAAGATGTGCATAGAGCCTCCTAAACCGTGAGAAGTACCTGTACCTTTACCGTACAATTCAGCCATAATACGTTTAGGGTCTACGCCCAAACCTATGGGGTGTACGTGGCAACGGTAAGAAGTAATCATTTTGTCTTTGGTAGGGTCAATAGCGTGCAAACAACCTGCAGCTACCGCTTCTTGACCGTTGTATAGGTGCAAGAACCCCCTTACTTTTTGTTGAATATAAACTGCAGCGAGTTTATCTTCAAATTTCCTCCAAAAAAGCATATCCTCGTACCATTTTAGGTACACTTCTTTATCAAATTTTTTCATTGGTTTTTGATGTATATAAAAGTCTATTAGTATTCTTACAATAGTATATTTTCTATTATGTTCCGCTATGAGTCCTTAAATTGACTCTTCCTTCGTCTTTTCTTTATCTGCTCGTGCGGTTCGCACCGTCTTTTGTTCGTCTTTCCTTCGTCTTTCCTTCGTCTTTGCGTCGCTACAGTTCCCCCTTTGGAGGGGGTTAGGGGGAGGTTACCATTGTCTTTTCATTATCTGCTTGTGTGGCTCGCACTATCTGCCTGTGTGGCTCGCTCCGTCATTAACTTGGTATTATTGGCATTTTTGGCATTATGGTATTAAACTTTTCAGCTTTTACCTCTTAACTTTCTGAGCAGTTTTAAATCACTTTCTAAAAATATTTGCAAAGGTGCAAAAAAAATATCACCTAACCAAAAAATATTCAAAAAAAATTTTATACCTTTGTCCCATTAATTCAAATTTTAAATGTAATGAAGATAAAATTAACTTCCGCACTTTTGTTATTGATAACGATTATTTCGTGTAAATCAACTACAAACAATCAAGGAGAGAGTACTGCTAATTATGAGGTAATTCCACTACCCGAAATGATTACCACTCCCCAAGCTGATGCCGATAAACCTTTCGTACTTACGGCTGATACCAAAATCACCTATCCAGAAGGTGATGCTTCTTTACAGCAGTACGCTGGATTCTTGCAAGAGTATATCAAAAAACAAGCAGGAATTGAAGTGAATATCGCTCCTAACCAAAACAATGAGACCAACACTATTGCCTTGTTGCAAAATTACCAAAACAACAACAAAGAGGCTTACCAAGTAGTGGTGAATGCAAAGAACATTACTGTTAATGGAGCTTCTAAGGCGGGTACTTTCTATGGAGTACAACTCTTGAGAAAATCCATTCCGGTACAAAAAGTAGGCAAAGTCATCTTCCCTGCCAAAGAAATAACCGATAAACCCTATTTCGCATATCGTGGTGCACATTTAGATAGTGCCCGTCACTTTTTTACTGCCGACTCTGTGCGCATTTATATCGATATGTTAGCACTCCACAATATCAATAAATTCCACTGGCATCTCACCGATGATCAAGGTTGGCGTTTTGAATCTAAAAAATACCCCGAACTTACTGTGGTAGGAAGCACTCGTAGCCAAACTATGGTAAACAAACAGTGGGACACCTTCGATGGTAAACCTCACGGAGGCTTCTATACTCAGCAAGAAATGAAAGACATTGTAAAATATGCCGCCGACCGCAACATTACCGTTATTCCTGAGATAGACCTCCCAGGTCATATGGTTGCTGCTTTGGCTACTTATCCACAATTAGGCTGTACAGGAGGCCCTTATAAAGTAAGAGAAACTTGGGGCATAGCCGAAGATGTACTTTGTGCTGGCAACCCCGAAACTTATGATTTCATTAAAAATATATTAGAAGAAGTAACTGAAGTATTTCCTTCAGAATATATCCATATAGGAGGTGACGAATGTCCTAAAGATAGCTGGAAGAAATGCCCTAAATGCCAAGCTAAGATAAAAGAGTTAGGTATTAAAGGTGATGCTAAACACACAGCCGAAGAATACTTACAAAGTCACATAATTACATTCGCCGAAGATGTATTAGCTAAAAAAGGTCGCAAAATCATTGGTTGGGACGAAATCCTTGAAGGAGGTTTAGCTCCTAATGCTACTGTAATGTCTTGGAGAGGCATCGGAGGCGCTATAGAAGCAGCCAAGTCTAATCACGATGCTATTATGACCCCTGTTTCTTATTGCTACTTCGATTATTATCAAACAGATAAAACCGATAAAGAACCTCTTGCTATTGGTGGTTATGTACCGGTAGAACGTGTTTACTCTTTCAATCCTTACCCCGATGCACTTAATAAAGAGCAACAAAAACACATCTTAGGAGTACAAGCCAATGTTTGGACAGAGTATATCAAGACTTTCAAACACGTACAATATATGGTATTGCCTCGTTTTGCAGCCTTAGCCGAAGTACAATGGGAAGACCCTGCAAAACCTAAAGACTACAATCAGTTTTTACAACGCTTAATGCGCTTACTTCCTATCTACCAGTTAGAAGGTTATAACTATGCTAAACACATATTCGACCTTCGTGCCGAAGTAAAACCTGAGGTAGGTGATATACAAGTAACACTCTCTTGTTTACAAGATACACCTATCTATTACACTACCGATGGGAGTGAACCTACTAAAAGTTCTAACGTGTATAAAGAACCCTTAAAACTCACCCAAGATACCCATCTAAAAGCTAAAGTATTCGGTCAAGAAACCGAAAGTAGCTTCGAACAACAGTTCCTTTTCAACAAAGCAACCGTACGCCCTATTGAGTTCCTCAGTAAACCTAGTTACAACTATACTTTTGGGGGCGCTATTACCTTAGTTGATGGTAGAAAAGGGGGTACTAATTCACGCTCTGGAGAATGGTTAGGTTTTAGTGAAGCACCTTGTGAAGTGGTGATTACCCTAAAAGAAAATACTCCTGTAAAAGAAGTGCGCTTCAATGCTCTTATTGAAACAGGTGATTGGATTTACCCTCCTACTAGCTTTGAAGTATCGGGGTCTAAGGACGGTAAAAGTTATGATTTACTCGCTAAAGAAAACTATGCGCTTCCTAAGGGACCTCTCAAAGAAATAAAAACTTACTCTCTTTCTTTCCCTGAAAAAGAAGTAACCTATCTAAAAGTGAAGATAAATGGAGTAAACAAAATTCCTTCTTTTCATCAAGGAGCAGCTGGTAAACCTGGCTTCCTCTTCATCGATGAAATTCAAGTATTGTAATAGGCTTACATAACAATAAACAAAAAGCTATCTAATAGAACTATTAGATAGCTTTTTTATATCTCAATATGGGGGTATTTCTTCTTAAAAACCTCTATTTTCTGTCGTAATTGTATTTGAAACTGCTGATAATTCTCTGTTTTAGGGTTAAACGGACGATGTTGCAACCCTTTCTGTATGGCATCTACTTGTTTCATATCTGTCTGAGTAGCCTTATCCATATAGGTTTCTACTAAGCGTTCCCAAATATAGTCTATAGCCATTTCCGATGGGTGTACCATATCATTAACATAAAAGCGGTAATCGCGAAGTTCATCTAAAAGCAACTCATAGGCTGGAAAATAAGTGCACACCCCCGATGAAAGTACCGAATAAAGTGCTACCAACAAATGTGCTTTGCTCACTTGGTTTTCTAAAAAACCATCTTTCAAGTGTCGTACAGGCGAAATAGTGAAAACACATTGCAAGTCTTTATTCACCTTCTTCAACAGTGCTATAATATGGGTAAGGCTCTCCCCTATCTCTTCTACTGATAATAGTCGTTTTGAGAAGTGTTGTTGAGGTACTTTATGACAATTTGCCACTATCTTATCAGTACTGTTATAGATGTATACCCAAGCTGTACCAAGAGTGATAAAACAGAAATCGGCTTTTTGTAATGTGTTATAAAGTGCTCTTTGTTGTATATTGGCAAGATGAACAGCCTCCTCTAAGCTCGGTTTACTCATATCCGAATGAAAGTCGAAACTGTGCCAAAGTTCATTATGCAAAAAGAAATCTTCAGCCTCATAAGGAGCGTGTTCTATTGCTCTGCTAAGCACATTTTCAATAGCTAAGGGGTGAAAGAGTATCCCAAAAGGGTTTACCGTAACAGGAATTTTATAATAACTAAACTTTTGTGCCATATTCACAGCAAAGCAAGAACCTATACTCAGTATCTGCGAGTGATAAGTAATCCTTTTAGTAGCCTCGTGTATAGGTACAATTGTTCTAAATTCCATAACGATAAAATAATTAAACGTTACTCCTTTCTAAATCCAACAGAAATTGCTTCCTCTCAATTCCACTAGCATAGCCTGTAAGTGTCCCGTCCGAACCTATAACACGATGACAAGGAATAACGATTGAAATACGGTTTTTCCCATTGGCATTAGCAACAGCTCTCACGCCTTTGGGATTCCCCACAGCCGTAGCCTGTTCTTTATACGAACGCACTTCCCCATACGGAATAGTTTGTAACACTTTCCATACTTCCTCTTGAAAAGAAGTCCCCACCAAAGCCAGCGGCAGACTAAACTCTTTACGCTCTTTGGCAAAGTACTCTCTCAATTGTTTCTCCAACTCCGATAACAACAAACTATCCTCATCTACTTGTGTTGCCCCGTAATGCTTTACGAGTATTTCTTGGTCTTTAAGCCAGTTTTTACTATCAACAAAGTCAAGCATACAAATTGCCTCATCAGTAGCTATGGCAAGCATCTCACCTATGGGGGTGTTAATTCTCTTTTTGTATAGTTTCATCTTTTTGTTCTTCTTCATTGATAGCTTCTGTGTTATTAGGGTCGTATTCCGTTTCTTCTAAATCTTTAGACTTTTTGCCTAAACCTATTTTAGGGTTCTCTTGTGTTCCCGTTACTTTTATAGGAATTCCAATAATCCCCAAGGGTGGTAAGCCCAAACGCATCTTAAAGTTCAATCTACCGTCAAAGCTACTCTGCCCTTCTATACGTGGTCTAAACCCTGAAACCTTAAACTTAAACCGCTCTACCGTGATAAGATTATTCTTTATACTACTCTTGATGTCAATAGTCGAAAGATTAGCATCTCTCAGTCCGTCTGTACCTGTTCTATCACTGATAACATTAAAAAGCTTAAACCCTTTTAGTTGAACGTTCTTCACCGATAGCACTCCTCCTCCTTTTATTGAAGGATAAATAGGTAACATCTCATCATTCAGCTTCCCTTCTACGGCGTAATCCAATGAAATAATACCTTTGGCATCTTTTGCCATTGCCACCATTTCTCTGAACATCTTCACTTCTTTGTAGGCTCTTTGCACGTCAAAGTCTTTAGCTTTAATCTTAAAACTAAAATTAGCGCGTTTAGGCGTTTCATCTGCGTATTTAGCATCTATTTGTGTAGAAACTCCTATAATATTAAAACTGACGTTTTGCAGAGCTAAGGTTCCTCTATTAAGCTGAGTATTACCTCTCAAATTGTGAATAGTAAGCCCTTGTAAAGCTACATTTTTAAGGTTGGCATTTAAATTAAAATTAAAGAGCTTAGGTACAATCACCACCCCCTTTTCAGTTGGAGTATCATTGGTAACCGTTGCTTCCTTCGCTTCTTTTATCTCTTGAGCAGGGGCAGAAGTATACATAAACTCATCTACATCAAGATAATTAGAGCTTACCGTAAAGTTTCCTTTCAGCACTTGGTTGTTTGATAGGAAGAAGTTAATAGCGTTGCTCATCCGTCCGTTCATCAAAAAGTCCGATTTCCCATAGGTAGCACGGAAGTCGGTAAAGTGCATATTGTCTTGATTGAAGCGAAAGACTCCTTGCTGAATGATAAACGGTTTAGGCAAGTATTCTGTAGTGGTTTTGATATTACGCAGTTCTATCACTCCCTTATTGTGCAAAAGATGATAACGCCCGTTAGTAGCATCGCTCTGAGTACCTTGTAAGGTAAGGTCGGCTTTGGCATAACCTTCTAATTCCAAGCCTTTTTGTGAAAATACTTTATAAATCTTGGCTATGTCTAACTCTCCTTTGGCTTGTATATCATATCGGATATCGTCGAAATTCTCCATCGATAAATTCACCGTAAAAGGCTTTCCTTCAAACAAGAACGTCGCAGGAGACACATTTACTGCCAAAGTTTTCATCGAGCCATCAGTGTTCTCAACATTCCCTTTGAAGTGAATATCAGTAACCGGATTGGGGTAGTAGGGCGTCTTTACATAACCATCGGAGAACTCCAAAAGCCCTTTCGTGATAGGGAACAATCGTTGTTCAGGAGCATAAGTACCCTTACTCTTCACGTTTGCCAAGAGCATTCCTTTCAGTTGGAAGTCCTTCATATCCATCAAGTGCATCACATTCTCCACATTGATGTTTGCTCTCACTTTAGCATCAATTACAGGAGGCTTTATCCCATCAAGACTTACAATGCCCGAGAAGTACTCCTTACCTATATCAAAGTAAACCGAATCGAGCTTTACTGCCACTTTATCTACGTTCAGCGAAGGCAATCTCGTTTCTATGTTCAAATACACATTCTCAGCCGGAGCTGGTACTCCCTTATAGCCTACATAACCATCTCTTACCTTCATTTTTAGATAAATATCGGGACTTAAATTCTGTGAGGCTATATATTGCCCTTTCATCGAAAAGAACACATCGGTCTTTCCTTTAAGGGTGGCTTTCTTATGCCATTGTGTAAATTGGGGAGGCAAGGCGGTAAAGAAGTCGTCAAGATTGCTATCCTTAGATTCTATTTCCAAGTCAATGTCATATCCATTGCTCAAAAAATCCAACTTCCCTTTAAAATCCACAGGCAATCGGTTTATCTTTAAGTTGTTTTGCTGAAAGATAAAAGCTAGTGAATTAGTATTAATCTGGGTAATTAGCTCTGCGTTTACGTGTTTGTTCTTAAAGTAGGTTTCCCCTGCAAAAAGAAAATCCAATGATTGTATTTCTGCTTTGGTACGCAAATCGAAGATAGAAGCCTCTAAGCCTCCTTTTCCTAAGTAATTAAAACCATTGGCTTGAAGGTAAATCTCTGTCGATTTATCATCGTATATCAGTCGGGTATTTCTCAGCTCAATACGCTGTAAATTCACCCGTGTATCATCACTCTCCGAGGTGCTTTCTTCTCCCGATGATTTGTAAACGTTGTAATTAGCCTCGCCTTGTTTGTTTACTTTTATATGCACAAAAGCATTTTTAAGGTATATCTCCTCTATGTCTATCTTCTTAGAGAACAACAAATCCTTTACGTCTATCCCCAAAGAAATTTGTTTTACTGCCACAAGCGTATCATTCTCATAGGGTTTAGAGCCCTTCATCAAGAAGTTATCAAGGTTAAGCGTAAGCGATGGGAAATGGGTAAAGAAAGATAACTTAGCTTTAGAAAAGTTAATTTCTCCGTTCAGATTATCATTAGCAAGCTTCTTAACTTTCTCAGTTACGTACTCAGGGTACACCATTGGAAAAATGATAATGAATGCCAATAGCAATGCTATCAGCACTCCCAATATCTTTAAGCTTTTGAGGATATACTTCTTCATCAAAACAATAAAAGCCTAATCCGTTTAATCTATAAAACTCTGTAGTGCCAATTCATAGCTCTTCAAGCCAAAACCTCCTATTACACCCTTCACCACCGGCGATAAAAACGACTGATGCCTGAACGTTTCACGCGTAAAAGTATTAGAAATGTGCACTTCTACTACGGGCGTTGTAATGGCTGCCACCGCATCGGCAAGGGCTATGGAAGTATGTGTATAGGCTCCTGCATTCAGTATAATGCCATCATACTCAAAACCTATATGGTGTAACTTGTCTATCAGTGCCCCCTCGTAATTACTCTGGAAATAATACAATTCAATATCTGTATATTTCCTATGCAGTTCTTTCAGGTAATCCTCAAAGGTCTGATTGCCATAAACCGAAGGCTCTCGAATGCCCAACAGGTTCAAGTTCGGTCCATTGATAATGATGATTTTCTTCATATCTATGTTATTCTTCTATTTTAATACGCCCTATCCCTTTCACACTTTTCTTAAATACAGGCGGATTCCCTTTCACAGTAATGCCTCCTGCTCCTGCGATAGAAGCATCTACCTCTTGTGTTACATAAGCCGATATACCTCCTGCTCCCGCTATGCGCAAAGTAGCTTTTTCAGCTTTAAGCTCATCAGCATCTACATCGCCAGCTCCTTTCACGTATATGCTTAGGTTTTTGGTTTCTCCTGCAATGTCTATACCTCCTGCTCCAGCCACTTGTAAATCAAGCGAAGTAGCCGTTACCGACGCTTCAAGGTCTCCACTACCCTCTAATTTTACTAACAAAGAACCCACTTGCAACTTCTTTTCTGTAGATATATCCACAGCTCCTTTCCCTACTACTCTCTTTAAACGAGTGTCGATAGGTACGTACACAGTAATAGAGGTTTTGAGTGAGTATTTCCTATCAATGCTTATATAAAGCACATTGTTGGAGACTTTGGTCTCTAAATACGAAAGTACCTCTTTCTGTCCTTTCACTTTTATTTTGCCTACCTCTCCTTCTGTAAGCACAAGGTTATAAGCTCCCGAAACTTCTATAGCGTCATAATTCGCTACTTTTCTGTTTTCGGTGATAACTTCTTTGTCTTTTTCTGTCTTCTTTTGGCTGTATCCTATGCCTACAACTAATGTTACAAGGATAAATGTAATAAATCTTTTCATATATTTCATCTGTTTTAATTATTTCTCTTCTGTTAAGTCACTTAGTATAGCTTCTGTCTTCGCTATAATCTCTTCAATTGTAATAGTCTCTATGGCTTTCTCATAACCTTTGGGGTATTTCTTCCCATATACCGAAGTAGGAATGAGTGGATACCGTTCTCTATCTGCCAAAAGAGCATTCTCCTTAGGCTGTAAATAAGGATAAAACCCCGCATAAGGGTGCGTCACTCCCCATAAGGTAAGCGTCGGAACTCCATACATCGCCGATAGGTGCGCATTCCCACTGTCCATTGCTATCATTATATCTAAGTGCGAAATGAGCTCCAACTCTTGTTTAAACGAGAGCTTCCCTACCATATTTTCAGCATTAGGTAAGTTTATTTTGCTCACCTGCTCTTCCTCTTCTTTTCCTCCTCCAAAGATGTAAATCTTGCCACTGTCATACCGTTGAGAAAGTGCCGTTATCACCTCGCACATCTTTTCAAATGGATACTGTTTACCTATGTACGACGCAAACGGAGCAACCCCTATACGCACTCCTTCACACAGCAATTTCTGTACCGTTTCACTCGGTTCTTCTGGCGGTAAAATATATGGTTCACTTAGGTCAATCGGGAAACCCAAAGAAGCAAACACATCAGCATACCGCTCATACGAAGGCTTTAAAGGCTCAAAAACTTTACACTTATAGCTGGTAAGTGCTCTCTTTTCTCTACGTCCTTTGTCTATTTGCTTGAAAGGTATTTTGCTACCCTTAAAATAGAATTTCAGTACATTAGTGCGCAACACATTGTGAATGTCTGCCACACCGTCAATTCCCTTTGCTATCAATTCCTTATACAGTTTGTACAACCCCGATAAACCACTGTGTTTTCCATTAATTTCAGGAGTGAATACCTCCAAGTTAGGAATATGTGAAAACATCGGTGCAAATAACGGTCGCGTGAGGTAAGTGATTTTTACATCGGGATATTGCTCCGAAAAAGCTGTTACAACGGGCACACTGATGGCTACATCTCCCATCGCCGACATTCTAAAAATAGCTAAATGTTCCATTTTGTTTTGGTATTTAAAGTTTTATTAGTACCTTTGGCTTCTCAATAGAAAGGATACCTTTGATAAAGTTGTTTTTGCTAATTCACTTAGTGAAAACAGAATATTATTCTATCTTATCTTCGATTTATAGATAGGTAAGGTTCGAAATTGGTTCATTATGCCTTCGTCTATCTTCCAAGATTCGTATAAGGTTTGTATAAGGTACCTATAAGATAGTATATTTTTCTGTATGGTATCCTCCTTCACTCTCGCCTTATAATTGAGATTGAAAATTGTTAATGGATATGCAAATGTAGTAAAAATTTATAATATGAGACACTTATTTTTAGTTTTTTTTATTGTACAGTCCGCTTTCGCTCAAAATAATACCGTTTTCGATTGCTCCAGAAGCCTTAGAATCGACTTTAATCTATTAGCCAATGCCCAGCGTATAGAGGTAATTTTTCAACAGCTCAAAAGTGAACCTCATTGGGGAGGCTCGCACACTCACCTTGTTTTTCCGAACTTAGGAAACCTGCGCCTTCAACTATTCGACGGCGAAACTCTTGTCTTCTCAAAAGGCTTCAACTCCCTCGCCGATGAGTGGATGGAAATCGAAGAAGCCAAGACTGAAAAACGACTCTTTTATCACGCTATGCAAATTCCTTTTCCTAAAAAGAAACTGTCTCTGCACATCGATAAACGAAACCGTGAAAGTGTTTTCGAAACGATTGCTTCTCGTGAGATTGACCCTAACAACTATTTTATAAAAGAAGAAAAGACCGTTGCCTTCCCTGTGAAGAAAATACTGTATAATGGTGAGGCTTCCAAAAAAGTAGATATAGCCATCTTAGCAGAAGGATACACCCAAGCCGAAACCGAGAAATTCTATGCCGATGCGCAACGTATGACCGATTATATGTTCACCATTTCCCCTTTCGATAAGCTCAAAAACAATTTCAATGTATATGCCATAGCCGTACCTTCTCAAGAAAGTGGCACCGATGTACCCGGAAAGAACATTTTTAAAAACACTGCATTTAACTCTTCCTTCTACACTTTCAATCAAGAACGCTACCTCACCACCAACAGTATTTGTGAAATAGCCGATGCTGCCTCAGTAGTCCCTTACGACCAACTCTATATCTTAGTAAATACTGAAACTTATGGTGGCGGTGGTTTCTACAATCACCTAAATTTAGGCACTGCTGATAACAACCTTTCTGAAAAGGTATACATACACGAGTTCGGACACGGTTTTGTAGGTCTCGCCGATGAATATTACTACGATTGGGATCCCACTTTTCAAGAGATGTACAATACTAAAATTGAACCTTGGGAAGAAAACATTACCTCATTGGTGAATTTTGAGAGCAAATGGAAAGATATGGTAAAAAAGAAGACTCCTATCCCTACCCCTCGCACTCCTAAATATAAAGATGTTGTAGGTGCTTTCGAAGGAGGAGGTTACACCAGTAAAGGTATTTACAGTCCTGCACAAGACTGCCGTATGAAATCTAACGAACCAAAAGGCTTCTGCCCCGTGTGTGAACGTGCTATTCGCAAAATAGTAGACTTTTACACAAAATAAAGAGGAAGCCATAAAACACCCTCTCAACGCTCACCTCGTGATATAGATATACAAATAAAAAATACGCACTAAGAAAATCTTAGTGCGTATTTTTCTTTTATGGGTCGCTACACTTTGCCAAAGTTTTTGCCTGTATAGCTCGCACCTTTGGCAAAGTTGATTACCTCAATAATCAATTTCTTTTAGTTATATTGTAGGGGCGATTTGCCAATCGCCCTCACAAAAGAAAACTTTTTGTACAGGCTTCTTTTCCTTTTATTGAGCTCTTTTAATAAATATTATATGTTTTGTTCTTCTCTGTTCTGAACGTTATCACTTTATCTTTATTACTTCCTTTTACAATCACCTTTCCTTTACTATAAACATTCTTATTGGCAGGTAATAACACACTGCATTCTCCTCCATTTAGCGAAGTAATTTCAGCTTTCTCCAATTTGAATTGTTGCCATTCAAAGTTTACTTCAAAACCATTGCGAGCTCTCATACCTTTCATAACGCCGTTTTCCCAATCGGGGTGAGAAGGAAGAGCAGGTAAAAAGCGAATAACATTACCCTTCCCGTGACTCTGTAAGAGCATTTCAGCAATGCCCGCTGTACCTCCAAAGTTCCCATCTATTTGAAACGGAGGGTGCGCACAAAACAAATTAGGATAAGTGCCTCCTCCTTGTCCGTCAGTTATATTAGGGTTTACAGGGTGTAATAATTGGCGCAACAAAAGCAATGCGTGATTGCCATCTTGTAGTCGTGCCCAAAAGTTTATCTTCCACGCACGTGACCACCCCGTACCTGCATCACCCCGTATTTCTAATGTCTTTTTAGCGGCTCTGGCTAAATCTGGTGTGTCCCAAGGAGTAATCTCATCATATGGGTATAAGCCGTAAAGATGAGAAACGTGCCTATGTTGTGGTTCAGCATCTTCCCAATCGTCAAACCATTCGTTAAGGTCTCCTTTTTTACCTATGCGATTAGGAACTGTATTTCTGCTGATACGTTCCCACTCTGTGCGTTTCTTACTGTCTAAACCTAATATCTTAGCAGCATCACTTGTATTAGTAAATAGTTCTCGCACTATTTGCATATCCATAGTAGGAGCCACACAAGTAGTTCCTATTTGTTTTTTACCGTCTTTCAGTTCTGGTAATACATAAGCATTTTCAGGAGAGTTTGAAGGGGCTGTTACCCAATAACCCGTTTTGGGGTCTTTAATAAGTAGACTCTCAAAGAAGGTTGTAGCTTCTTTAAGCACAGGGTAATACTCTCTTAGGAAGTTAATATCTTTAGTGAAGAGATAATGTTGCCAAATATGTTCGCATAACCAAGCGCCTCCCGTAAGAGTAGAACCCCACGTCGCCGATTCACCTGGGGAAGTATAAAACCAAGGATTGCTAATAACGTGAGCCACCCATCCATTAGCATTATAATAGGCTTTCGCTGTTTTGCTTCCATTGGGTACTAAGTTTTTAGTAAACCTTTGTAAAGGTTCGGTAAGCTGCGACAAATTGGTAGGCTCAGCAAGCCAATAATTCATCTGTATATTGATGTTTAAATGGTAATCGCCATTCCAAGGTGTTTGATACTCTTCAGCCCATAAACCTTGCAAATTGGCAGGCAAAAGCCCTTCACGTGAAGAGGAGATAAGTAAATAGCGTCCAAAGTTATAATACAAAATAGGTAATAAAGCATCTTGCTCACCTTTATAAAAGCGTCCTAATCGCTGAAAAGTAGTAAGACCTTCCGTATTGGCATTCGCTTTTCCATACCAGCGATTGCGGTTAAACAATCGCTGAAAAACAATACTACTCTCAACTTTCGCTTTATCAAAACTCATAGGGGCTTTTTGCAAATACTCATTAACCTTTTTAGTTACTGAAATATCCAAAAGTCCTCCCTTGTTAAAGTTATAATTAGTTACAGCACTTATCCTTAAAGTAATTTCTTTTGCCGACTGTATAGCAATAGCTTTATGGGTACTCTCTATCTTTCCATCAGTTTGTATATCAACTACCGATGCAAAGTGCATTCCTTCTTTACCACCGTTCGGTAACACACCATTAAGACTGATTTTATTATTCTGATAGGTAATCGTAGCATTCTCTTTGCGGAAGAGTGAAATATCTAAATTAAGCGGTGAGGTAGCTTTTATTTTCACCCATATCACATCGTTTTTAAAATCAGCAAAAGCTGTTTGTTCTATTGAGTTATTATCTCGTTTAAACGAAGTAACAGCTGTTGCTTCATCAAGGCGTAATTCTCGCTTGTAATCTTGAATAGGTGACGTGGTTTTCCAATCTAAAAGCAGTTCTGCCAATACTTGATAACAACCATAGCTACAGTTAGCTCCTTGCCCCAAACAAGAGCCTTTCCCTTTGGCTACAAAATGCTGTTGTAAGAGTGCTTGTGCTTCTAAGTTTTTCCCTTCTAAAAGTAATTTCTGAATTTCTTTCAGATAGTTGTGCGCATTAGGGTCATCAGCCTCTTGTGTCCCTCCTGACCACAACGAGATTTCATTGAGTACAATTCTATCTACATCAGTCTTTCCAAAGAGCATAGCTCCTAAACGTCCATTTCCAATAGGGATACTTTCAGTAAAATGATTTGCTGGTTTATGAAACACTACTGATACATCTTGAGGTTGTGCTTTGAGTAGCGTTCCTAAAAATAATAACATAATTAATAAGTTGGTTCTCATAAGATTGGTATATTTTTTATTAAGATGTCGCAAAAGTACAAAACAAGTAGCGTACTTCCAAATATTGTTCAAAAAAAAACAGCTCCATACTATTTATGGAACTGTTTTTATTTTTATATTAAGAAACTGCTATTTCAATAATAAATTTGCTGAACCTACTTCGTTGAGGCGGTCATCATAAACAGTTACTTTATAAGTGCCTTTATCAAACTCTTTTCCTGTTCTGCTGATAAAGTCACACACATCCACATTCTTATTGTCGTAGATGAAGTGAGTAGCTGTACTATAATTCACTGTGTTTTCTCCTTCTGAGGTAGAGTCGTTAGCTCCTAAGGTAACTCCCGATGGTGA
The DNA here is from genome assembly GCF_000411575.1 of Capnocytophaga sp. oral taxon 336 str. F0502. NCBI lineage: Bacteria > Pseudomonadati > Bacteroidota > Flavobacteriia > Flavobacteriales > Flavobacteriaceae > Capnocytophaga > Capnocytophaga sp. oral taxon 336. The sequence continues at coordinate 378,581 of NZ_KE150490.1, read as the reverse complement.
AACTACTTTCACATAGAAGTATCTTGAGCCTGATTTTGCTATTCTGTTAGCTCCTACAGTAAAGCAAACTCTTAATTTCTCAGCTGCACGACCTCTTTCGGTAATTTTGTTCTTAGTGCCTTTTACAGCTTCTATTGTAAGTTTGCTAATTTGAAGTGCAGAACCGGCTTCTACCACTTTCTTTAAGCTATTAGCTTGGCGAGCAAGTGAATCGGCTTTAGCACTTGTGTCGTCTAATTTTACTGACACACTGTCTAAATCCTTTCTGATAGCAGTGTTGGCACGTGCCAATGAGTCGTTCTTTCTGATTAAGAAATCACGCTCTTTGGCAAGAGCAAACGCTTGGTTTTTAAAACGAGCCAATGCCGAAACATTAAGTTTCATATTCTGCAATGAATCGATGTACTTACCAATCTTGTCACGCGCATCAAGCAAATCCTGATTCACGTTTTTGTTATCGTCCACTACTTTGTCGTAGCTTCCTTTCAAAGCGTTCAAATCTTTAAGCACTTGCTCTTTCTGAGAGTTAAGATCTGCTTCCGTTGCCTCTTTGTTTTTGTTAAGAGAATAGGTATAATAACCTAAACCTCCTGCTACCAAAGCCAAAATAGCAATTAAAATTTTCGATAAAACACCACCTCTCGGTCTGTCATCATCATTGGGGTATGAAGGATACGATTGTCCTCCATCTGTACCATTGGACGCTGAGTCCATAAAAATAGGTTTGTCGTAATTATTACTCATAACTTATGTTTTTTTACTCCGCAAATGTAGATAAAAAAATATATAACAAGCAAATTTTTATATTTTTTTTAACACTATTAAAAAAAGAAATAGTACTTTTGCAACCGTTTTTTAAGTACAAAATTATTATGTTAATACGTTATTTTGCAATCGTTTTCGGCTGTTTAGGCTTAGGAGAACTCATCGTTGCTCTCACACACATTCCTTTTCCTTCAAGTATCATAGGAATGCTCTTTCTCACCCTATTTTTAGAGCTTGGTTGGGTGAAATTACAGTCTATAAAAGCTCTTTCAGATTTATTAATTTCTAATTTAGGATTGTTTTTCGTACCCCCAAGTATTGGCATTATGGCATACTTTAAACAGATAGGTGAAAACTTTTTAGCTATCTTCCTTTCTATTATCATCAGTACCGTAGTAGTGATTGTTATAACTGGTCACGTATATCAATTCTTCCGTAAAAAATTAAAATAATGAAACCTTTTGTAGAAAACGAAGCCTTCCTTTTGGCTATTACTTTTATCCTCTATTACGGGGTATTACTTTTGCAACGCAAATATAATTCGGTTTTTTTAAATCCAGTATTAATCACTGTTTTAGTGCTTATTTCTTATCTAATAATCTTTGGTATTTCTCCTCAAAAATATGAAGAAGCCGGTAAGTATATCGATTTTTGGCTCAAACCTTCTATTGTAGCCTTAGGGGTACCTCTGTATTTACAGCTCTCTAAGATAAGAAAACAGCTGATACCCTTAGTGCTCTCTCAGTTTGTAGGTAGTTTAGTAGGGGTGCTTACAGTTTGTTTGGTAGCCAAATGGTTAGGGCTCGAAGACGATATCGCCATTTCATTAGCCCCTAAATCGGTTACTACCCCCATTGCGTTGGAAGTATCGCGTATGCTCAATGGTATTGAACCTATTACAGTAATGGCGGTAATGACCACTGGTTTCTTAGGGAATCTTTTTGGTATTACCTTCCTGAATTGGTTTCGCATCAAAAGCCCTATGGCTAAAGGTATTTCATTAGGTACTGCTTCTCACGCTTTGGGTATTATGGCGGCGTTCAACCTAAGTGAAAAATATGCGGTATATGCTAGTTTAGGAATGATTTTTAACGGCATCTTTACCGCTGTATTAGCACCCCCAGTAGTACATTTGCTTTTTTAAGTAACTTATCACATCTCATTAGCATATTACAAAATTTTTCTTTTACAGGTATCTTGCTAATTCAAAAAAAAGTACTACCTTTGCCCCCGATTTGGAGTAACCTCTGGCGAGAGTCGTGAATGTTGCCCATTGATAACATAATTATTTATATTTTTTATGGAACCATTATTAAAGTACGTACAAGACAACTTTATCGAAAAAAAAGACTTCCCCGATTTCTCTGCTGGTGATACTATCACTGTGTATTACGAGATTAAAGAGGGTGATAAAAAACGTACTCAGTTTTTTAAAGGCGTTGTTATTCAACGCAAAGGTCACGGCGTAACCGCTACTTTTACTATTCGTAAAATGTCAGGAACTGTAGGTGTAGAACGTATCTTCCCTATCAATATGCCTGCCCTTCAAAAAATTGAAGTAAACAAAAAAGGTAAAGTAAGACGTGCTCGCATTTACTATTTTAGAGGACTTACTGGTAAAAAAGCCCGTATTAAAGAAGTTCGCTAATCAGTTAAACAAACTTATAAAAGCAAAGAGTAAGACCTTCCTTCCTCTTTGCTTTTTTCTTTTCTAATACCTAATCCATAAAACCTAACACCTAAACATTTGTACGCAATACTCGACATAGAAACCACAGGAGGTAAATACAATGAAGAGGGCATTACCGATATCGCCATCTATCAGTTCAACGGACACGAAATAACCGACCAGTTCATATCATTGATAAACCCCGAACGCCCCATTCAAGAGTTCGTTACTAAACTTACAGGCATCAACAACAAAATGTTGCGCAATGCCCCTAAATTCTATGAGGTTGCCAAACGCATTGTCGAAATTACCACCGATTGCATTATCGTAGGTCATAATGCAGCCTTCGATTATCGCATCTTGCAAACCGAATTTCGCCGCTTAGGATACGACTTTGTCCGTACAACGCTCTGCACCGTAGAACTCTCCGAGCGACTCATTCCCAATAAAGAATCATATAGTTTAGGTAAGTTAGTGCGCTCCTTAGGTATTCCTGTAAGCGACCGGCATCGCGCTTCTGGTGATGCCTTGGCTACCCTAAAACTCTTTAAATACCTACTCGAAAAGGACACCAAAAAGGATATCATTACTACCTCTGTCAAGCAAGATATTCGTTTAGAAATGGCTTCTCGTCATCTGAAAATACTCGACACTCTCCCTGAAACATTAGGAATTTTTTATATGCATAACGAAGAAGGTAAGGTCATTTACATCGGGAAACACAAAAATATTAAACAGCAAGTAAACAGGCTCTTCACTTCTCCGTCCAAACGCGATAGATACTTGCAACGTCATACTTATCGAGTTACTTATCAAGAAACAGGCAATGAACTCATCGCTGCTTTAAAAAGGTTAGAAGAAATACACCTCAACCTCCCAAAATGTAATAGGCGAAATCCTGAAAAAGAAATAAATATCACTTATGCACTCACTTCTCACTTTAATACTAAGGGATATCTTTGTTTTTCAATAGAATTATTATCCACTCAAAACGAAATTATCACTACTTTTGAAACCAAAGAACAAGCCCAGCACTTTTTAAATCAAATCACTGAAGAGTACCATTTAAACGAAGTAGATTTCAATAACGAAACCGTTGAGGAGTATAACACACGCGCCTCTGAGGTGCTTTCAAAATACGGACTTGTGCACCGAAACGTAGCTATTGTAGATAAAGGTAGAGTAATCGGCGAGAAAAGCATTATTTTAGTAGTCGACGGCAATATTCAAGGCTATGCCTTCTTTAATCTGAATTTCCAGCTTACTCAATTAGAGATGTTGCAAAACCTCATCACTCCTTTACCCAATTCATTAACAAACCGTCACCTTTTGCACGCTTACTTACGACGAAAACCCAAAGTAAAAGTGCTAAATCTAAGCGAACAAAAACCTTATCATAATGAATAAACGAATTTTTATTACGCTTTTAGGAGCCTTTGCCCTTTTAGCTGGTTGCAACCAAACAGATAGCAATGCAAATGTTACAGCGATGAAAGAATCAGCTGAGAAGATTTCAAAACTCACCGATTCTATCAAGAAACTCGATGAACAACGCATCGAAGCACTTAACTTCAGCCTCGAAACAAACGAATTAGCACAACAGTATTTCGAAGATTTGAAAATTGACAATCCTTCACAAATTGTTGTCAATGCTTTAATGGAGATGAACGTAAAGGATACTAAAAACCCTTACATCAAATCTGAAAGCAATGGGAAGTTCTTGTTTAATAAAATAAGAATACTGAATGAAAAATGGGTGATTTGTGAATTTACTGATGGTGAATTGTGGGGTGACCTACTTTTGGAATACCATATCGACGGAAATCTAAACCCTACCTTCAAACCACTAAGTGAGGTCATCCACCCTAAATAAATCCGAAGCTATACCATCTGAGAGGAATCTGCCTTTGCGCGTTACTTTCAGATGGTTTTCTTCTATAACTAAAAGCTCATCGGCAAGGTACTTCTGTGCTTGTTGTAACAAATATTGGCGGTAACCTTCCCCAAATACTGTTCTCACTTCTTCTAAATCAATCCCTACCATCGTGCGTATACGCGTGATGATGAGTTCGTTATATCGGTTATTAAGGGTAAGTTCTTCTTTTTCCTGTGGCAAAATCCCCTGCTGTATTTGTTGTATATACTTAATGTTATGAGCAATATTCCAACTACGCTCCTTCCCGTTAAAACTGTGGGCTGAAGGACCTATTCCCATATAGGGCTTGCCAAACCAATAAGCCGTGTTATTCCTGCTAAAATATCCTTCTTTGCCAAAGTTTGAAAACTCGTATTGTATAAACCCCTCTGCTTCCAGAGTATCTATCAACATTTGAAAGTGAGTGTAAGCCTGCTCATCGCTTATTGGTGCGATTTTCCCCGTAGCAATAAACTTGTGCAAAGCTGTTTTTTCTTCTACCGTAAGCGCATAGGCTGAGATATGCGGAATATCGAAAGACAGTGCCTTATTGATATTCTCCTGCCAGCGTTCCTCACTCATTTGGGGAATGCCGTAAATCAAATCAATCGTGATATTATTAAAATACTGTGGAGCTATCTGTAATAAAGTCTCTACTTGGCTTACCGTATGCACTCTATTCATCAATCGCAAGTCCTCTTCAAAAAACGACTGCACTCCCAAACTGAGCCTATTGATACCCAAAGAGCGTAATTGTTTCAAAAATTGCTCGGGAGAAGTAGCTCTAAAAAAGTCATCAGGATTAGCTTCTAAGGTAATTTCAGCTGTGGTATTTACCTTGTAATGTGTGAAGATAGTGCGAAAAAGTTGTTGTAATTCGTCATACGAAAGGATACTGGGCGTCCCTCCTCCTAAGTAGATTGTCTGTAACTCACTACCTACGGCTTCCCCTTTGCGCAAAATGAGTTCCTCACAAAGGGCATTTACCATTTCTCCTTTTCTTTTCAGAGTAGTCGAAAAATGGAAATCACAATAATAACAAGCACGCCTACAAAAGGGAATATGAATGTATAAGCTATACAAAATGAAGTATTTTTTAACCTATACGGTCTTGATTTTGTTTTACAAAAGCGTCCCAACCACTATAACTTTGTTGTTTTTGCGACTTGCCACCGTTAAAAAAGTGACAAACAGCCACCGCCAGACCGTCGGTTGCGTCAAAGTGTTTGGGGAGTTCTTTTATATTCAGAAGTTGTTGAAGCATTTTGGCTACTTGTTCCTTGGAGGCACTACCATTACCCGTAATAGCCATTTTCACCTTTTTAGGTTCGTATTCAGTAATAGGAATTTCACGCGATAGCCCCGCTGCCATCGCCACTCCCTGCGCTCTTCCGAGTTTCAACATCGATTGTACATTCTTGCCAAAGAAGGGCGCCTCAATAGCCAATTCATCAGGCTTATAGGTATCTATCAGCTCCAAAGTGCGATTAAAAATCACACTTAGTTTTAAGTAGTGATTGCTGTATTTACTAAGTTGAAGCTCATTCAGCTGTAAGAGCTTCATAGTATCTCTTTCCACCTGAATAAGCCCAAACCCCATAATAGTAGTGCCTGGGTCGATACCTAAAATAATGCGTTCCAAAAGCTACGACCAATTATTTAACGTTAATTTCAATAGGCAAATTAAATTGCGTACTCACGTTCAGTCCATTCTTGGTAGCTGGTACGATAGCATCTTGCTCTGAGAGCGCCGATAAATTAGCGCGCAATGAGTCTTCAAAGGTTTCACTATCAGTACTTAGTAATTCTTTTGTCTTATCATTGGCTTCTATATCTATAAGCACTATTTTACCTGTATTATCCACTTTTATATTCAGTAATACACGGTCGGTAACAGGCTCTGTTACTTCATAAGGGGCTTTTTTCAAACGCTCTTGAAAAAGGGTTGTAAAAGTCCTCTCAAAACATTCTTTCTGTCCTATCTTCGTCGTTGCTGTATCACATACCCCTCTAAAAATAGGATAAGAGTCTACGTCTTCCTTCACTATTTCCGAGAATTTTATTTCAGCTATCGAGTCCAACTTATGTTGCAATTTTGCTTCTTTCTGCTCAGGAGTGAGTTGGTTACCATTGTCGTTACACGCTACAAGTGCCAATGATAAGGCTAAAAAACAAAAGTAAAATTTCATAATTAAATGTCTAATAAGTGTTTTTACGGCTCAAAAGTATTACAAAAAATTGATTTACAAAAATAAATAACACTTTTTCTTCGTAAAAATATTCCCTTCTAATCTTCTTTTTTGTTAAACCTCTTATATAACAATCTGATTATAAGTGTAGTACATTCCTTCCTTTGCCTACAACAAAATTTCCGTACTTTCGTAAGGTTCTTGCTCTTTTAGGAAGATTCTAGCCGTCAAATCGCCTTTAAGGCTAACCTTCTCATCTTCCACACGTAGCCAACTACCTTCGCGCAAACCTATCACAGGAGTATCGTTAAAAACGTGGAATTCCTTAATTCGCGTTTCGCGAGTTTCTCCCTTGTGTTTACTTTGGGGGTCTGGGTCAAGGTAATGAGGGTTGATATTAAAAGGCATAAGCCCTAAGGTTTTAAACGAAGGCGGGTAAACAATAGGCATATCATTAGTAGTCTGCATTGTCTGTCCAGCGATATTGCTCCCTGCGCTTGTTCCCATATAAAGCGTCCCTTTTTCTACTGCTTCACGCAATACGTCCATCACTTCCAATCCGTACAACTGATTCACCAGCACAAAGGTATTACCTCCGCCTGTAAAAATCGCTTTTGCCTGCCTAATAGCCTTTTTAGGGTCAGCGAATGTGTGTAAGCCCACTATACTCTTCCCTACCCTATTGAAAAACTGTTGCGCAATCTGAGTATATTCATCGTGCGTAATACCACTGGGGCGTGCATAAGGCACAAACAATATTTCGTCAATTCCTGTAAAGAAATCAATCAATTCATCTTGTAAATAAGAAAGATAAGTACCCCCATATACAGTAGAAGTACTCGCTAATAATATTCTTTTCATCAGTGCTCTATTTAGTTATAACACGCAAAGATAATAAAAAATCAAATAGCTTGTATCCCTTCCTCTTTTATTTTACCTCCATTTTACCTTTACTTTTCCCTCGCCACATTCTCCCTCTCTGAGGTAGCCAGCAATAGCTGGGTATGTACACCGCGAGAGCGGAGTATGTAAGAAGGGGGAGGTTTCCTCCGCTTTTACGTCGCCACATTCTCCTTTTTTCGTCGCTCTCTACTCGTCACTACACCCCCTCTCCTTGGGAGAGGGACGGGGTGAGGATTTCTTTTCTTTCGCCTCGAAACCCCGTTTTTAACATTTTTAGCCTTGTTGTATGATATTATGAATCAACTATTTATATACCCTTTCTATACCAATCGTCCAAGATTCGTATAAGCTTCCTATAAGCTCTCTATAAGCTAACCCCACCCTCATTACACCCTTTTTTCATCAAAAGCCCCCTTAGTCTCCTTCTGAAAATTTTCGTTTCCTTCCGAAAACCCTAACCAGCCCGATTTGTCCGACAAGTCAGACCTGTCAAAAAACCATTCTTATCACTACCCATTTCCTCATTCTCTCATTTCCTCATTTTTCTCATTTTCCACTGGCAAAGTTAATTATCGGTATTTCTGGCATTATTAGTATTATTGGCATTAAATACACTTTTTTACCTTTTCCTTTTTTCTTTCCAACTATTTTCGTACCTTTGCACTCAATATTACATTTCATATAATTAAGCAAATATTACAATGAAAACAGAACAAGAATTAGCCGAATTTTACGAGCGCTTAAAGAATGAACTCATCGAGACTTCGCTCTTCCCCACTCGTTATCTCTATAAATTCGTAATACCTACTGATGAAGCCAAACTCAATCAGCTCAAAGAGGTATTCAAAAATACCGATGCCGAAATCACCACACGCCCATCGTCTAACGATAAGTACACAGGTGTTTCGGTAAGCCTTACCGTTAAAAACCCCGATGAGGTAATTGTCTATTACAAAGAAGCAGGTAAAGTAAAAGGAATATTATCATTATGACGACCTTAGAATATAACACCGAACGCCCTCACTTAATCATCCCTGAATACGGGCGACACATCCAAAAAATGATAGAAAAAGCGGTACTCCTTAAAGACCGCGATACACGTAATAAAACGGCTCGAAGTATCGTCGCCGTAATGGGAAACTTATTCCCTCACTTGCGCGACGTCCCTGATTTTCAACATAAACTTTGGGACCAGCTCTTTATAATGTCCGATTTTCAGTTGGACGTCGATTCTCCTTATGAAAAACCCACGCCTTCCACACTTCATAAACATCCCGAAAGACTTAGATACCCTCAAGCACATCCCCGCTACCGCTTCTACGGCAACGTAATTATTCGTATGATAAACACTTGCGTAAATTGGGAAAAAGGCGACCTACGTGAAGCTTTAGAGTATTCTATCGCTAACCATATGAAGAAATGCTTCCTCACTTGGAATAAGGAAAGCGTAGACGATAGCGTAGTTTTTGAACATCTATACGAACTGAGTAACGGGCAAATTGATTTGAGAAAGGCTAACGAAGACCTTACTAATAGTCGTGACCTTATCCGCACGAAGCAAAATCTAACTAAACGCACTCCTCAACCGCAACCTCAGCAAGCTAAAAGAATATTCTCAACCAATAAAAAAAATAACAATGGGCGTTTTTAAAATAGAAGGTGGACATACCCTCAAAGGAAGTATTACACCACAAGGAGCTAAAAACGAAGCACTACAAGTACTTTGTGCGGTTTTACTCACCGACCAAAAAGTTACCATTCACAACATTCCCGATATTCAAGATGTGAATAAACTGATTTCTTTGCTCGAGAATTTAGGAGTCAAAATCCAAAAGCTCGGGAAAGGCACTTATAGCTTTCAAGCCGACGATATCAATATAGACTATTTAAAGTCCGAGGCTTTTCATACCGAAGGGCAAGCCCTGCGAGGTTCTATTATGATAGTAGGTCCTCTGCTCACACGTTTTGGAGTAGGCTATATTCCTAAACCGGGAGGTGATAAAATAGGTCGCCGTCGCCTCGACACCCACTTCGAAGGGTTCATCAAATTAGGTGCCCACTTCGAATATGATGAAAATAACTTTACTTATAGCGTAGTAGCCAAGAAACTAAAAGGAAGCTATATGCTTTTAGAAGAAGCCTCTATTACAGGTACTGCCAACATTATTATGGCTGCCGTATTAGCCGAAGGTACTACAACTATTTATAACGCAGCTTGCGAGCCCTATGTACAACAACTCTGCCATATGCTCAACGCTATGGGAGCCGATATACAAGGTATCGGTTCCAACCTCGTTACTATCAACGGGGTAGAACGCTTGGAGGGTTGTACACACACTATCCTCCCCGATATGATTGAAATAGGTAGTTGGATAGGCTTAGCTGCTATGACCTGCAGTGAAATTACCATTAAGAATGTAGGCTGGGAGCATTTGGGTATTATGCCTACTATCTTCCAGAAATTAGGTATTACCTTCGAAAAGAAAAACGACGATATTCATATCCCCGCTCATACTAACGGCTATGAAATCCAAAATTATATCGATGGCTCTATCCTAACAGTAGCCGATGCCCCTTGGCCTGGTTTTACCCCCGACCTACTCAGCATCGTGCTGGTAGTCGCTACCCAAGCACGTGGGGAAGTGCTTATTCACCAAAAGATGTTTGAGAGTAGGCTATTCTTTATCGATAAACTCATAGATATGGGTGCTAAAATTATACTATGCGACCCTCACCGCGCTACCGTTATCGGTAATGATTTCCGTTCTCCTTTGCGCGCAACCCTAATGACCTCGCCTGATATTCGTGCCGGTATAGCCTTGCTTATTGCAGCTCTTTCAGCCAAAGGCACCTCTACCATTTACAATATAGAACAAATAGACCGTGGTTACGAAAACATCGACGGACGACTCAAAGCCCTCGGTGCCCAAATAGTAAGAGTTTCCTAATAGATATCCGATAACACGTAACATATTAATCATTAACCATTAAACATTAATCATTAAAAAGTGAATTATAATTTTGACGAAGTAGTTTGCAGAAAACACACCGATGCTCTCAAGTTAGAGGCATTAGCCCCCCGCTGGGGACGCACCGATTTGCTCCCTATGTGGGTAGCCGATATGGATTTTAAAACACCTCCTTTCATAGTGGAAGTGATGAAAAAACGTATGGAATGTGAAGTCTTTGGCTACACAGTGAAACCCGAAAGTTGGTATGAAGCCATTATCAGTTGGCAAAAGCGCCGTCATAAGTGGACGATTACCAAAGAAATGATTTCATTCGTACCTGGGGTAGTACCAGCTTTGGCTATGGCAGTACAGGCATTTACTCAGCGTGGTGAAAAGGTGATGATTCAGCAACCTGTATATAATCCTTTCGCTCAGGTAATCCGCAATAACCATCGCGAATTAGTAAACTGTCCATTAGAACTGAAAGATGGGCAATATCATATCAATTTTAAACTCTTCGAAAAAAAGATAAAAGGCTGTAAACTCTTCCTCTTCTGTCACCCTCATAACCCTGGCGGACGTGTATGGACGCGCGAAGAACTCAAAAAAGTAGCAACTATCTGTGCTCAGAACAACGTAATAATAGTAGCTGACGAAATCCACGCCGACCTTACCTTACTTCCCTACGAGCACATTCCGTTTGCCTCAGTAAGCGAAGAAGCTAAACAGAACTCCGTTGTATTTGCATCTCCCAGCAAGGCTTTTAATATGGCAGGCTTAGCTACCTCTTATGCAGTAATTGCTAATCCTACTCTGCGTCGTCGCTTCGAAAGCTATGTAGAAGGGAACGAATTAGCTGCCGGCAATGTCTTTGCTTTTAATACCGTTGTAGCAGCCTATAACAAAGGCGAAGAATGGTTACAACAAATGCTCACTTACGTTCAAGGTAATATTGATGAAGTGGTAAGTTATATCAAGGAAAACATACCTCAACTAAAAGTCATCATACCTCAAGCCTCTTATTTAGTGTTTATTGATTTCAGTGCGTTACAGCTCAACCAAAAAGATATAGTCGCTCTATGTACCAATAGGGCGCACTTAGCCTTAAATGACGGTAGCATTTATGGTGAAGAAGGCAATGGCTATATGCGCATCAATTTAGCTTGTCCGCGTAGTGTGGTAAGGCAAGCCTTAGCTCAACTCAAAGACGCAATAACTTCAATATAAAAGTCAAGCGCCTAAATAATCAGATTATTTAGGCGCTTTTCACATTTCTATTCTCCAATATATCCAAGCTTTTAATTGAGCTCTTATCTCAATTTTAGCGTTACAATGCTAATCACCGCTAAGAAAATCCCTACAATAAGAAAGCGCATCACTATTTTACTCTCGTGATATCCCTTCTTTTGGTAATGGTGGTGTAAAGGCGACATCAAGAAGATACGTCTACCTTCACCATACTTTTTCTTCGTATATTTAAAGTAAACCACTTGCAATATCACCGATAAGTTTTCAATGAGGAAGATACCACAGAGCACAGGCAACAAGAGTTCTTTGCGTACTGCTATGGCTATTACAGCTATAATCCCGCCTATGGTCAAACTTCCTGTATCGCCCATAAACACTTGGGCAGGATAGGTATTATACCACAAAAATCCCACCAAAGCTCCTGCAAAAGCTGCTATGAATACCGTCATCTCCCCTACTCTTGGGATATACATAATGTTTAAATATTCTGAGAAGATAATGTTACCCGAAATCCACGCAAATAGCCCTAATGTTAGGACTATAATAGCCGAGCTTCCCGCTGCCAATCCGTCTATACCATCAGTAAGGTTTGCTCCGTTAGAAACCGCTGTAACAATAAGAATCACAATAGGAATAAATACCAACCACACATAATGATAATAATTATCTCCTGCCCACGCAATGAGGTCAGCATAGTCAAACTCGTTATTCTTCACAAACGGAATAGTAGTTTTCGTCGATTTCACTTCTGGAACAAAATTCTCTGTGGCTGTTTCTGCTACTACTTCAGTACGTGTTCGTCCAATACCTGTTTTCTCACTCTTAATAGTTACATTATCATTGAAATAGAGCGTCGCCCCTACGATAATTCCTAAGCCTATTTGTCCTAATATTTTAAAACGTCCTTTCAGTCCGTCTTTATTCTTGCGGAAAGTCTTGATATAATCGTCGATAAAGCCAATAGCTCCCATCCACACAGTAGTGATGAGTAGCAATAGGGTATATACATTATCTAACTTAGCCAACAACAGTACAGGTATAAGCGTAGCAAAAATAATGATAATCCCCCCCATAGTAGGAGTGCCTGCTTTCTCATTCTGCCCCGTAAGCCCTAAGTCTCGCACCGTTTCGCCTATCTGTTTGCGTTGTAGGAGGCGAATAATATGCTTCCCATATATGGTAGAAATAAGCAAGGAAAGCATTAAAGCCAAGCCTGCTCGAAACGATAAGTATTTATAAAGCCCCGACCCTGGAAAGTCGTAATATTTTTCAAGATATTCTAATAAATAATATAACATTTTAAATAATAGTTAAGTGGTAAGAGATAAGAACTATTTGATAACGATTGTAATCTCTTTATCGCGTCTCTTTTTCTTTTTGCCATCAGTGGCTTTTAAATCAATTTTCACGGTATGAGCATCTAATTTCTCAATATAAGGGTGTTTGCCTTTTATCTTCTTTATTTTGCCCTCGAATACAAGCGTATTATTGATATCAATATTAAACATCTTCTTCATCTGTGCTACGCGCTCTGCTTGCTCTTCGTCATCTGTATTTTGTTCCAAAGCAGCGATATTGAGGCGCAACTCCTTGCCGTCCCATTTAAAAGCCGAAATACTCAGAGGGTTGTTATTGCGTGTCCCTCTACCAATAGCGGCGGTGATAGAAGCGTATTCTTCAGGCGCAAAATGGTCGAACCTAACCTGAAAACCTACTTCCTTATTGTCTTTAAAAAGTCCTTTAATAGCTGCACGTTTCAGCAATTCAGCTTTATCAGCAGGAATGCTATCCTTTTCTACTGTTTTTTGAAAGTCGTAAACCGATTGCCATTCTTTTGGAAATTCGGGCATATTCACGTTTTTCAAACTGTTTTCTCCTTGTTTTGCCTTCGCTTGCATAGCAAGCATTTCACTCATATCTACTGCCATATCGGTAGAAATGGTAGCATCTTTATGAAATGTAAAGGTATTTGTTACACTACAAGATTGCAATGCCTGTAGCGCAAAAGCTAATAAAATCAGTTTTTTCATTAGTTATCAATCACAAATTTTGGTGCAAAGATAATATTTTTTACAATACTTCTATCATTCCTCAAATCAAACGTACCTTTTTTACTTCAAAATATCTTCCTCTATCCTCCTTCTTAGGTTTGTTTTAACTCCGCCTTCCCTTCGTTTATTGTTCGTTCTTTGTTCGTTCTTTGTTCGTTCTTTGTTCGTTCTTTGTTCGTTCTTTCTCTATCTGCCTATCGTGCTACGACTGCCTGTGTGGCTCGCACCTGCCTGTCGTGTTACGATCTCGCATTGTCATTAATTTGGTATTATTGGCATTTCTGGTATTGTGGTTTTCTGAAGAACTTCCTCCACCGTTGTCCTATAATCAAACCAATGTATAGAACTATCTTTGTGAAACCACGTAAATTGTCGCTTGGCAAATCGACGGGTGTTCTTCTTAATTTCCTCTATCGCAAAGCCAAACGAGGTCTTCCCTTCAAAAAAAGCAAATAACTCCTTGTAGCCTACTGTCTGCAGAGCATTGAGTTCCTTGTGCCGAAACATATCTTGTGCTTCTATAAGCAACCCACCTTCAAGCATTTGCTCTACTCGCTCATCAATGCGATTGTAAAGCACCTCTCGCTCTGCCGTAAGTCCTACTTGTATGCTCTCAAAGTCTCTCATCGTTTCTTTTTTGTTTAAAAAAGACGAATAAGGCTTCCCTGCTACCATACACACTTCTAAGGCGCGTATCATTCGTTGCGGATTATTTGTATCTATTTTCTCGTATTGCACAGGGTCTAAAGTTTTTAGCTTTTGTTGCAAAAAAACAATGCCTTCTGCTTTATACTGCGCATTCAGCTCTTTTCTTATCTGTTCATCGGTTTCAGGAAAATCATCTAATCCTCTGAGCACTGCATTAGCATAAAGCCCACTTCCTCCTACCATTACTACCACATCGTGAGTTCTAAAAAGTGTGTTGAGCAAGCTAATAGCATCGCGCTCAAAATCACCTACCGAATAAGACTCAAAAATAGATTTATGCTGAATGAAATGGTGCTTTACCTGAGCCAATTCATAGGGAGAAGGAACAGCTGTGCCTATAGAAAGTTCCTTAAAAAACTGACGTGAGTCGCAAGAGATGATTTCAGTACCGAAGTGTTGTGCTAAGGCTATAGCCATTCGCGTTTTTCCAATAGCAGTAGGTCCTACCACACTCAAAAGTATTTTTTTATGCTTCATCGTGATTGCTCTTTTGGAGTATTAACTCACTACCACATTGGCTACAATATTTAGCCCCCTGCAAATGTTTATCAAAAGAACATCGTTTGCAAACTAATTTTCCAGCAACCTCATTCTCTTTGTGTTGTTTTTTGCTCCCCTCAATAGAATGTTTCTTTTTCATATGGGTATATTCAGCAGTAACAATACCCGTAGGTACCGCAATAACGCCATAACCCAATATCATTACAAACGAAGCTATCAGCTGTCCCAATGTAGTTTGCGGAGCTATATCTCCAAAGCCTACGGTAGTCATTGTTACAATACACCAGTAAACACCGCGTGGGATACTGCTAAACCCGTTCTGGTGTCCTTCCACTACATACATTACTGATCCTAAAAGTATACAAATCACCGATATGAAATAAATGAAGATAAGAATTTTGTCTCGGCTAGTGCGCAAAGCCATTTTCAGCTCCTCCCCTTGCTTCATAAAACTCGCTAAATCCAAGATACGGAAAATACGCAATAAGCGCAAAGCCCTCACTACTGATATTGCCTTTGCACCAGGAGCGAAGAACGATATGTACATCGGCAAAATAGCAATGAGGTCTATAATGCCATACATACTAAAAATATATCTATAAGGCTTTTTATTGGTAATAATACGCAAGATATATTCAAGTGAGAAGAAAACGGTTATCACCCACTCC
Organism: Capnocytophaga sp. oral taxon 336 str. F0502; assembly: GCF_000411575.1. Lineage (NCBI taxonomy): Bacteria > Pseudomonadati > Bacteroidota > Flavobacteriia > Flavobacteriales > Flavobacteriaceae > Capnocytophaga > Capnocytophaga sp. oral taxon 336. Next base: position 363,013 of record NZ_KE150490.1, on the reverse strand, counting down.
ATAAACACTAACAAACCGTGCAAATGGTAGTCAACACCCTTTACGGTTTCAAGCATTACCATTATCACACTGATAGTAATGAGCGACAACAGCACAAGGTCAAATAGTTTACCTAAGCGTGTATTCGTCCCATAGATAATAATATAAGCCTTTTGCTTGAATATATTATATTCTGATTTAAGTGTTGCTTTGTCCATAAATCAATATTTACTAAGCCATTCACGGAATGAATAAAAGTTTTGTGGTGATACACCGTGCCCTATCGGAAACTCTTCATAAGTGCATTTAGCCCCTATCGATTTTAAAAACTCAGGAGTTTCCCTGTCCCATTCCACAGGTATTACTTGGTCACTGGTGCCGTGCGATACGTAAAAGTGCGTAGCCGAATGGTTCTCTTTCTTATATCCGTCTTTCAAGATATCCTCATTTAAGTAACCACTCAGTGCTATTACTCTGCGTATTTTCTTAGGATAAGATATCGCAATAGCCATACTTAATATACTCCCCTGACTGAATCCTAAGAGGTTTATGTTTCTCGTATCCAAATCATATACCTTACAAGCCTCATCAATACATTTCATTATTAACTCACGCGATTCAATAGCCTGCTCATTATCGCTCCAATAGGCTTGGTCTTCATCAAAGTTAATCATATACCACGCATAACCAAATGAGGTTAAATTATAAGGCGCACGCAATGATATAATCGTGTATTCTTTGGGTAATTCATCGGCAAAGGAGAAAAGGTCTTCCTCATTGCTCCCATAACCGTGCAACATAAATATTACAGGCGAACGTTTAGTCCTTACCTGTGGTTCGCGAATTACGTATTCTAAAGGTAGTTTTTTATGTGTTTCCATTGTTTTTTTCTTTGTTTTAAAGTAACAGTTTGTAAATAATAAAATCAAGCTCCCTATAACAAAGGTAAGACATTTCTTAAACTCCATCGTTCAATATTGCTTGTCTGTGAGCAATAATCCCCAATACTTTTCCTTTCATCGTCGCTCCTATAAAAGCACTATTCTTCGAAGCTGATAATATCATCTCTTTTGTAAAAACAGTCTCTCCTTCGGGAGTAAAGATAGTAACATCAGCTTCTGTATTTTCAGCTATGGGTGCAGTAGGTATCCCGAAACGTTTGCGAGCCGAGGTAAGCAGTGTTACCGCTTTCTCAACAGTTGTATACTGACTCAGCACACCCCACACATTTTCTAACCCAATAGTTCCAAACGAGGCAAGGTCAAACTCTTTAAATTTGAGTTCTATGTCCAACGGATTATGGTCAGAGGTAACAAAGTCTATCGCTCCTCTTTGTAAGGCGTCTCTTAGTTCCTTTACATTTTCAGTATCGCGCAAAGGGGGCAACACTTTGTAATTGGTATCAAACCCTTCTAAAACCTCGTCAGTAAACTGAATATTATGGATAGCTACGCTACAAGTTACGTCCAATCCTTTGTTTTTTGCCTCCTCAATAAGCGCTACCGATTTTGCTGTGGATATAGTAGGAATATGTAACTTCCCCCCTGCGTATTCTAATATAGCCAAATCACGCGCTACACACAGTTCTTCAGCCAAAGCAGGAATGCCTTTTAGTCCTAATCGTGTGCCTTCTATATGCTCATTCACCACACCTTTACCCATAATTTTAGCATCGTTAGGAAAAGAAATAACAATGCCACCGAAAGGCTGTGTATATTGCAAGGCTATTTTCAGCAGGTTGCTGTTGTGTATGGGCTTCTTATAATCGCCAAAAGCCACAGCTCCTCCATTTTGCATATCGTAAAGCTCGGCAAGAAATTCCCCCTTGCTCTCTACCGTTAATGCCCCAATAGGGTGAGCGGTAGTAGCAAAATGCTTCGTTTTTTCTTTGATATACATTACAGCTTGCTTGTTGTCGGCTACGGGGTGAGTAAGCGGATTGACGAGCACGTGTGTAAAACCACTTCTCTGTGCCGTAAGCATTCCATTCTCTAAGGTCTCCCGCTCTTCAAAGCCTGGTTCGCCAAAGCAAACACTGCTATCCGTCCAACCTTGTGATATACAAGTGTTTTCCAGCACCTTATCTACCCCTTCGGCAGCAATATGATTGGATATCTGCTTAATAACCCCATCTGAAATTAAAATATCTTTTACAGCACCGTGATAGGCACTCTCTTCATCAATAATCTTTGCCGACTTGAGTAATATATCCATAGAATTACGCTTTTAATTTCTCTGCAAAGGTACAACTAAAAAAACAATTAAAAACTATTTTTACAAATTATTTTTTTCAGATAACAAAATTTAGTACATTTGTCGCCTAATAAAAAAAGACAACAAGTACAAAAAGTTATTTTTATAAGCGAATCCCTATAAGGTGCAGAAAATTTTTCTACAAAACACCCTTTACACAGTTATACCACAGGTATAGCTATCGTCCAAGATTCGTCCAAGATTCGTATAAGGTTTGTCCAAGATAGGTTATCAGAATATTTTTCTAACCTTAAAAATCTGTTATTTCAACATTCACCTAATTTTAGAAAACACCCAAAAACTATGGAAAGCATATTTAAACATTGCCCGAATTGTACTTCTACAAACATCGAATTTCCTAATAACGTGCGCTTTTTATGCCACGATTGCGGTTTTACCTATTTCCACAATATTGCCGCTGCGGTAGCAGTAGTGTTCAAACATAAAGATAAAATACTATTTACAGTCCGTAATATGAACCCCGACAAAGGAAAACTTGACCTCCCAGGCGGTTTTATCGACCCCAACGAAACGGCTCAAGAAGCAGCTTGTCGCGAAGTAAAGGAAGAAATGGGACTCATCATCAAACCTGAGCAACTGCGCTTCATCACCACCTACCCCAATAATTATCTGTACAAAAATGTACCCTACCGCACTATGGATATCTTTTTTGAATGCGAGCTCAAAGCCGAAGAGGTACATATTGTAGCCCCCGATGAAATAAAAGAACTCCGGTGGATAGCTCTTAAAGATATTCGAGAAGAAGAAATTGGTTTTATATCAGTGCGTACAGTCATAAAACAACTTCGAAGCTAATTATTGATATACAGTTTATTAGTTTAGAAAAAAGAGAGATTTCTTAAAAAATAATTTCTTTTTTGCTTGGTGTTTTCAAAAAAACACGTACATTTGCAAAATCTAAAAGAAAGAACATAAAACAATAATTTATGGCAACAATTATCAATTACGCGATTATTATTATCTATTGTACAGCATTAGTAGGCATTTTCTTATATAGCCTTTCAATGCTTAGTTTGCTACTGAACTATCTCAAACATCGCAAACAAAACGACGAGGCTCCTAAGTTTAACTTGCTTGACCCTAAGGAGATTCCGTACGTAACCATCCAGCTACCACTTTACAACGAAAAGTATGTAGTACGTCGTTTGCTCGAAAATATCGCAAAATTGGAGTACCCTCGTACCAAACTCGAAATTCAAGTGCTCGATGACTCTACCGACGAATCAGTAGCTGAAACCGCTGAAATCATTAAAGAACTACAAGCTACAGGCTTGGATATTAAGCACATTCGTCGCACCAATCGCGAAGGCTTTAAGGCTGGTGCTCTTAAAGAAGGGTTAGCTATTGCCAAAGGTGATTTTGTTGCCATCTTTGATGCCGACTTTATGCCTCAACCCGATTGGCTCAAACGTACGGTAGTATACTTCAAAGACCCTGAAATAGGCGTAGTGCAAACTCGCTGGGGGCACATCAACCGCAATTATTCTATCCTTACTAAAATACAAGCTCTCGCTCTTGATGTCCATTTCACTCTTGAACAAGTAGGGCGTAATTCTAAAGGATATTTTATCAACTTCAACGGTACAGCAGGTATTTGGCGTAAAGCGTGCATTTACGATGCAGGTAACTGGGAAGGCGACACCCTTACCGAAGACCTCGACCTTAGTTATCGCGCTCAATTAAAAAATTGGAAATTCAAATATTTGGAAGATGTAGAAACGCCTGCCGAGCTTCCAGTAGTTATTTCAGCAGCACGCTCTCAACAGTTCCGTTGGAACAAAGGAGGGGCTGAGAACTTCCGTAAAACAGTAAGCCGTGTATTAGCAGCTAAAAACATAGGTTGGAAAACCAAATTTCACGGGGTAATGCACCTCCTCAATAGCTCTATGTTCTTATGGGTATTTGTGGTATCAGTTCTTAGTATCCCTATGTTGTACATCAAAAATCAATACGGACATTTAGCGTGGATATTCCACATTACTAGTTTCTTTATCATCAGTACTGTTATCTTGTTTATTTGCTATTGGTTTACTTATAAGAACCTGCAAGGAAAGACCTTCGACGACTTTTTAAACTACATCAAACTGTTTGTAACGTTCTTCTCAGTAGCCTTAGGTTTCTCTTTCCATAACACTGTTGCAGTACTCGAAGGACACACTGGTAAACGCAGTGAGTTTGTGCGTACCCCTAAATTCAATATCAATGCACTCTCCGATAGCTGGAAAAACAACAAATACATCAATACCAAACTATCGCCTAATATGATAGTAGAATTCTTACTAATGTTGTATTTCCTCTTTGGATTATACAGTGCCGTTCGTCTTAACGACTTTGGTATGTTCCCATTCCACTGTATGCTTACCCTAGGTTTTGGATTTGTATTCTTCAAATCACTTACCTCAAAAGCTTAATTGATTAGTATATTTGTAAATTAACAAATGAATGTATAAAATAAAGGGTTGTCTTGAATCATAGGCAACCCTTTTATCTTATCTCTTACCTAAAACAATGAACTTAGAAACTTTCAGAGACTTTTGCTTGTCCTTACCACATACTACTGAAGATATGCCTTTCGGCGAGGACATATTGGTTTTTCGCATTTGTGGGAGGATATTCGTGCTTACGAATTTAGAAAGCGTCCCTTTGAGGGCAAGTCTCAAATGCAACCCTGAGCGCGCTTTGGAGCTTCGTGAGCAATACCCTGAAAAGATTGTAGCAGGCTATCACTTAAACAAAAAACTTTGGAATACAGTTTTGGTAGAGAGCCTTCCTCCCTCTCTTATTGAAGAAATGGTACAACATTCTTACGAAGAAGTACTCGCCAAAGTACCTAAAAAAGAGAAAGAACTTTTAACAAATCAATAGTATGAGACAAAAATTTACTTTGATTACTTTGGGCGTTCGCGATTTTCAGAAAGCCCTTAGCTTCTACGAAGGCTTAGGTTGGCAAAAATCAGATAAAAGTATGGACGACTATGCTCTTTTCCCTTTGGGAGGCATCGTATTGGGGCTTTACCCCTTAGAAGAACTTTCAGAAGATACTACTTTGCCTTATGAGCCAAGTTCGTTTGCAGGAATGACTATCAGCTACAATGCTACCTCAGAAGCGGAAGTAGACGCTGTATTAGCCAAAGTTAGCAAACTAGGGGCTACCATAGTGAAACCTGCTCAAAAAGTATTTTGGGGTGGCTATAGCGGTTACTTTAAAGATTTAGACGGTTATGTGTTTGAAGTCGCTTATAATCCTTTTTGGGAGTTCGATGAGAATAAAAACCTTAAATTGTAGACAATGAAAACACGTATTACAGAACTTTTTAATATTCAATACCCTATTATTCAAGGAGGAATGATATGGGCAAGCGGTTGGCGATTGGCTTCAGCAGTGAGCAATGCAGGCGGTTTGGGACTATTGGGCGCAGGCTCTATGCACCCCGAAACTCTTGCAGAACACATACGTAAGTGTAAAGCGGCTACTGATAAACCTTTTGGGGTAAATATTCCTATTATGTACCCCGAAATGGACAAAGCTATTGAAGTGATTTTGCGCGAAGGGGTAAAGATTGTATTTACTTCGGCAGGAAATCCGGCTACCTATACGTCTTTATTACAAAAAGAAGGCATAAAAGTAGCTCACGTAGTGAGCAGTAGTAAGTTTGCCCTTAAAGCCCAAGTTGCCGGCGTAGATGCTGTGGTAGCTGAGGGCTTTGAAGCAGGCGGTCACAACGGACGTGAAGAGACTAGCACAATGGTACTCATTCCTGCTGTACGCAAAGTATTAGATATTCCACTCATTGCCGCAGGGGGAATTGCTACAGGTAGCGGAATGCTTGCTGCTCTTGCCTTAGGTGCCGAAGGGGTACAGATAGGCAGTAGATTTGTGGCTACTACCGAAGCTTCTGTACACCCTAATTTTAAAGAAAGAGTAGTAGCAGCCGAAGAAGGTGATACAGAACTTACGTTGAAGGAATTAGCCCCTGTACGTTTGCTTAAAAACGGCTTCTATAAGGAGGTAAAAGAGCTCTACAACACTCAGCAAGCTACTGTCGAAAACCTTAAAGCCTTAGTAGGTAATCGCCGTACCAAACAAGGAATGTTTGAAGGAGACGTAGAACAAGGCGAGTTGGAAATAGGACAAGTAGCGAGTCTGATTACCCAGGTGCAAAGCGTAAAAGAAGTAATTGATGAGATGGTGATGGAATACAGGAGAAGTATTAAGAAATTACCTCATTGATAAAATAGTATTATTAGAATATTTGTCATTATTGTTATTTACCGTACTTTTGCACCCTAAAATTATACAATAAATATATATGAAAGCAGGAATTGTAGGACTGCCCAACGTGGGGAAGTCTACTTTATTTAATTGTTTATCAAATGCTAAAGCACAGAGTGCTAACTTCCCTTTTTGTACTATAGAGCCCAACTTGGGTGTTGTAAACGTACCTGATCCCCGTTTAGAGAAACTCGAAAGCCTTGTAAAACCTGAGCGTGTAATGCCTGCAACGGTAGAGATTGTAGACATAGCTGGACTGGTGAAAGGCGCCAGTAAAGGCGAAGGTTTGGGTAACCAATTTTTGGGAAATATACGTGAGTGTAATGCGATTATTCACGTATTGCGTTGTTTTGAGAATGACAACATCGTACACGTCGATGGAAGTGTAGACCCTATACGCGATAAAGAAACTATTGATATAGAATTGCAGTTAAAAGACCTTGAAACGGTTGAAAAACGCTTGGAAAAAGTAACGCGTGCAGCGAAAGCAGGCGATAAGAAAGCGGCGAAAGAAATGGACTTGCTCAACCGTGTAAAGGAGGCATTGCTCACGGGTGTTTCGGCTCGTGCCGTGCAAGTAAGCGATGAAGAAAAAGAATTGCTGGACAGCTTCCAACTGCTCACTACCAAGCCTGTGCTATATGTGTGCAATGTAGATGAAAAATCGGCTAAAAATGGGAACGCTTATGTGGAACAAGTGAAAGATGCCGTAAAAGGTGAAGATGCCGAAGTGATTGTATTGGCAGTAGCCACTGAAGCTGACATCACCGAATTGGAAAGTTACGAAGAACGCCAAATGTTCTTGGAGGATATAGGTTTAGAAGAACCAGGAGCCTCTAAACTGATTCGTGCAGCTTATCACCTGCTGAACCTACAAACTTATTTCACCGCAGGGGTAAAAGAAGTGCGTGCGTGGACGATTCATCAAGGAGACACTGCTCCTCAAGCCGCAGGGGTAATTCACACCGATTTTGAGAAAGGATTTATTCGTGCTGAGGTAATCGCTTATAATGATTTTATTACTTATGGCAGTGAGGCTAAAGTAAAAGAAGCTGGTAAAATGCGCGTGGAAGGTAAAGAATATATCGTGAAAGACGGCGATATTATGCACTTCCGCTTTAACGTATAAAAAAGCCGGTAAGCAGATTCCCATCGCTTACCGACAAAAATAATTCTAAATTAAATAATCTTTATGGTTCAACTTTGTGCTTGAAAAGCAATCGCTTTTAAAAGACGAGGCAAAGATATGGCAATATTCTATTAGAAACAATATAAATTAGCTAATTAGTTAATTCGTTAGTAGTGTTCATCAGTAATTTTGCTAATTGGTAAATTATTTATATCTTTGCCGAGAAGTTAGAAAATAAAAAGTTCATTATATGAGAAAAAAAATTGTAGCAGGGAACTGGAAAATGAACAACGACCTTAACAAGTCGTTAGCACTTATTTCCGACCTATTGAAAAAAGTACCTCAAACAAATGCTGAGGTAATGATTGCCCCTACCTTTGTAAACCTTATTCCAGCTGTAGAAGCAGTAAAAGGTAGCCACATCGAAGTAATTGCGCAAAATATGCACTTTGCTGAAAACGGTGCTTACACGGGAGAAATTTCGGCTGAAATGTTAGGCAGTATTGGGGTAAAAACTACTATTTTAGGACACTCTGAGCGCCGTGCTTACTTTAACGAAACTGATGAGAGTTTAGCTAAAAAAGTGAACACAGCTCTTAAACACAATATGCGTGTAGTGTTCTGTATTGGTGAAGAGTTAGCTGACCGCAAAGCTAATAAGCACTTTGATGTGGTAGGTAGCCAAATCAAAAATGGTTTGTTCCACTTGCCTGCTGAGGCTTGGCAACATATTGTATTGGCTTACGAACCTGTATGGGCTATTGGTACAGGCGAAACCGCTACTCCTGACCAAGCACAAGAAATTCACCACTTTATTCGTAAAACTATTGCTGACAAATACGGCAAAGGGGTTGCTGATAAAGTATCTATCTTGTATGGAGGTAGTGTAAAACCGGATAATGCAAAAGAAATCTTTGCAAAAGAAGATGTAGATGGCGGACTCATAGGTGGAGCTGCCCTTAAAGCTGATGATTTTGTTACTATTATCAAAAGCATTTAAAAGTTATTATTCCTTTTATAACGACTGTCCAATGAACTTTGTTCTTGGGCAGTCTTCTTTATGTAAATTAAAATATGATACAAAACGACTTATTCTTGAGAGTACTCAGCGGTGAGGTTACTGAACGACCGCCTGTGTGGATGATGCGTCAAGCAGGACGCTATTTGCCCGAATTTAGAGCTTTACGCGATAAATACGACTTCTTTACGCGCTGTCAGACACCGGAGCTGGCTGCGGAAATCACCGTACAACCGGTAGATATAGTAGGGGTAGATGCTGCGATATTGTTTTCGGACATATTGGTAGTGCCTCAGGCTATGAATATAGAAGTAGAGATGAAAAAAGGCGTGGGACCGTGGTTACCAAAGCCTATCCGTACGGCTAAAGATGTGGAACAAGTGATGGTGCCTAATATTGAAGAGCGTTTGGGCTACGTAATGGAGGCGGTAAAGCTCACTAAGCAAATGCTAAACAATCGTGTGCCCTTAATTGGCTTTGCGGGTTCGCCTTGGACGATTTTCTGTTATGCGGTAGAAGGCTCAGGTTCACGTGATTTTTCGACGGCTAAGGAGCTTTGTTTTACGCAGCCTTCGGTAGCACACAGCTTATTGCAAAAGATTACTGACACAACGATTCTTTACCTGAAAGAAAAAGTAAAAGCAGGGGTAGATGCCGTACAGCTTTTTGATAGCTGGGGAGGAGTGTTAGCTCCTGACGACTATCGCACATTCTCGTGGCAATACCTCAACCAAATAGTAGAAGCTCTTGCTCCTTTTACCAAAGTGATTGTCTTCGCGAAAGGCTGTTGGTATGCTTTGCCTGAAATGGCGACTTCTAACGTAGCTGCTTTGGGCGTAGACTGGACGTGCACCCCTGAAATAGCGCGCGAACTTACAAGAGGTAAAAAAGTATTACAAGGTAACTTCGACCCCTCACGACTCTTAGCACCTCCTGCCGAAATCAAACAGAAGGTGAAAGAGATGATAAATGCTTTTGGAAAAGACCATTATATCGCTAACTTAGGGCACGGTATCTTACCTAATGTGCCCGTAGAAAACGCTATTGCTTTTGTAGAGGCAGTAAAATCTTATCGCTTATAAAAAGCTATAGTTTTTTAATAGCATTAATGAGAATATCTACATTTTCTGGTTTAGTAGCCCAAGAAGTGATAAGACGTATGGCAGTATGGGTTTCATCGACTTTCTTCCATATATAAAAATCGAATTGCCTTTGGAGAAGAGCTACTTGCTCATTAGTGAGAATAGGGAACACCTGATTAGTAGGAGTATGCGACAAGAAGTGTACTCCTTTTTCTATAAAAGCGTCTTGAATACGTTTAGCTTGAGCATTTGCGTGAAGAGCTAATTCATTAAATAAATTATTTTGGAAAAGCTCCAAGAACTGTATGCCGAGAAACCTTCCTTTGGCAAGTAAAGCCCCTTTTTGTTTGATATGGTACTCAAAGCCCAATTGAAGTTCAGGGTTGTTTAAAACAATTGCTTCTCCCATTATTGCCCCATTTTTAGTAGCTCCTATATAGAAAGCATCGGTATAACGAGCTAAATCTTCCCAAGTAATATCATTGCCAGAAGCATTGAGAGCGTGAGCTAAACGCGCTCCATCGATATAGAGTAAGAGGTTCAGTTCTTGACACAGATGGTACAAATCTTTTAATTCTTGAAGCGTATAGATAGAGCCTAATTCGGTGGCATTGGAAATGTATACTAATCGGGGCACTACTTGATGAGGAAAATTGGTGTAACAAGTTGCTACTTCACGAATATCATCAAGTTGTATTTTGCCATCTATTGCAGGGGTTAGGTGTATTTTATGTCCGGTAGCCTCGATAGCACCTGTTTCGCTATCGCAAATATGAGAGGTTTCGCAGGTAATAACGCTTTCATAAGGACGTAACATTGCTCCTAATGCTAAGAGATTGGCTTGTGTACCTCCGCTTACGAAATATATTTTACTTTGAGGATTATTTAGTTTTTCGGCAATAAGAGCTTTTGCTTTAGTAGTATAAGTATCGCAACCATATCCTTGTTGTTGTTCGAGGTTGCTTTCTAACATTTGGTTTAAAATAGAAGGGTGAGCCCCTTCGGAATAGTCGTTTTTAAATGATATTTTCATAGTTTGTTCAAAGGTAATAGAGAGCTACTATTACGAATTCAGAATGCAAAAGTAAAACTTTTTTATGTAAGAACGTTGTGAATATGAAAAAATTTATTACTTTTGCGCCTGAATTAATAACGAGGTCGTGAACCTCACTAATTAAATTTTTTATGCCAGTAAAAATTAGATTACAACGTCACGGAAAAAAAGGCAAGCCTTTCTATTGGATTGTAGCTGCTAATTCACGTGCAAAAAGAGATGGTAAATTCCTTGAAAAGTTAGGAACTTACAATCCTATTAGCAATCCTGCTCAGATTGAAATAGATGTAGATGCAGCTGTAAAATGGTTGAAAAACGGAGCACAACCTAGTGACACAGCACGTCGTATTCTTTCTTATAAAGGGGTATTGCTTAAATACCACTTGCTTGGTGGAGTTGCCAAAGGAGCTTTGACCGAAGAACAAGCAGAGGCTAAGTTCAATGCTTGGATAGAAGAGAAAGCTAACAAAGTATCTACAAAAGAGCAAAAATTAGCTAAAGAGAAAGCTGAAGCAAAAGCAAAGGCTTTGGACGCTGAAAAAGAAGCTAATGAGAAACGCAAGAACGCTGCTGTAGCTAAAGCTACCGAAGCAACAGCTGAAGCAACCGAAGAGGTTACAGAAGCTACCGAAGCTGAAGCTCCTGCGGAAGAAAATAACGAAACTGAGGCATAACCCTATGACTTTAAAAGATTGTTTTTATATAGGAACAATTGTGTCGAAGTTTAGTTTTAAGGGCGAGGTGCTAATCAAGTTAGATTCCGACGACCCTGAAATGTATGAAGAAATGGAATCAGTATTTATTGCCTTAGGCAATAATCTGGTTCCTTTTTTTATTGAAAAGAGCACTTTACACAAGTCAGATTTATTGCGCGTAAAGTTTGAAGAGATAGAAACTGAGGCTGATGCAGAAGCTCTATTGAAACACAAAGTTTATTTACCTCTTACGGTATTGCCTAAACTATCGGGGAATAAGTTTTATTACCACGAAGTGATAGGGTTTCAGGTGGAAGATGTGCACTACGGAGTAGTAGGGAAAATAGTTGGAATAAACGACAGTACTTCTCAAGCGTTATTTGAAATTGAGAATGAGAACGGAAATGAGATACTTATTCCTATGGCTGATGAGTTTATTGAGAAGATAGATAGAACCCACAAGAAAATTATTGTAAAAACTCCAGAAGGACTTATTGATTTGTATTTAGAAAATTAAGAACAAGCATAAAATATAAACAAGGTTATCAAAATAGCTTTTGATAACCTTGTTTTTTTACCTTAATAAGAAAAATCTACGGATTATGCTTCTTCAACAAGGGAAGAAAAAAGAATGAAAGGCTACCCAATAAGAGCGTCATAGCAAATTGTGACGTCCATACAATCCAACCAAAGGCTGTACCCACAGGAGTAGCTACTCCAAACAAAAATAGTACTTCGGCAATAAAAAAGGGATAAGAACCAAAGCCTGCATTGGTAAAGGTCATTGCAAAACTACCCACCACAAAGGCTGTAAGCACATTGGGCAAACTGATATGTGCAGTTTCGGGTAGGGCAAAAAACGGAATATAGAACATCAAAAAGTACATTGCCCAAATAAAAAGAGTATGAAAAAGAAATAGCGTTCTATGTTTTATTTTTACGACTGATAGGATTCCTTCCTTTATTCCGTTTAAAAAGACTTTTACCTTGATAAAAAAAGGTTTATCGGAAGTGTAAATGAAATACAAAAAAACTATAAACGAAAAACCTCCTATACCCATTAACCACATTAGTTTTTGAAAAGGGATTTTGGAGAGAAGAAAGTTGCTTATAACCTCGAATTGGAGAATGAAAGCGAGCATAGTGAATAGAAAAAGCAAAAGTAGGTCGATAATTCGTTCGGAGATGATAGTGCCTAATGATTTCTCGAAAGGGACTCCGTCGTAATTGCTTACTACTAAGGCACGAGAGACCTCGCCTGAACGCGGTATGGTTACATTCACCAAATAACCAATGAACACAGCCATTGCTCTATGTAAGAAAGCTGTGCGGTAACCCAAAGGTTTTAGCAACAAATGCCAACGTATGGCTCGAGAAAGATCGCTTAAAAATCCTAAAAATACAGCCAAAATGATATAGAAGTAATCGGCGTTTAGAAATGTGTGTTTTATTTGGACAAACTGTTCTTCGTTAAATTGGCGATAAGCATACCAACACAAGAAAACGCCTACAAATATCGGAAGGGCTATCTTTAAGAACTTTTTCATTCGATTAGATTGGTTGTTTCATCAGGGAAGATAATAGAAGGCTTAAAAGTTTTAGCTTCTTCAAAATCCATTAAAGCGTAGGATATGATGATGATGATATCACCTTTTTGCACTTTACGAGCAGCAGGGCCATTCAGTACAATAGCACCTGATTTTCTCTTTCCTTTAATAATATAAGTTTCGAAGCGTTCGCCATTATTAACATCTACAATCGACACCTTTTCTCCCTCAATCATTCGAGCTGCCTCCAACAAATCTTCGTCAATGGTAATGCTTCCGATATAATCTAAATCGGCTCCTGTAACCTTAACGCGGTGAATTTTAGATTTTAATACTTCTATTTGCATATTTATATTTGTATTGTTTTAAAAAACGGCGCAAATGTACGTTAAAAAATTGAAAACAGTGTAAGAAAGAAAAAAATTATGCTTACCTCTGCCCTATCCTTAGCTTATACAAACCTTGGACGATTGTTATACAAAGAGTATTTATAAGTTTAATATTCAACATCTTAAAGAATAGTAATTTTATATAAATGAGGTTGTCATTCTCAGTTTTTAGTTAGAAAGATTTATTTTGCATAAATTACAATAGAAAAAAAAATAGAAAGAAAGTGCTTGTTTACAAAAAAATATTCTTACCTTTGCCTCCTAATTATATTTTACAAATGATGATGAAAAGACTATTTATTTTGTCGTTAGCCGCAATAGGCTTTGTAGCTTGTAGTAAACGAGCTGATTATATAGTGCTTTCAGGAAAAGTAGAAGGCACTAATGGGATTCCTTTGGAGCTGAAGATAATAGGTGGTGAAGTAGACCAGCCATTGCATATCAAACCCGATGGTACTTTTCAAGACACGCTTCGCGTACCTTCTAATTACTATACTATTTTCAATCCTCAGGGAATAGAAATTCCGTTGTATTTAGAGCAAGGTGACGAACTTGGGGTTAATATCGACCTCACTAAGATGCCTTTAGAAATAAAATTCTCGGGCAAAGATACGCTTGCAAATGCTTATTTGCACAAAAAAGCTGACCTTACAATGGAAATTCAGAAAAGTGGTGGTATGCAACAACTTTTAGTTAAAGCACCTGCAGAATTTAAAACAGCCGTAAATGAGTATAGCAAAAAGTATACTGACCTTTTGAAAAACACCAAGAACCTCTCTAAAGACTTCGTTAAAAAAGAGGAAAAGGCTATTAACTACGAAATGCTTTATCTAAAATCTATTTACCAAAATGCACACCAAAAACTCACTCAAGAAGAGGTAGCACTTCCTAAAGAGTTTGCTGATGAGCTAGCTAAGATAGATTATGATATCGCTGAAGATTATAATACCTACAGAGCTTACAAAGAATTAGTTACTAATAAACTATTCGATAAGTTTCAAGATAACGAAAACGACGAAAACCCTTGGGGTAAACTCATCGCACACGTAAAAGATCTGAAATCTAAAAACATCAAAGCAGACCTTACTCGTTATTTTATCAGTGGAGTTTCAGTAGCTAACACTCCTGAAGAAAATGCTGAACTCATCAAAAGTATCAAAGAAAACGTGAAAGACACTGCTGCCTTAAAAGAGTTAGACAGACGTATAGCGGTACTTGAAAGACTAAAACCTGGCACAGATTTTCCTCCTTTTACAGCTGAAGATTTGAATGGTAAACCAGTATCTTATGAAAGTCTTAAAGACAAATTGCTTTACATCGACGTTTGGGCAACTTGGTGCAAGCCTTGTATGAAAGAAATACCAAGTATGAAAGCTTTGCAAGAAGCATACAAAAGCAAACCCGTTACTTTTGTAAGTATTTCAGTAGACCAAGACAAAGAGGCTTGGAAAGCTGCTGTACAACGTGAGAAGCTAAGTGGTATCCAACTATATACTAACCTAAGTATGAACCGCGATTTCATAGATAACTACGACCTAAGCGGTATTCCTCGTTTTATGTTAGTAAAGAATGGTAAAATCATTAGTATTAGTGCACCTAGACCATCAGATGCTAAGGTAAAAGAACTTATCAACGCGAATTTATAACAAATACTTTTTTCATATTGAACAACTTTGCTAAAGCCATACAGACTTTAGCAAAGTTTTTTTGCTAATTATCTCATTGACAAATCGACTAATTAACTATGGCTCAATCTCTCATTTTTGAAGAATACGACCTCTCTAATGGACTACACGTGATTCTTCACCGAGATAACTCAGCTCCTGTGGTTACCATAGGAGTAATGTATCACGTAGGCGCCAAAGACGAAGACCCTACCCGCACTGGCTTTGCCCACTTCTTTGAGCATCTCCTTTTTGAAGGCTCTCAGCATATAGCACGTGGCAAATGGTTTGATATTGTATCGGCAAATGGCGGACATAACAATGCTTTTACTACGCAGGATAAAACTTATTATTATGAAGTCTTCCCTTCTAACAACCTGCAATTAGGCTTGTGGATGGAAGCTGAACGTATGTTGCACCCTGTTATTAATGAGATTGGAGTAAGGACTCAAAATTCAGTGGTAAAAGAAGAGAAAAACCAACGTATAGACAATACACCTTACGGCAGAATAATGTACCGCTCAGCTATTAATCCGTACCTTTTTAAAAAACACCCTTATTCGGGAACAGTAATTGGAAAAGTGGAACATTTAGACGCTGCAAGCTTAGAGGAGTTCATCGCATTTAAGAAGAAGTTCTACAACCCTAACAACGCTGTACTGGTGGTGGCAGGCGATTTCGATACGATACCGACCAAAGAATGGATAGAACAATACTTTGCGACTATTCCTAATACGGGTGATGCTATACAACGCAACAAAATAGAAGAAGCTCCTATCACTGAAACTATTGAGGTAACCGAATACGACCCTAATATACAAATCCCACTGAAACTATATGCCTATCGCACTCCTGCAATGACAGACAAAGATTCGTTTACTATCGACTTGCTTTCTAACATTCTCACTGACGGAAAGAGCGCTCGCCTCTACAAAAAGATGATAGACGAGCATCAAACAGCTTTGCAGGTATTGGCTTTTTCGGACGCTCAAGAAGATTATGGCGTTTATATAATGGGAGCTCTCCCTATGGACGGTGTGAGTTTGGAAACTTTGGCACAAGAAATGGACGAAGAAATTACAAGACTACAAACCGAACTCATCAGTGAGCGAGAATATGAAAAGTTACAAAACCAGATAGAGGCTAACTTTGTGGCTCAAAATAGCCATATGGAAGGAATTGTACTCTCTTTGGCAGACAACTATACTTTCTACAAAGACACTAATCTTATTAACAAGGCTATAGACCACTATCGCACTATTACCCGAGAGGATATCAGAGAGGCTGCACGCAAGTATTTGGACAAAAACCAACGTTTAGACCTCAATTATTTACCTTCAAATCTATAAGTAAACAAAAATGACACATATAGACCGCTCTATACAACCTACCCCAGGAGCTGCTCCTATCATTAATTTAGGGACACCTGTTACTCATACCCTCCCGAACGGGCTCACTCTCCTTATTGTGGAGAACCATAAACTTCCTCAAGTGGGAATTCGTCTTTCGTTAGACGAATGTCCGGAATTAGAAAAAGAAAAGAAAGGGATTTCTGACCTTATTTCGCTAATGGCGGGGAATGGCTCTACCTCTATCAGTAAAGACGATTTTAATGAGGAAATAGACTATCTCGCAGCGACTCTCTCTATCGCTTCTAATGGCGTTTATGCCCAAGTACTCTCTAAGTATTTCCCGCGTGTGTTGGCTCTCATTGCCGATGCTGCCCTGCACCCTAACTTCACCGGAGAGGATATGGAAAAAGAAAAAGCGCGCATTATCCAAAGTATTCGTGCCAATGAGAGTAATGCCGAAGTGATTATGAAGCGCGTACAACAAACCTTGCGCTACAGTACGGCTCACCCTTACGGCGAATACATTACCGAAGCTCACATCGCTGCCCTCACCTTAGACGATGTAACTAACTATTACCGCAAACGTTTTGTACCTAACAACGCCTATTTGGTTGTTACAGGTGATGTAAACCCCGAAGAGGTAATTACTTTGGTAAACGAACATTTCGCTGATTGGCAACCTTTTTCAGAAGAAGCTCCTGCCTTATATATCCCTGAGAATGTAAGTGAAACACAAATCAACTTTATAGACTTACCCAGCGCGGTACAATCGGAAATAAGGGTTACGAACCTCATCGACCTAAAAATGTCGCACCCTGATTACTTTCCTCTGTTGGTAGCTAACAGTATTTTAGGTGGAGATTTTGGCAGTTATATCAATATGAATTTGCGGGAAGAACACGGCTATACTTATGGAGCTTTTTCTACTTTCAAAACGGATAAATGGACAAAAGGCAATTTTAGCATCAAGACCAAAGTAGGGAATGCCGTAACAGCACCTGCTATTAGGGAGATACTCAAAGAAGTGAAGCGCATACAAACTAGTGTAGTGAGTGAAGAAAAGTTGGCACAAGCCAAAGCACAGTACTTAGGTCAGTTTGTACTGGCCACCGAGCGTCCGCAGACGATTGCCAATTACGCTATCAATATAAAAGTGCACAACCTACCCGAAGATTTTTACAAGAACTATCTTGCGAACATCAATGCAGTAACCAAAGAAGACGTACAGCGAGTTGCTAATAGCTATTTTCTATTAGAAAACTTCAGAATCATCATTGTAGGCAAAGGCTGTGAGATAGCGAGAGAGCTTGAAAATATTAGCTTTGACGGGAAAAAAATCTCTGTGAAGTATTTTGATAAGTATGGGGAAGCAATTTAGTGAAAAATGAAGCGTTAAAGGTACGAGTCGCACAGGCAGTCGTAGCACAGTGCGAGCCACACGGGCAGATAGTGCGAGCCGCACGGGCAGATAGAGAAAAGACGAACAATGAACGAAGAAAGGGAACATTTAAACCAAATATAAGTCGAAGATAAGTGGTGAAAAACACGAAGTAATTTTGGTTATTTGAACTAAAAAATATAAGATTTATTTTGAAGATATATGAGAAAATCGTATCTTTGCCGTCAATTATGACATAATGAGTAATTCTGAAAACTAAAATTAATTATATTAAAGAATGGCACATAACATTAAAAAAGGCGTAATTCTTGGAAAAGAAGTACAAGAAGTATTTAAATACGCTAAAGAAAAAGGCTTTGCTCTTCCTGCAGCCAACGTTATCAGTTCAAACTCTATCAACGCTGCATTAGAAACTTCAGTAGCTGTAAATGCCCCAATGATTATCCAATTTTCTAACGGTGGTGCTCAGTTTATGGCTGGTAAAGGATTGAATAACGACAACCAACGCGCTTCAGTTCTCGGAGCGGTAGCAGGTGCTAAACACGTTCACCAATTGGCAGAAGCCTACGGAGCATCTATCATTTTGCACACTGACCACTGCGCTAAAAAATTACTTCCTTGGCTTGACGGTATGCTTGAAGCATCAGAAAAACACTTCAAAGAAACAGGTAAACCATTGTTCAGCTCACATATGATTGACCTATCGGAAGAACCTATCAAAGAAAATATCGAAATTTGCAAACGTTATCTTGAACGTATGAGCAAAATGGATATGACTTTGGAAATAGAACTCGGTATGACCGGTGGTGAAGAAGACGGGGTAGACAACTCACACGTAGATAGTAGCAGGCTCTTCACACAACCAGAAGACGTAGCTTACGCTTACGAAGAACTTTCTAAAATTAGCTCACAATTCACCATTGCAGCTGCTTTTGGTAACGTTCACGGGGTGTACAAACCTGGCAATGTGAAATTGACACCAAAAATTTTAAGAAATTCACAAGACTACGTTTCAAAGAAATACAATTTGCCTCACAACGCACTTGACCTCGTATTCCACGGAGGTTCAGGCTCTACCCTCGAAGAAATCCGCGAGGCTATTTCTTATGGTGTAATCAAAATGAATATTGATACTGACTTGCAATACGCTTTCACTGAAGGTGTTCGCGACTATATGAAAGCTAAATCGGCTTACTTGCAAGGACAAATAGGTAACCCAGAAGGTCCCGAAGCACCTAACAAGAAATACTACGACCCACGTGTATGGCTTCGTGAAGGCGAAAAGACATTTGTTACTCGTTTGAAAAAAGCGTTTGAAGACCTTAACAACGTAAATACTTTATAGTAGTATTTACCCACTTGATAACTTTGCCAAGAAGCTACAGCAACCTCTGCCAATAGACTTTTTGGCAAAGTTTTTGATATATGAACACAAACATTTTTAATTAAACATATGGGATATAATTCAAATTACGACAGCTACAACACTAACTATCAATCACCTCAAATAGTAAGCTATGCTACTAATGAGGCACAAGCTACCTTTTACCGCAAAACTTACTCACACGTAGCAATGGCACTTTTGGCATTTATAGCTGTAGAAGCTATTTTGCTAAATGTAGTACCAGAAAGCCTTATCATCTCTATGGTAAGTGGCAAATGGGTATGGCTATTGATTTTGGGAGGCTTTTGGTTAGGCTCAATCCTTGCCAGCAAATGGACGCAAGCACAAGATAAGAATACCCAATATATGGGCTTAGGGCTTTATGTGTTACTTGAAGCTGTTATCTTTATGCCAATAATCTTTTTGGCGATGTACTTTACTGATGGTACGGCTATCCTTTCGCAAGCTGGTATTATTACACTTGCTTTGTTTGGCGGACTTACAGCGGTGGTATTCCTTACCCGTGTAGACTTTTCGTTCTTGCGTAGCATATTGGTAATAGGAGGTTTTGTAGCCTTAGGACTTATTGTGGCAGGAGCTATCTTTGGTTTCGATTTAGGACTTTGGTTTTCAGTAGCAATGGTTGCTTTGGCAGCAGGTGGTATACTATATGAAACTTATAATATCAAAAATGTATATAGCACAGACCAATACGTAGGGGCAGCTTTACAGTTGTTCTCTTCTATTATGCTACTTTTCTGGTATATATTGAGAATACTTATGTCGAGAAGAGACTAATCTGTTCTCCTAAAATATTAAAATGATAAGTTCCATCATTGAGTACAATGAGATTAGTACTCTTGATGGAACTCTTGTATTATATGAGGTTATATGACGGATTATGTTAGCTTGTCTTCTTATAATTCCAAATAGCCCAACTATTGAGTAGCACAGCGAATCCTACAAGATACAAAAACTCTATGTGTAATTGTGCAAAACTACTGCCTTTGAGCACAATTAAGCGGACAGCATTCACAAAATGGGTTACCGGAATAGCATTACTCACCTGTTGACTCCAAGCGGGCATACTGTCTACACTGGTGAGGAAACCACTCATCAGTAGGAATATCATTATAAAGAAATAGGCGATAAACATAGCTTGCAACTGCGAATCGGCATAGGTGGAGACCAGAAGTCCGAAGCCGAGAATCGCAATGAGATACATTGTGGCAAAGGCATACAAGGTGAGTAGATTTCCTGCTGGGAAGATGCCATAGACTACATACATCACCGTAAGCCCCAAGGTGAAGAGGATTAACCCTACTACCAAAAAGGGTATGAGCTTTCCTAATATAAACTGCCACTTCTTAATAGGGGTAACATTAATCTGCTCGATAGTGCCGATTTCCTTTTCTTTGACTACATTAAGAGCTGAAAGAAAACCCCCGATAATGGTGAGTAATATAGCTAAAATACCTGGAACAATGTAGCGTGTATATTGCATATAGGGGTTGTACCAATGGGTACTCTCCACCCCGATTTTGGCTACATTACCTATGCGCTGAGGTGTTTTTACATTTACATCGAGCTGAGTGTTGAAGTCACGTATCACCGTAAGCAAATACGCCCCTCCTAAAGACGACTTGCTCCCATTAATTGCATCGATAGAGAGACCGAGTATCTGCTTTCCTTCGCGTACGAGGTTGCGCTCAAAACCTTCGGGGACTTCTAAAACTACATCAGCTTTGCCGTCTTCTATCAGGGCGATGCCTTCTTTGTAAGAGAAAGGAGCCTCTACGAGTTTAAAGTACCCTGAGGAAGTAATCTTCTGTATCAGTTGGTGGGAATAGGTACTCTGGTCGTGGTCGATATAAACGAGGTTAATGTTCTTCACATCAAAATTGGCAACTAAGGGCAATATAATCAGTTGGAAGATAGGTGCTATGAACATCATTGCCAAGATCATTTTATCTCGGAATATCTGCTTAAATTCTTTTTGTAGTATAAAGCTTAATACTTTCATTTCTTCTTTATTGTAATCTAATCTTAAACTTCTTCATTGCAAGGCTTAAGAAAATTACCGCCATTGCTATTAATATCAGCGTTTCTTTCCATACGTAAGTGAAATCTAATCCCTTGAGCATTACTTTCTTCACGATAGCGTAGTAGTAACTTGAGGGGAAGACTTTGGATATCCCCTGAAAGATAAGAGGCATATTCTCTATAGGGAACATAAAGCCGGTAAAGAAAGCCGTAGGGAGCATCATCCCCATCATAGCGATGAGCATAGCCGTTTGCTGTGAAGCAGTAACGGTGGATATGAGTAGCCCCAACGACAAACAGATGATGATAAACAAGGTGCTCTCGGCGTAAAGCAACAGCAGATTGCCACGTATCGGGACATCGAGCATATAGACCGATAGCAGGAGTATCACGGTAAAGTTGATGAGCGAGAGAATAAGGTAAGGCACGGCTTTGGCAATGAGTATCATTATAGGTTTGAAAGGCGATACCAAAAGGATTTCCATAGTGCCTAACTCTTTTTCGCGCACCACCGCTACCGAGGTGAGGGCAGTACTCACTATCATAAAGACGAGTGCAATCACCCCAGGTACGAAGTTCATAGAGCCATTTTGCTCCTCGTTGTACAGCATTCGGTTTTCAACAGTTATCTGGTAGGGTAGTTGTACAGCAGGGTTCAGCTCTTGCTGATAGCTCGCTACCATAGCCGAAAGGTAGTTCTGCACTGTTTTAGCCGTATTGGGATCACTCCCATCGGTGATGAGTTGTAGCGAGGTGCCACTGGGGGTGTAGAGGTCTTTACCGAAATCGGGAGGGAAGATGAGCGCAGTTTTTATGGTACCACGCTTGAATTGGTCTTCTACTTGATCATAACGGAACAGAGGCTCTTTTAACTTAAAATACGGACTTGCCTGCAAGCGGTGTGTGATTTCTTGGCTATAGGTGTTGTTTGCCTCATCTAATACAGCGATACCGATGTTCTTGACCTCGCTGCTGAGGGCTTGACCGAAAAGAATAATCTGCGCTATAGGGATACCAAAGAGTATCAGTAGCGTACGACGGTCGCGGAATACGTGATAGAATTCCTTGCGTATAAAGGCGATGAGCTGTTTCATATTAATAGGTGGGCGAATTGCCATTCGCCCCTACGGGGGTTATTCATTACGTTTTGCTTTACGGGCGAGTTGGTAGAACACCTCGTCCATTGAATGAGTGTTAAACTGTGATTTAAGGCGGGTGGGCGTATCCATTGCTTCCACTTTGCCGTCTACCATTATGCTGATGCGGTGGCAATATTCGGCTTCGTCCATATAGTGAGTGGTGACGAATACGGTGATGCCCTGTGCCGAGGCTTCGTATATCATATCCCAGAACTGACGGCGCGTTATGGGGTCTACGCCACCGGTGGGCTCGTCGAGGAATACGATTTCGGGACGGTGGAAGATAGCCACCGAAAAGGCGAGCTTCTGCTTCCAGCCCAGGGGTAGCGACCCTACGAGTTTGTTGGCTTCAGCCTCCAAGCCGAGCTTGGTGATAAGGTCGGTACTGCAGGTTTTGATTTCCTTGCGACTCAAGCCATAGACGCCTCCATAAAAGGTGATGTTTTCCTGCACGGTGAGGTTGTCATACAGCGAAAACTTCTGACTCATATAGCCGATGTGTTTTTTTATCTGCTCTTGCTCTCGATAGACATCGAAACCTGCTACGGTAGCCTCGCCCGAGGTAGGGTACGAAAGTCCGCAGAAGATGCGTATAGCGGTGGTTTTCCCCGCACCATTGGCACCGAGAAAACCGAAGATTTCACCTTTTTCAACAGTTAGGGAAATGTTGTTCACGGCTTTGAAATCGCCGAATTGCTTTGTTAGGTTATGACAGTGTATTGCGTACATCTTATTAAATTAGCAAATGTAAAAATTAGCAAATTACCCCCACACATACTCTGCTGTTGCAGACTTCCCCGAAGGGGGACAATCCGGAAAGGTGATAAATATTGTTTCAATTTGCTTCCATTAATCTTATAAAACTGTCCTCGATGGTAGGGGTAATGGCTTTCCATTCGAGGTGGGGGAAGGTGTTTTTCAGCTGTTGCTCGAATATGGGGATGTTGGTGTTTTCCTTGAGAGTAATGTGTAGGTACTCGCCAAAGGGGTAACAGCTATCAATGTTGGGATGCTCACGCAGGTGCTTCAGCAGTGCGTACAGGTCGGGAGCCTTGATAGCATAGAGTGCCGTAGGGTACTGGGCGATGATTTGCTCGGGGGTGCTGGTGGATAGTACCTTGCCATTTTGGAATAAGGCAATACGGTCGCACAGGCTGGCTTCGTCCATATAAGGGGTGGAAACGAGTATGCTGATGCCTTGCTCCTTTAGTTTCTTCAGCATTTCCCAGAACTCTTTGCGCGAAACCACATCTACCCCCGTGGTGGGCTCGTCTAACAAAAGGACTTTGGGTTTGTGAATGAGAGCGCAACATAGGGCTAACTTCTGCTTCATTCCCCCTGAGAGCTTGCCCGCACGACGGTTGCTGAACGGCTTTATCTGCTCATAAATATCTTTGATAAGGTCGTAATTCTCGACGATAGTTGTACCAAAAACGGTGGCGAAGAAGGTGAGGTTCTCCTCGACAGTGAGATCTTGGTACAGAGAGAAGCGCCCAGGCATATAGCCCACGTGCTTGCGGATTTCCTTATAATCCTTAACGATATCCCAGCCCTCAATGGTTGCAGTGCCTTCATCAGGCAATAGGAGTGTGGTGAGCATACGAAAGACAGTGGTTTTGCCCGCCCCATCGGGACCTATGAGCCCAAAGAGTTCGCCTTTTTTAACTTCTAAGGAAAGGTGTTGCACGGCACGGGTATCGCCATAGGACTTGCTGAGGTTATGTATACTTATGCTTGTCATTTTATTAATTAGGTGTGAGCCACACAGGCTGTTTTGTTTTCTATTGTTAAAAAAGGTTGTACTTTTGCTACGAATTTAGATACTATACTTATATGCATTACTTATATCTCACTTTAGCGATTGTTTTAGAGGTCTTAGCTACTGCTCTTTTAGGTAAATCGGAAGGATTTTCCAAGTGGTTATTTGCCGTAGGCTCACTGTTGTCTTATGGCATTTGTTTTTATTTTTTATCCTTAGCCCTCAAGAATATTCCGCTGGGGGTAGCCTACGCTATCTGGTCGGGGGTAGGGATTGTACTGACAGCCATTGTGAGTATTCTTGTTTTTAAGAATAAAATAGACCTGCCTTTTGTACTGGGTTCCCTGCTTATCATCGCTGGGGTGGTGGTAATTAACCTCTTTTCAAAGGCAAATGGACACTGATTCTCCCTTATTTTTTCTCTTTTCTTCTTGTTATCAAAATAAATACTACGCATATTACCAGTCCTACAAGAGCGGGTTTGGCTACTGACCAACCGCTTGCACCACTGCTCACCACGCTCCATAACAGTTTTAAAAGCGCTGCTAACACTACGGTGTAGAGCAATAAGTGCCATTTTCTCTTCCACGCTGAGACTATCAGCAGATAGAAAAAGAGCGGTACACTTAGTGAGAAAAGTATTTTTTTTGTGTCCCACGTGCCTTTGAGATAGTCCATTTCGTAGGCTAAGAAACCGAGTACCTTAGGGTCGGTTTGTTGTGGAGTGGGGAACCAAAACATACTAGTAAATAGACAAAAGATACTCAATGACACTCCTGCATACGATTTTCTCAAAGCAAAATACACCATAGGCACGATAAAGAGTGGACGGACATACCAGCTCAATATATTGTGATGTCGCACAAAAATCCACTCAAAAAAAGAGTCATTAGTGAGAAAGACTACTATAAAAACTATGGTAAGCAGGACGAAAACCGTTGCTATTACTTTGTCGTATTTCTTTAACATAGGGTTGTATTTGTTAGTAAGCTACAAAAAATGTGCTAAGAGTATGAGCTACAAGCTCTGTTCTTAATAGGCACAAGTCACAGGTTCGCGTCAGCGGGGGAGATTCTTTATACTTGTCATATACTTAATATGCTAATAAAGTTAGCTCTTAATATTCCTCTGTTTCATCACAATCCGAGAGTTCATACGTGTAAACCCAGTAATCGGCTATCTGGTGAAACAGTTTATCATTTGTTTTATCCCTTAATTGCATAAGTGCTTCGGCTACATCTTTCAGCTTCCAACCCTTGCTGTTTAGGGTAAACCACGCTTCTTTTAGCTTGTTTTGGGATAGATAATTATAGAACAATGCTTTTTTATCGGTATCTTCTCTAAGCCAATTGGGTATATTTTTAAGGTCTGTTATACGATTTATATCCTCTATTTCAAAGTTACAAGCATTATAACACAGCGCTGTATCGATATGATTCATAGAGGCAGGAAAGTCTCCTTCATATCCACTTCTTTCTATATCACCGAAAGGTATTATAGTTTCCTTATCGGTAAAATATACCAGTGGACTTGTGTGTTCCTTGCCATAACCGTATTCGTCCCAATAAGTAACTATCTTTTGTAAATCATCTTCACTGTAATGAATGTCTTTGCAAAATTGTTCAATTTCCTCAGTAAGCTCTTCTTCAATTTCTAACATATCCAAAATCATCAGAGTAACAAATTGTTTTTCATTGCTTGCCCTCTCGCTAAAATAACTCCATTCCAGTGACTCATCTACAAATATTTGTTTTCTGTCGCAGAAAAAATGGTGTAACAAGCCGGTATATTCTGCTCCTGTACCTAAGAACAAAGGTATTAAACAAGGCGGGTGAGGATACCAATATTCCCAAACAGGATTATAAGTATCTAAGATAGGTATCTTAATTTGATGAAGAATCAATTTCTGAAAGTCTTCTGTAAAATTTAATTCTTTTATTACTTGTTTTAGTGCGTTCATCTTTTTTACTATTATAATGCTGCTGTTTGCAGGTTAGTTTATGAGATTGCTTTTGAGGCAAAAGCAGAGGTCTTTGCCTTCGGGGTCTTTTTCTATGTAACAATCTTTTCGCAAGGGATAGTCCCACTCGCCGTTGGCGGTTTTTACTTTTTGGAAAGGAGGGACATATACCGTGCCTTTGTCCCAGAGGATTTGAATATATAGTACTCCGTTGCAATAAGCATAAGGCCCAGAAGGGTTTATTTCCTTTGAGGAATAACACATCTGAAAGTTCTTACGACCATCGTAATCGCGTAGAGCTTGCGACCCCATAAACTTCTGAGTAAAGCATTCGTTATCCTCACCGAGCTCGTTTTTGTACAATTCGTAGAATGCAGGGCGGTCTTCTTCGAACAATGCGTAATCGTCGGCACTTATGCGGTAATAGCGTTCATAGCCTGCTACCCAACTTACAAATACTTTCATCAAATGGGTTTCGATTGCTTCGCAATAGCCCACAGAGAAAAAGTGTTCTCCGTCTACGAGTTCTTTGGTGAGCTTTATTCTTTCTATTAGTTTTAACTTCATCTTGCAAATATTTAGAGTGTTACAGCTTGTAAACCATTATCTCATCTTCTTCGTTAGTTTTGACTATCTCAAAACCTAACTTTAAGTACATCTTGCGGGCATAATTGGCTTTTTGTACAGACAGCGATACCTGCTTGTAACCTTCGTTTTTGAGCAGGGTGAGCATCGCTTGCATTAGGGCTGTGCCTATCCCCCTTTGGCGATAAGGAGCTTTTACCGATATGGAAAACGAGGGAGTATCGTCATCTACGTGTCCGTAATCGTCGATGATACGTGCCCAAACTGCCCCTACAAGAGCACCATCTACTTCGGCTACCAAACAATAATCGTCTTTCTGTGTACCGAAATGAGCGATGTATTTTTGCAGCTCGGGGAGCTGTGTGATGCTTCTATCGGGGGGTGTTACGCCTTCGGGGATGAAGATAGCATCATACAGAAAATCGTCTAAAAGTAGGTATTCATTGGGGGTAATGGCTCTGATGTTCATATTTTGTCTTTTTTGTGTGTTACTAATCTTAGAAAAAGAGACGACAGAAAAGGCTCAGGAGCACGAGTGCTAAAGTGATGAGTGATAGGTTGAAGCTGGTTGTTCGCTTGTGTAGCCTCTTTCTAAGGCTGTGTTGGTACATAAAATTAAGGTTGGTTTCGGCTATTATCAAATAGATAAAAAATAGCGGAAATATGATATAAGTTGTGATAAAAACGGCTTTGGATAGAATTATCCCAAGGGTTGAATGGTAGTAACTGGGGTATAGTGGGCGTGTTACTACTATGATGGGTGCGAGTATGGCTGAGCATAAAAACGCGATACTTAGGTATAAAAGACGTTTTTTCATCATTGTTTTTTTTGGATCTATTATCTACCTTAATTTATTAATAATTTGTTGTCCTAATGACAAAAATGCTTATTTATAATAACGCTCCAACGCTTCTTTTGCCACTTCTACAATCTTATCGTCTACATCTTTTGCAAAAGAGATTATACGACAGGGAACAAGTATCATTATGAGTTTTTCTTCGTACCAAAACATATAACAAACGTGCGACATTTTCATTATGGGGTCGAATACTATATAATCTTTATCCTTTAGAGAGTGTACAAACTTCATTAACGACTTATTGACAGACGAGAACGGAGATAATACATACACGTTGATGATGTGATCGAAAAAAAGTTCCGTATTGGTATACACATAAAGATTCGTCAGGCAATAATCTGCTTGTGGGTTGCGAACCGATATTTTATTCTGCCATAATACCGACGAAAGCGACCACATTAAAAGTCTATGCGTAACCTCAGCTTCTCCCTTCTCTCCTTTCTCTACGATAAAGTGTCGTGCCGAATAACGAAACTTCTGATGCTCTACAATGTTTTGAATGGCAAGACTGTCTTTTGCCAAGTGGGTATATTTTTCGAACTCGTCAAATTCTCGTATATTCCTAATACTGTCTACAGTTTGTGCTATCCCGCATACAGAGACAAAGAAGATGACAATACATATATAATAACGTTTCATATTGCTTGATATTTTAATTATGATTATGACAGAGTAAGAGATTGAATTCTTCTCGAGTTGATACTTTTATTCATCATCTAAAATAATTAGCATTAAATGTGAGAGAAGTTAGCTTCGAAATTCAACCTCTGAGCTCCAATGTTTAGCCTCCGAACTTATATGGGAGTGATGGCTCGGATATTCATATTTTTGTCTTTTTTATTGTTCTTTTTTTCTTGCACCTAACCACAATAGAAGTATAAGCGCCCACATTATAGCACTTTCAGGAAGTATTTTGGTAAAGTTAGCCCAATTGGCAGTTAAGGTACTAAAAGCGATACTTGCCCAACGCACCACTAGTAAAGCCATTACAAAGAGAGCTATAAACTTGCCTGCATTGTCGTTCTTGCGCAGTGCCATCAACACTAAAGCGATACCCATTACTACGTTTTCGGTGGCTATGATATGCCAAAGATAATTGAATGTTACCCTACTTTCAGCATCAATATTTGTGTTTGACAAGGCAGGGAAAACAGTTGCAAAGCCGTTTATCTCGTGAGTAACGGCAGAGAGTAAGCAAAATACTCCCACTACAAGGTAAAAATAATTACGTATCATATTTTTTTATAATTGTTACTAATTTAATTTCTAAAATCATTTGTTTTATTTTGGAACTTATATCGGGGTATAGAATTCCGACCAAAGTTTTAAATTACTCTTTTGCTTTCTGTGCCATTACTTTGGCAATCACGTACCATTTGCCCGATGCGTTTTTGAGCTCTTTTCGCCATTTGAAGGAAGTAGATGTTATCTCGGAGAATACATATCTCATCTCTTCGGAGGTATTTTCTGTCAGAATAATCTCATCGTCTGCCCTGCGAGCTGTCAGACGGATAGCCTCGCCCCTGCAACCGTAGAAAATATCCCACGTCGAGCTTCGGGGGTTGAATATACGTAGCGTGGTGCCGTACTCGGCATCGGGCTGTTTGTTTTGCAAACGCTCCGAGCGTGAGGGGACAATAAAGACATCTTGTATCGCCGTACCTTCCAACACCCAAGAGAAAATCCATTCGCCTTTTACGCGTCTGGGTTCGTCGGCTTCCAGATGGTCTACCCATTCGATATTCCACTCGCCCACCAAAGCACCGAAAAAATCGTATTCTTCCGGTATGCGTGGGTCTTTTTTGTCATAATGCAATGCTTTGATAAATTCGTTCATAATTTATTGATAAATATGTGTTTTTCCAATCCCAATAATAAAATGACTGCTCACTCGTGTTAGTTCTGAACTAAACTAATTCACTTCTGAACTCACTCGTGTTAGCTTTTTACTGACTGATGTTACCTTCGAGCTCCTTTGTGTTAGCTTTTTACTGACTGATATTACCTATGAACTTGCATTAGTTACCTTTTTACTAACAGATGTTTGTTTTGAACTAACTTTTGTTGCCTATAGACTCAGATATTTGACCTTTGGACTTCTAAAATAATATTAAAACTTCTAAGCATTTCTATAAGTATTACTAATAGCTCTATCAACTAACCAATATAAGCCTATATAGAATAAAATACTAATAAGAATAACTGCAATAGATATTATAGAAATAGTAAAGTCTAGTGTTTTCTCATTATTTTTTACTCTGATGAATATTTGATATATAAAAAACAAAGGGAATAATACATAAGCAGTGATAAAAATAATTCCACAAATAAATTCTATGGTATTTATGTTGTAAAAATCCTGATAAAAAAGATATGTTCCTATTATTATAGGAGCAAAAACTACCGATAATAAACACCAAATACTAAAATATAATCGAAACCTCCTTTTCATTTTATAGTAGTTTTATTTGTTGTTGAATTGTAAAAAACATCTTTATGACCTTCTTCTATTAATTCATCTTGTATATTATTAGGAGAAGTATTTATAACTAATGAAGGAACACTAATATTCTCATCAGCTTTCACTACTTCTAAGGCAAAAGTACCACAATTATTAGCTGTAAAACTATATTCCTCTCTATCTTCTGAGTATTCTACACCTTCTAAATTCTCATAACCTTTGGAATGTTGTTTATGTTTAGTAGGGTCATTTATATTATCAGGGACACTTTCTATATGCTTTCTTTCAGCATAGGATAACATTCTGTTAATATAATTAGTTTCAATATAAGCTCCTTTTATATTTCCATTTTGTCCTGATTTTTTAGAAAGAACTTTGAATACTTTATTTAATTCATTCACATCTATTATTCCATTTCCATCCCATTTTACATCAGGAACAGCTACTCTTCTGACATAACCTTTTGTATTATCCCAAGAATGAGCATATCTTCCAAATTCATAATAGGCTGTTTTTCCGCTATTGGTTATTAATAAAATTCCTGCGTGCCCAGAAGGTATTTTAGGTGCTTTTATTTTCTTTTTAAAATAAGGAATTTTTACTTCTAGCTCAGGGTCTGCTTTATAATCTGGAAATGCAATATAAATAGCTACTCCTTTATGTTTAATATTAAGAGAAGCAGTAGCTGTTTGTATTACTTCCCCTTTTTCATTTTTTAAATAAAGAGTAGCCACTAATTTTTCTGTGCTATCTGTAATGTATACTTTGTATGAATCCTCTCTATTTTCTTTTTCAATTTTTAAAATTCCCATAATCTAAATATTTTATAATTTTTATTAATTAACTTTGGATTATATTTTGTGCTATTTTTGTATCCAAAAAGTGAGCTATAAACTAACTAAACTGAGTTTATAGCTCACATCTGTCAGTTGCCTACGGAGTGGGTGTAGACTCATTAGAGGCAGGGTCAGTGCCTTTGGAGCGTCTGCCTTGTAGTGCGAACCGTTTGCCCAAATCTTCCTGAATGGATTTGGCATCTTGGTCGCCGAGTTTGGCAGCCATTTTAACACTCGCATAGTAGAGCAACGCCTGTGCAT
Source organism: Capnocytophaga sp. oral taxon 336 str. F0502 (assembly GCF_000411575.1). Lineage (NCBI taxonomy): Bacteria > Pseudomonadati > Bacteroidota > Flavobacteriia > Flavobacteriales > Flavobacteriaceae > Capnocytophaga > Capnocytophaga sp. oral taxon 336. Next base: position 331,870 of record NZ_KE150490.1, on the reverse strand, counting down.
AAGCCTCGTGTCCTGAGAGCATCAGTGTGTCCGACAGGTTGTCGACCAACTGCTTGAGGCTGTTGTACACAGGTTGTAACGATTGGTTGAGGGTGAAATCCTTACCTAATTCTTCAGCTTCCATCATCGGGGGGATAAGTTTAGGATTAGATTTCACATACTCTGCCGTTTTGGAAACAAATGCCAATGTTTTGTCGCTCATCTTAGGCAGGCTCTTGCGGTCTTCCAACGTAAGGGTAACCAAATACGGAGCCAATAGCTCGCGAAGTTCTTTTAGCTTCTCTTGAAGCTTAGTGAGGGTCTCAGCAGGAACCTCCATACTAATCAAATTCTTCGGCATAACTTCAAAAATTAAAAATTATAGGACAAATGTAGGGATTTTTTTGCGAATACTGTATGCTTTTACAAAAGATTTTTAATACTGAATACTCAAGAAGACATTTTCGAATATAAAATATCTCCTTTAGGGACAATAAATAGCATCTCTTACTAATTAATTATTGAATAGCACTTCACCGTACATTCCTATCTTGAGATAGCTGTCGTTTTTAACCTTTATCTTGATGGCGTATACAAGGTTGGCGCGTTCAGATTTGGTTTGTATCGTTTTGGGGGTGAACTCGCTCTCTTGGGATATCCAGATAATTTCGCCTTGATAGGTGCGGTATTCGCCTTTTCCGGCATCGGTGCGCACGGTAACTTGCTGTCCTAACTTGATTTGGGATAGTTGGTCACCGGTGATGTAGGCTTTTAGGGTTAGTACGTCGGTATTAGCAATCTTATAGAGAGGCTTTCCAAAAGTCTGCATTTCCCCTTTGAGGGCGTAGTTAGTAAGCACAGTGCCCGCAATGGGGTTGATAATATCACCCTGATTGATTTGTTCTTGAACGGCTTCGACATTCTTTTGCAGAGGAGCTTCTTGGCTGAGCACGTTGCGGTTCTGCGTGTTGATATTGGTCAGACTCACTTTGAGTTGGTTTTCGGTTACGGCTATCTGCTTGCGAAGCTGGTCGATGAGGGCGGAGAGGTCGTCCAATTGCTTTTGGGTAGCAGCCCCACCACGCACTAAGTTTTGTGTACGTGTAAGTTCACGTTCCTGTTGGGCGAGTTGTGCGCGCTGTACTTCGAGTTGACTACGAATGAGTGCCACCTGGTCGGCAGGGTTTTGGGTTTTCTCTTTGAGTGAGGCAATAGTGGCTTCCACCTGTTCTTTCTGTATCTTGAGAAGGGCGACGTTTATCTGACCGATCTTTTGACCCTCGGTAAGAGTTTTGCCTTCTTCTACATCGTAGTCGATGAGTTGCCCCGTCTGTTGGGCAGAAACAATGACTTCGTCGGCTTCGAAGTTGCCAGAAACGTCGAATTTGTTCTTATTATTGCAAGCTATTAAAGCTATCAATGTAGTAATAAGTGCTATCTTTTTCATTTTCCTATAATTAATTGATGATTCTCTTGAGCTTGGAGGAGTTGTATTTGGTGCAGGATAAGGGTTTGCTGAGCAAGATGCCAAGCATTGACTTTCTGCAAGTATTCGTGAGTGGTGATAACCCCGTTGTCTAATTGTACTTCGGCTGCTTTGGCGACGGAATGGCGCAAAGTTACCGATGCTTCGTCTTGTTCTATCAGCTTTTGTAGCTTTTTAAGTTGCTCGGACTGCTGGGTAAGTTCGAGTTTTGTGTTGAGCAAAAAGGCTTGACGGTCGGTTGCGATACTTTCGCGATTGAGGCGCAAAATATGTCTCTTGCTCGATAGGTTGTATAGCGGACTTAAGTTCCACTGCAAGCGGAGCCCTGTGATGTAGTAGAAGTCCGCTTGGTTGTTGAGTATATTGAGTGTGGGACGCCCGTAACCGCCTTGGAAAAACGCACTGAGCTTGGGTAGGAATTCGGTGTTGAGCTGTTTTTCTTGCGCTTTGAGCAACGATTCCTGTAGCTGAAACCCTTTGAGTTCAGGACGAAAAATCTCGGTACTTACGCTTTGAGACTGGGATTGGGGCGTAGGCTGTGTAAGCTGGGAAGCGTTGGTGAGCTCTTTGCCTATGAAAGTAGACAGCATTTGCAAGTATGTAGTTTGGGTGGCTTCGTACTCGGTGGTTTGCATTCTTACACGGAGGATTTCGGCTTTCAACTCGTCTACATTGCTGGGGAGGATCGTACCGTTTTTTAGGGCTACTTCCGCCTTCTTAAATTGCGACTCAAGCGTTTCGATATTGAGGCGGTTTTGCGATAACTGGGCATTGATGAGTAATACCCCAAAATATAGGTTGCTCACGCGTTGTTTTAGGGTGTATAACTGCGTTTCGACCGCTTGCGCTTGGACAGCACTTTGAGCTTTGGCGACTGCCTTCTGACTGTGAATCGCACCACCTCCATAGAGAAGTTGGCTTACCTCGCCCACGACCTTGTATTGCTCCTTGTCAATCGTAGGCAAAGAGACGTTAGGAGGCAGTGGGAGTGCTCCTACAATGGTTTTAGAGAGGTCGGTTACTTCCGACTGGTAAGTGGCTTGCCCTAGGATAGAGACCTGTGGAAGGTAAGCACGATTGGCATTGGCAAGGGTATAGCCTTCGGTTTTGGCTACCAAATCGAGCTTTTTGATGGTAGGGTAGTTCTCACGAGTAAGACGATAGCAGTCCTCCAAAGAAAGGATAGCCTGCGCTTGCGTGGTGAGAGTAAGGGCTATAGATGCGGTGAGTGTTAGGATAAGGTGTTTCATAGTGGCAATCCTCACCCCCGTTCCCCCTCTCCGAAAGAGAGGGGGCAAGCCATAAAACAGAGTAAAAGACTGATGAATTAAGGCTTTTAGGGGTATTATAGTGTTAATAAATTAGTTTAACCATTTGGTTAGGGTATAGATAAAAAAAATGTTATTTAGCCTCCGTTCCCCCGAAGGGGGACAATCCGCAAAGACAATTGTTTAAGAGAAATCGTATTATTATTTCCATAGCATCGCTTTAATCCATTGGGGGATAAGAGTTTTACGCTGGAGCATTAGGACTTTGTACTGTTCTTCGGGTATGTTGATAATTGAGGTTAGGATAGGTTTTGCAATGAAAGGAAATATTACCAACCCGATGACATTTAGGATAGCTTGCATTAGGTTAGGCTCTGTGATTTCGCCACGGGCTACAGCTTCGGCATATTGACGGGTGAGCACAGAGTGAGTAAGTGCCTCTTTAATAGGGTTTTGCTCTACAAATGCTTGCGGGTTAGGACGCACCTCATTGAGTATAAAGGTAGGTAATTCGGGTTCTTTGAGGAGTAAATCGACGTAGTTAGAGACGATGAGGTCTATTTTCTCATCGAGAGAGGTACTTTCGTCGTTCAGCATAAGGTTTACTCCTTTAAAGAATTGCGCCATTGTTTCCATCATTACCATTTCAAAGAGCTTTTCTTTACTACGAAAATAATAGTTGAGCATTGCGTGGTTGATACCCGCTTCTTCGGCGATGTCGCGAGTGCGTGTGCCTGCAAAACCTTTCTGATGAAAGACTTTGCGGGCAGCGGCTTTGATGCGTTCTTCGGTGCTTATATCTTTTGTCTTCTTCATCGTTACTTCTGATTTTCGGGGGCAAAGGTACAACGAGTTTTTGAATTAACCAAATGGTTAGAACAAAAATTTAATTTACATAGTACATAGGTAGTAGTAACAATCTAAAAGTCATATATTTACATATATAAATAAAACCTATGGGTAGGTGAAAAATTAGAAAATTAGCAAATTAGAAAATTAGAAAATTAGCAAATGGGAAGCGTAGTTAATGATTAATGGTTAATGATTAATGGTTAATGATTAATGGTTAATGATTAATG